>JAGWTS010000148.1 GCA_028868875.1 Burkholderiales bacterium | reverse complement strand
GGCTCGACGATCTCGAGCGGCAGCAGCACGTTGTCCAGCGTCGTGCGCCAGGGCAGCAGGCTCGGCGCCTGGAAGGCCATGCCGCTGATCTTCAAGGGGCCGGTGACGGGCGCGCCGGCGATCGCGATGCGGCCCTTGCTCGGCATGCGCAAGCCGGTGGCGAGCTTCATGAAGGTCGACTTGCCGCAGCCCGAGGGGCCGACGATGGCGATGAACTCGCCTTCATCGACTTCGAGCGAGATGTCCTCGACGGCGTAATGCCCGCGGGCCTGCAGCGCTTCGTTGTAGGCGAGCCAGACGTGCTCGAACTCGACGAAAGCCATGCCGCTTACTTGGCCGGCGGCAGGATGTTCAACTCGGCTGCCGAAGGCAGGAAGGCATCGGTCCAGACCGCGGCCGGGTCGACGCGCGACTTGGTGCCAAAGGCGTCCGAGACCTGCGAAGCCATCAAGGCCAGACGCCCATGGTCGACGCGGCCGAAGCCCTCGGCGCGGGCGTCGGGGCTGTCGATGACGGAATCGACGGCCAGGCGCAGGCGCCGCTTTTCGAGGGCCACGTCGATGATGCCGTCGCGCGCCTTGACGTAGTCGATGGCGTCTTCCGGACGCGCGATGACCTCCTTCGCACCCTTCAGGAAGGCGCGGAGGAAGGCCTTGATGGCCTGCGGGTGCTCCTTGATCATCTTCGGGCTCGCGATGATCACGTTGCCGTACAGGCGCACGCCGTATTTCGCGTAGGGCATGACGACGATGTCGGACTCCTTCACGCCGCGCGCCTCGAGGTTGAGCAGCGAGGTGAACGAGAACCCGGTGATGGCGTCGACCTCGCCGCGCGCGAGCAGGGTCTCGCGCAGCGCCGGGTCCATGCTCACCCACTTCACGCCTTCGATGTGGTTGGCCTTGGCAAAGATCGGAAAGCCGCGGCGCCCGGCGTCGAAGACCGGGGCGCCGAGCTTCTT
This sequence comes from Burkholderiales bacterium, assembly GCA_028868875.1. GTDB lineage: Bacteria > Pseudomonadota > Gammaproteobacteria > Burkholderiales > Burkholderiaceae_C > Rubrivivax. The sequence continues at coordinate 11,890 of JAGWTS010000148.1, read as the reverse complement.
GCCGTTGAGGTCGGCGGGCTTGGTGATGTGGTTCTTCTTCAGCGTCAGCACCGCCGCCGGCGTGTTGTTGTAGACCATCAGCACCGCGACCGGCTTGTTCGGCGCGTCGGGGTTGTTGGCGGCGAACTCCATCAGCGCCGCCATGTCGGCGAAGCCCATGTCGTAGGCGCCCGAGGCCACGCGCGAAATCGTGCCGCCCGAGCCGTTGCCGGCGTCGATGCTCACGTCCAGCCCCGCGGCCTTGTAGTAGCCCTTGGCCGACGAAGCCAGGAAGAGCGCGGCCGGGCCTTCGAAGCGCCAGTCGAGCTGGAACTTGATGGGGGTGTCGGCGCGCGCAGCCAGGGGCAGGGCAAACAGGACCGCCGCCAGCAGGGCGAGGTGGCGGCGCGCGGGCACATTCCAGGTCATCAGGATCTCCGAGGGTCGGCAAAGCGCTCGATTCTGCAAGTTCCGTGCGCGCCGCTGCCTCCGTGATTGCACCAGCGCGCGGCGCCCGGCCTCCGTCTTGGTGCGCCCGTGGTTCTTGACGTGTATCCAAAACTGTATACACTTTGTGAACCTCCACGATCCGCGACCGGCCCCATGGGACACCTCAGCACCCACGTACTCGACACCGCAGCAGGCTGCCCGGCGGCGGGCATGAAGGTCACCCTGCAACGCCAGGACGGCGCGCAATGGTCGACCCTGAAGCAGTTCGCCCTCAATGCCGACGGCCGCAGCGAAGGCCCGCTGCTCGATGCCGCGGCCATGGCCGTCGGCCGCTACCGCCTGCTCTTCGAGGTGGCGCCCTATTTCCGCGCCCGCGGCACGGTGCTGCCCGAGCCGCCCTTCATCGACACCGTGCCGCTGGAGTTCGGCATCGCCGACGCCGCGGGGCACTACCATGTGCCCTTGCTCGTCAGCCCCTGGAGCTACGGCACCTATCGCGGCTCCTGAACCCGGAGCCCCCGGGCGACGCCCCGATTCCGGAACCGATGAACACCGCGCGCCGGCCCGCCCGCGGCACCCCGCCATGACGACCACGCTGCTGCTGCGCCACGCCGACCTGCTCGTCACGATGGACGATTCGCGGCGCGAGATCGCCGATGGCGCCCTCTTCGCGCGCGACGGCGTGATCGAGGCCGTGGGCCCCAGCGCCGAGTTGCCCGCCAGCGCCGACACCGTGATCGACGCGCGCGGCCAGATCGTCGTGCCCGGCCTCGTCAACACCCACCACCACTTCTACCAGACGCTGACGCGGGCGCTGCGCCCGGCCCAGGACGCCACGCTCTTCGACTGGCTGCGCGTGCTCTACCCGGTGTGGGAGCGCCTCACGCCCGAGATGCTCGCGGTCTCGACGCAGATCGCGCTGGCCGAACTCGCGCTCTCGGGCTGCACCACGACGAGCGACCACCTCTACCTCTTCCCCAACGGCTGCCGCCTCGACGACTGCCTGGAAGCCGCGGCCCCGGTCGGCCTGCGGTTCCACGCCGCGCGCGGCGCGATGAGCGTGGGCGCGAGCCAGGGCGGCCTGCCGCCGGACAGCGTGGTCGAGGGCGAAGCCGCGATCCTCGCCGACAGCCAGCGCCTGATCGAGCGCTGGCACGACCCGCAGCGCTTCGCGATGCAGCGCATCGTCGTCGCCCCCTGCAGCCCGTTCTCGGTGAGCCGCGAGCTGATGCGCGACGCCGCATTGCTTGCGCGCGAACACGGCGTGAGCCTGCACACCCACCTCGCCGAGAACGACAGCGACATCGCCTACACGCGCGAGAAGTTCAACTGCACCCCGGCCGAATACGCCGAGCAGCTGGGCTGGCTCGGGCCCGATGTCTGGCACGCCCACTGCGTCAAGCTCGACGCCGCGGGCATCGCCGCGTTCGCCGCCAGCGGCACCGGCGTCGCCCATTGCCCGGGTTCGAACATGCGGCTGGGCTCGGGCGTGGCGCCGGTGCGCGCGCTGCGCGATGCCGGGGTGCCGGTCTCGATCGCGGTCGACGGCTCGGCCAGCAACGACAGCTCGCACCTGCTGGCCGAAGCCCGCCTGGCGCTGCTGCTGCAGCGCGTCGCCCATGGCGCCGCGGCGCTGGGCGCGCGCGAGACGCTCGAGATGGCCACCCGCGGCGGCGCGCGCGTGCTCGGGCGCGACGACATCGGCCATCTCGCGCCCGGCATGGCGGCCGATTTCGTCGCCTTTGCGCTCGACGAAGTGGGCACCGCCGGCGCCCTGCACGACCCGCTCGCGGCGCTGCTGTTCTGCCAGCCGCCCCGGGTGCGGAGCAACGTCGTCGGCGGGCGTTTCGTCGTGCGCGACGGGCGGCTCGCGACGCTCGAGCTGGCCTTGCTCGTCGAGCGCCACAACCGCCTCGCAGGACGGCTCGTCGGCTAGGGCGCCGCGCGATGCGCCAGAATGGGCGCGCGGGGCTTGTCCAGACCCCAGGAGACAAAACAATGAATGGCCAGATGATGCAGCTGCCGCTGCTGATCTCTTCCCTCATCGTCCACGCCGAGCGCCACCATGGCGGCGCCGAGGTGGTGTCGCGGCGCGTCGAAGGCGACATCCACCGCACGACCTACCGCGAGATCGCGAGCCGCTCGCGCCGGATGGCCAAGGCGCTGGCCGCACTCGGCGTAAAGACCAGCGATCGCATCGCGACCTTGGCCTGGAACGGCTACCGCCACCTCGAGCTCTATTACGCGGTGAGCGGCTCGGGCGCGGTGCTGCACACGGTCAACCCGCGGCTGCACCCCGACCAGGTGGTCTACATCGCCGACCACGCCGAAGACCAGGTGCTGTTCTTCGACCTGAGCTTCCTGCCGCTGATCCAGGCCATCGCCGGGCGCACGAAGACGATCCGCCATTTCGTCGCGATGACCGACCGCGCCCACATGCCGGCGGACGCGAAGATCCCGAACCTGCTGTGCTACGAAGAGCTGGTCGAGTCCCAGGACGACCGCTATGAATGGCCGCTGCTGGACGAGAACCTGGCGAGCTCGCTGTGCTACACCTCGGGCACGACCGGCAACCCCAAGGGCGTGCTCTACAGCCACCGCAGCACGCTGCTGCACACCTTCGCGATCGCCCTGCCCGATTCGCTGAACTGCTCGGCCAGCGACAGCATCCTGCCCGTGGTGCCGATGTTCCACGTCAACGCCTGGGGCCTGCCCTACGCGGCCTGCATGACCGGGGCCAAGCTCGTCTTCCCCGGCGCCGGGCTCGACGGCAAGTCGCTCTACGAGCTGTTCGAAAGCGAGAAGGTCACCGTCTCGGCCGGCGTGCCCACGGTCTGGCAGGGCCTGCTCGGCTACGTCGAGCAGAACGGCCTGAAGTTCAGCACGATGCGCCGCACCGTGATCGGCGGCTCGGCCTGCCCGCCGGCGATGCTGCGCAAGTTCGGCGACGAATACGACGTCCACGTGCTGCACGCCTGGGGCATGACCGAGATGAGCCCGGTGGGCACGGTGGCGAGTTTCAAGGCGGGCCAGAAGGACCTGCCGCCCGACGAGCGCTATGCCGTGATGGCCAAGCAGGGGCGCGCGGTCTACGGTGTCGACATGAAGATCGTCGGCGGCGACGGCAAGGAACTGCCCTGGGGCGGCGCCGAATCGGGCGACCTGCACGTGAGGGGGCCGTGGATCGTCTCGGAGTACTTCAAGGGCGAAGGCGGCGACCCGCTGGCGTATGTGGACGGTCAGGGCTGGTTCCCGACCGGCGACGTGGCGCGCATCGACAGCGACGGCTTCATGCTGATCACCGACCGCAGCAAGGACGTGATCAAGTCCGGCGGCGAATGGATCGGCTCGATCGACCTCGAGAACATCGCGATGGCCCACCCCGCGGTCGCGATGGCCGCCTGCATCGCCGCATTCCACCCGAAGTGGGACGAGCGCCCGCTGCTGGTGGTGATGAAGAAGCCCGGCGCCGAAGTCACGAAGGAGCAGCTGCTGGCCTTCTACGAAGGCAAGATCGCCAAGTGGTGGACCCCGGACGACGTGGTCTTCGTCGACGCGATCCCGCTCGGCGCGACCGGCAAGATGCAGAAGAACAAGCTGCGGGAGATGTTGAAGGACTACAAGCTGCCGACGGCTTGAGCGCCTGAGCACGGCGCGGGTATGATGCCGGCCACTGGATAAAAATCCATATGCTTCATATCGCCGGACTGTTCGCTGGAATTGGGGGCTTCGAGCTCGGCCTACACCGTGCCGGCCACCGCACCGAACTCGTCTGCGACATCCTGCCGGCATCGCGCGCCGTGCTCGAAGCGCGATTCCCGGGCATCGAATACCGCGACGACATCACGAAGCTGCGTTCGCTGCCGGCGCGCATCGATGCCTTATGCGCCGGCTTCCCCTGCCAGGATCTGAGCCAGGCAGGGCAGACGGCGGGGCTCGAGGGCGAGAAGTCCGGCCTCATCGGCGAGGTCTTTCGCCTGCTTTCGCGCCGGCGCGTGCCGACCGTCATCCTCGAAAACGTGCCCTTCATGCTCCAGCTCAACGGCGGCAGCGCGATGCGCGCGATCGTCGGCGAGTTCGAGCGGCGCGGTTATCGCTGGGCCTACCGCGTCGTCGATTCCTATGCCTTCGGGCTGGCGCAGCGGCGCGAACGGGTGTTCCTCGTCGCCTCGCGCGAGTACGACCCGGCCGCGGTTCTGCTGGCCGATGAGGCCCCGATCGCGCGCCGCCGCAGCGCCCTGGGCACCCTGCCGCACGGCTTCTACTGGACCGAGGGACTGAGCGGCCTGGGCTGGGCAGTCGACGCGGTGCCGACCCTGAAGAACGGCAGCACGATCGGCATTCCGTCGCCGCCCGCAGTGCTGATGCCCGATGGCCGCATCATCAAAATCGGCATCGAAGACGGCGAGCGCCTGCAAGGCTTCGAAGCCGGCTGGACCCGGCCCGCCGAAGACATTGCGCCGCGCTCGGTGCGCTGGAGCCTCGTCGGCAGCGCCGTGAGCGTGCCGGTCGCGCGCTGGATCGGCGACCGTCTGCTGCGACCGGGAAGCTACGACCTCTCGCGCGACCTTCCCTTCGCGGCCGACGGCAAGGTGCCGCGCGCGGCGCGCTTCGACGGCCGGCGCCGCCACACGGTGCGCATCGCCACCGACCCGCTCGGCATCGAGCCGCCGCCGCTCGCCGAGTTCATGCGCGACATCGAAGGCCAGCAACTGCTCTCGATCAAGGCCACTGCGGGCTTCCTCAGTCGGGCACGGCGCGCGAAGCTGCGTTTCGAGCCCGGATTCATCACCGCCGTCGAGACCCATCTGGCCGCGATGGGCGGATCGATGCCGGCGCCGCGACCCGAAGCGCAGCTCGCACTCGATCTGCTGCCTGCATAGGCTTCGCGCCGCCCGAGGTTCCGGCGTGGCAGGCCCGGCATCGTCGAAGGGGCTGGCCACCAGCGCCGAGCGCTCGGCGCTGATGAAGAAGGTGGGACGCGAGAACACCGCGCCGGAACTTGCGGTCAGACGATATCTGCACGCCTGCGGCCTTCGCTTCCGGGTCCACGACGCGCGCCTTCCCGGCCGGCCCGACATCGTCCTGGCGCGAAGGCATTCGGTCGTCTTCGTCCACGGCTGCTTCTGGCACGGCCACGGCTGCGCCCACGGCAAGGTGCGCGCCAAGACGAACATCGCCTACTGGGACGCGAAGATCCACGAGAACCGCGCGCGCGATGCACGCAAGCGCCGGGCGCTGCTGCAACTCGGCTGGAAGGTCGAAACGATCTGGGAGTGCCAGGCCGGCGCTGGGCGATCACTTGCTGCACTAGCATGGCGCCTTCTGAATCGCTGACGAGCGCCCCGCGATGGCTTCCAAACCGCCGAGAAGCAGGACTGTCGACCCCGTACCGCACGGCACACGGGTTCTGCGCGAGATCCTGGAAGCGGCGGCGCCCCGCCCCGATTCGACGGCGAAGGCGGACGGGAAGAACCGGTACGCGATCGCCTTTGCCGACGCGATGGCGCGCTCGCTCGCGTATGACCTCGGGCCTCGCATGCCCGGAATCAGCGCAAGCCCGGCGCGCAGCGCGGCGTCGGTGCGTGGCAGCAAGCAGCTCGACGTCAACTTCTCGACCCCGCAACTCGGCCTGGGACTCGGCATCTCGCTGAAATCGGTCCATCTGCGCGAGACGACGGGGGCGCAGCGCTACACGCACAACATGAAGCGCAACGAGGAGGAACTGCGCATCGAGGCCAACGGCTACCACCAACGCCAACCTTATGCCGTGATGGTCGGCGTGCTTTGCCTGCCGTTCGACGCCTGCAGCGACGCGAGAGGCGGCGCCAGCCCCTCGTCTTTCGGAAGCTGGGTTCGGCACCTGCGGCCCTTCAGCGGCCGCTCCTCGCCGAACGACGAAGCCGACCGTTTCGAAGGCCTGTACGTCGCGCTCTACGATCCGGACGGCAGCGACCTGCGCTTCTTCGACATCCGCAGCGATCCACCCCGCAACCGCGTTCCCGAGCGCGAAGGCGAGCTCTTCGGTCCTGCCGGGCGCGACCGCCCGCCGCGGCGACTGCTTTCCTACGCCGAATTCCTCGATGAAGTCCACCATGCCTTCCTGCGTCGCAACCACGCCGACTTCCGCTGGGCCGATGACCCCGCCGAGGCGCAGCCCCGCCTCAGGCCAATCGGATGAACCCGAATCGATCGCGGTGATTCGATCCCTTCCCATTCAGCTCGAATTAGATTGTCAGTTATGACAAATGAATTGCCTTGAAACGGCGATCCGCCTTATCCAGAACCCTGTTGTCGAACGAGGAAGATTCCCGCGTTCATAAATGACTTTAAAGTCGTCGATGCCTATCCTCGATGTTTTGGGGATGGTGCGATGGACCTGAAACGGATGAGCCGCTTCATCGAGCGCAGCGATCGGGCGGGCAAGGTCCAGATCGCCGGCATCAAGCTGCGCTGCTGTGTCGATCTCGACCGGCTCGAAGCCTCGATGCAGGAGATCGACAGCGAGGGCCGCTTCGGCAAGCCCCTGGTCACCCGCTATCCGGCCTTCGATCTCGTGGTCTGCGACTACGGCGGCTTCGAGTTGCTCGGTTGCGGCGCCAGCGTCGATGCCGATCTGCGCCGCGTCACGCTCGTGGTGCAGGTGCGCGGCCTCGCGGCACTGGCGCATGCGCTGGCGCATTCGCAGGAGGCGGTGATGGTCGGCTCGAACCTGACCCTGGACGGGACCTCGCTGCGCCTGTGCCTGCGCGACGGCCTCGTCGTCGAATGCGTGGAGGCCGCATGAACAGCCCGGCCAGCCTGGTCCGGCTCCAGCGCTTCGCCGCGGTTGCGCCGGCGCCGCGCGGCGCCGCGCTCGAATTCGAGTTCGAGCTGGCTTCGGCCGCGAGCGGCGATGCCGCGGCCGCGCTGGTGTCGATCGTGAGCGTCACCGGCACCGCCCCCGAGCGCGTGCGACGCCTGCGCATCCGCTCGGCGCACGAGCTGGTGTTCGACATCGCCGACGTGCTCGACGCGCGCCGCAACGTGCTGAGCGCAGGGATGCTGGTCGAGTCGATGGCGCAGATGGCCGGGCTCAGCGGCCTCGCGGTCGACCTGCGTCACCTGGACCTGACGCCGCAAGCCTTGCGCGTGGCCATCAGCATCGACCCGGCCGACGCTTCGGCGCTGGCCAACCTGCAGGTCACCGCGGCCCTGTGCTGATGCGCTGATGCGCTGATTCCCGGCCGGTGGCGGTGCCGGTGCAGCGCGGCCCGGCCTGCCGCGCCGCCGCGCGGCGGCAGGCCTCAGCCCGTGAGCAGGCCGGTCTTGTCCGCCGCCACCGCGCAGCGGTTGGGTCCGATCGCGCGCGCCTGCTGCAGCGCGTCGTTGGCGCGGTCGAGCAGGCGCTGGTAGTCGGGGTGGCCGTCGAACAAGGCCACGCCCACGCTGGCCGTGACCAAGGTCGAGCCCAGGTGCAGGGTGCGCATGCTCGTGGTCTCGATGCGCTTGCGCAGCCCTTCGGCCACCGGCAAGGCGCTCGTCTCGGACACCTCGACCAGCAGCACCAGGAACTGGCCGTCGCCGAAGCGGAAGACGAAGTCGCCGGCGCGCACGCTGTCGGTGAGCACGTCGGCGATCTGCGCCAGCACCGCGTCGGCGCCTTCGCTGCCGAGGGTCGCGCCCAGGCTCTCGAAACCGTCGATCTCGACCAGCAACAGCGCGAACAGGCTGTTGCGCGACATGGCAAAGCCGATCTCGCGTCGCGCCACCGAGGGGAAGAAGCGGCGGTTGAGGAGCCGGGTGACGCCGTCGCGGCCGTCCTCGACCTCGATGTAGCGGTCGAACATCGAGCCCAGGAGCGCCTTGATCTCCTCGACCCGCGCGTTGATCGCCGCGACGATGGCGCGCGCACTGGCCTTGGACTCGCGCGCGCCGCTCAGCCCGGGCAGGAGCTCGTCCTCGATGTGCGAGACCAGCTCCTGGATCCGGCCCACCTCGCTCGCGCCTTCGAACAGCAGCGAGGCCTTGTGCTGCAGCCAGAGCTCGAACTGCGAGCCGCCGGTCCACTTCGGCACCTCGCCGGCGCCCAGCTCGGCGGCGTTCCAGTAATGGGTCACGAGGATGTCCTGGGCCCATTCCAGCAGCTGCGACTTCTGGCGTTCGCGCTCGGCCTTCATGTCCTGACCGAGGAAGAACAGGCGGTAGGCCTCGTCGGCCCGGGTGAGCCGGCTCGAGCTGGCGTTGAAGGCCGTGGTCATCGCCCCGAGCGCGAGGTCGAACAGCTCGTGCACGTAGAGGAAGGCGGCGGGCAGGTCGTCGCGCGCGAGATCCTCGTGCACCAGCGCGGCGGCGATGCCGCGCTTGAGCACGCGCGCTCCCGCGGCCACCAGCTCCACCGGCACCCCGACGCGGGCATGCATCTCGCCGGCGCGGGTCTGCTCGGCCAGGCATTCGGCCAGCGTCATCTTCGGCGAGAACAGGCCGCGCAGCCAGCGCACCATCGCCGCATGGAGTCGGGCGTCGACGATCGCATGGTCGAGAAACTTGCTGGCGTCGGCGTCGGTCAGCATCTCGCTGTAGAAGGCCTCGGCGAGATCGGGGGCAAGGCGCTCCACCGTCGCCGCAACGCGCTCGCGGATGTGCGGCTCCACGCCTGCCAGGTACTCGGTCCAGCTGCGCTGCGCCAGTGCGCTCAGGCTGGCCGGACTCATCGGGACTCCATTCCCTCGGGGCCGCTCGGCGCCTTGCCCCATGACATGAAAGCGTTGTCGGCACGCCTGGATTGCAAGGCCGGCATTTCGAAGATCCCAATCAGTATGCAAGCATTGTCGCTCATTCGCTTACAGTGTTGATCATGCAGTCGCGATACTTGATCGGCCGCGTGGAATTCCGTCCGGAGCTGCGCCAGATTCAAATCGATGGACAGGTCACGACGATCGGCGGGCGCGCCTGCGACCTGCTTCTGGCATTGATCGAAAGACGTGATCGAGTTGTCAGCTCTGATGAACTCGATCGCCTGGTATGGCCCGGATTAAGCGTCGAGCCCAACAATCTGAAAGTTCAGATCTGGGCGCTGCGCAAACTGCTCGGTGCCCCGGCCATCGTCACCGTGCCGCGCCGGGGTTACCGCTTCGTCGCCCAGGTCAACGTCGAGAGCGATGCCGCGGCGGCGCCGGCCGAAGCGCCGCGCCAGGGCCGCGCCCTGGCCCCGCGCCCGGCCGCGGGCGGAACCGACCCGATCGGCGACCGCGTGGTCGAACTGCTGCAGACGCACCGGCTCGTCACCGTCGTCGGCGAGCACGAACCCTCGCGCCGCCGCACTGCCGAAGCGAGCTCGCGCCGCGTGCTGCACACCAGCCACGACAGCGTGTTCTGGCTGGATGCGATCGATCTGGCCAAGGGCAGCCCGAGCCCGGGCAGCCTCGTGCGCAGCGACGACGAACCGCAGGCCGGCCGCGGCCATCCCGGCTGGCCGCTTCTGCAGCGCCTGGGCAACCAGGACGCGGTCGTCGTCCTCTTCAACTGCCAGCGCGCGCCCGAGGTCGCCAACCGCTTCATCGACGCCGCGCTCGAAGGCACGCCTCGGGTCCGCGTCCTGGCCACGGCGCAGCGCGCGCTCGGCCGCAGCGGCGAACAGGTGGTGACCGTGCCCAAGGCCGCCGAAGTCGAATTTGCACGGCTTCGCGGCTTCGGACGCTGACGACTACTCGTAAGCTCCGATTCAGACTGTGTGTTCTGCTGTCTAGAATCCGCCGCTGAGGTTGCCGCCCAGGCGGTGGCCGTGACTTCGGCGCCGGAAAATGACACCCGTGCGACGACCTGGCGGCGCCAGCGCCGCGGCCCTGCAGGGGAGCGTTTCTTGTCCTGGCTTCGCCGATTGAACAAAGACCACTACGGAGCGGCCCTGATGGTGCTGCTCGGCACGGCGGTGGGCGTGCAGGGGGCCGGCTACCACGTGGGCAGCCTCACCCACATGGGCGCGGGCTTCATGCCGGTGGTCTACGGCACGCTGATGGTCGTGGTCGGGCTGCTGATCGCGGCCACCGCGCGGCGCGGCCCCGACCCCAAGGGCAAGCCCGCCGAATGGCGCGGCTGGGCCTGCATCCTGGGCGGGGTGGCGGCCTTCGTCGTCCTGGGCAAGTACGGCGGGCTGATCCCGGCGGCCTTCGCCTCGGTCTTCATCTCGGCCCTGGGCGACCGCAACAACACGGTGCGCCAGGCCGCGCTCCTGGGCGTGGCGATCACGCTCCTGGGCTGGCTCATCTTCAGCGTCGGCCTGTCGCTGCCGCTGCAACCGTTCGCCTGGGGTTGAGATGCACCAAAGCCTGATGGACCTGTGGTTCGGCTTCGGCATCGCCGTCGAGCCGCACAACCTGATGTGGTCGGTGTTCGGGGTGCTCATCGGCAACCTCATCGGCGTGCTCCCGGGCATGGGGGCGCTGTCGACGATCTCGATGCTGCTGCCGCTGACCTACGTCATCCCGCCGGTGCCGGCGATCCTGATGCTCGCGGGCATCTTCTACGGCTCGCAGTACGGCGGGGCCATCGGCGCCATCCTCCTGAACCTGCCGAGCCACCCGCCGCATGCCGTGACCTGCATCGACGGCTACCCGATGACCAAGGCCGGCAAGGGCGGCACCGCCCTGGGCATCACGATGATGTCCTCGTTCTTCGCCGCCTCGGTCGGCATCACGGTCATGGTCTTCCTCTCGCCCCTGCTGGTGGCGGTGGCCTTCAAGTTCGGGCCTTCGGACATCTGCTCGATCATGATGCTGGGCCTGCTCACCGGGGCGACGATGTCGCGCGGCTCGCCCTTGAAGGGCATCGCGATGACGCTCTTCGGCCTCATCTGCGGCGTCGTCGGCACCGACGTGACGAGCGGCACCGTGCGCTATGCCTTCAACATCCCGGAGCTCTCCGACGGGGTCGATCTCGGCGCCTTGTGCATGGGGCTGTTCGGCATCGCCGACTTCCTGATGAGCGTGAACCGCCACACCTCCAAGCCGAGCGACGCCAAGGTGAGCATGCGCGACATGCGTCCGAGCCGCGCCGAGATGAAGCAGGCATTCTGGCCGATGGTGCGCGGCACCCTCGTCGGCACCTTGTTCGGCGCGATGCCGGGCACCGGGCCGACGATCACCACCTTCATCGCCTACGCGCTCGAACGCAAGATCGCCAAGGACCCGAGCCGCTTCGGCAAGGGCGCGCTCGAAGGCGTGGCCGCGCCCGAGGCGGCGAGCCATTCGAAGACCCAGGTCGACTTCATCCCGACGATGTCGCTCGGCATCCCGGGCGACGTGGTGATGGCGCTCATCCTGGGCGCCTTGATCATCAAGGGCATCCAGCCCGGGCCGCAGTTGATCACCGAGCACCCGGACATCTTCTGGGGCCTGATCGCCAGCTTCTGGATCGGCAACGTGCTGCTCGTCCTGCTCAACGTGCCGATGATCGGGGTCTGGGTCAAGCTGCTGCAGGTGCC
>JAGWTS010000526.1 GCA_028868875.1 Burkholderiales bacterium | reverse complement strand
GCCGCCTCGCGCGCCAGCGCCAGCACCGTGCTGCCGACGTCGAAGGCCACCATCTCGCCCGGCACGAGCAGCGCGGCCGCGGCGCGGGCGATCCGGTCCTTGGCCTGGCCGGCGCGGCGGCGCCGCGTTTCGTACTGCAGCTCGTGCTCGTCGGCGGCCTGGCGTGCCGGCTGCAGGGCCGTGCCGTGGCTGCGCAGGATCTTGCCGGCGCCGGCCAGCGCGTCCAGGTCGCGCCGCACGCTCATCGCCGACACGCCGAAGCGGCGCGCGATCTCGGCCACCGCGACAAAGCCTTCCTCGGCCAGCATCTGCTGGATGCGCTGGCGCCGCACGGCCGCGGGCAGGCGCGGTGTGGGCGGGGCGGCGGTGACAGGGGAGCGAGGCATGGCGGGTATCGCAGGCGTGTGGCGGGGCCGCTTCAGCTGCGCGCGCCGAACAGGTGCACGGCCTCGGGCCGCACGCGCAGCGTCAGGGCGGAGTCGAGCGCCGGCTGCACATGGGGTTCGGCGATGACGCGCCAGACCTGCTCGCCGTGGCGGCCGACGACGATGTTCTCCTTGCCCAGGCGCTCGACCGCGTAGGCGTTGACCGCCACCTGTCCTTCGCCGGGGCCCGGGCCCGCGTCGACGAGGTCCAGGTGCTGCGGGCGCACGCCCAGCGTCACGCTCTCGCCGGCCTTGGCGCCGACGCCGGCGACCAGGGCATCGGGCAGGGCGAGGGCGAGCGATTCGCTCCTGAACCAGGTGCGGCCCGCGCGCGCTTCGAGGCGGCCGTCGACGAGGTTCATCGGCGGGCTGCCGATGAAGCCGGCGACGAAGCGGCTGGCCGGGCGTTCGTAGATGTCCTGCGGGCTGCCGATCTGCTCGACGTGGCCGGCGTTCATCACGACCACGACATCGCCCATCGTCATCGCCTCGACCTGGTCGTGGGTCACGAAGACCGTCGTCACCGCGAGGCGCTTTTGCAGCAGCACGAGTTCCGAGCGCAGCGAATTGCGCAGCGCCGCGTCGAGGGCCGAGAAGGGCTCGTCCATCAGGAAGACGTCGGGCTGGCGCACGAGGGCCTTGGCCAGCGCCACGCGCTGGCGCTCGCCGCCGGAGAGTGCGCCCGGGCGCTTGTGCATCACCGCGCCGATGTGCAGCAGCTCGACCACTTCGGCGACGCGCCGCTTCTGCTCGGCGGCGTCGATGCCGGCGTGGACCAGGCTCATCTCGACGTTGCGCAGCGCCGTGAGATGCGGGTACAGCAGCGCCGACTGGAACACCATCGCGACGTTGCGCTCGTGCGGCGCCAGCGTCGTCACGTCGCGCTCGTCGAAGAGGATGCGGCCCGAGGTCGGCTCCTCGAAGCCGGCGACGCAGTTGAGCGTGGTCGTCTTGCCGCAGCCCGAGGGGCCGAGAAAGACGACGAACTGGCCCGACTCGAGGGTCATCGTGGTCTCGGCCACGGCAACCTGCTCCTTGTACATCTTGCGCAGGCGGTCGATGTGGATCGTGGTCATGGGGAGGGTGCAGGGTTCGGAGCGTGATCAGCGCACGACGTCGACAAAGCCCAGATCGGCGATGTGGTGCTGGAGGAAATAGGCCACTGCGCCGGCGGGAATGAGCGACAGGAACAGCGAGGCCGCCAATTGGCCCGGGTTGGGTTGCAGGAACATCAGGCCCGACACCGAGGTCGGCAAGGTGGTGGCATCGGTGCCGTTGACGAGCGCCGTGGCGAACACGAATTCGTTCCAGGCGAAGAGGAACGAGACCACCGCGGCCACCGCGATGCCGCTCTTGGACATCGGGATCATGATGCGCAGCAGCGTCGCCATGCGGCCGAAGCCGTCGATGCGCGCCAGCCGTTCCACCGGCGGCAGGTTGCGGAAGTAGCCGATCAGCATCCAGGTGACGAAGGGCACTGTCACCGTGAGGTTGATGAGCACGAGGCCGCTGCGCGTGCCGGCCAGGCCGAGGTCGACGAAGAGGATGTAGAACGGAATCAGCGTCGACACCGGCGGCACCGAGACCGAGAACAGGATCGCCATCAAGAGCCCGGTCTTGGCGCGGAACTCGAAGCGGGCGAAGGCGTAGGCCAGGGGCACGATCACGAGGATCGTGATCACCGTCACCGCCACCGCGACGACGATGCTGTTCCACAGCCCGAGCAGGATCTGCGGCGACTGTCCCGAGGGCGGGAAGACGTGTCCGGCGGCGTCGGTGTAGGCGAAGCCGAGCACGTTGAGCAGGGCCGCCGGGTGCAGCGAATGCGGCCACAGCGGGGGCGGGTAGGCGCTGGCGTCTGCCGGCGACATCGCCGCCATGCGCAGCAGCCAGTAGATGGGCAGCAGCGTCCACAGGGTGGTCACGGCGGCGGCGAGCGCCAGCCACGGGCCGGATGTGCGGGATGGGCGGGATGGACGGCTCATGCTTCGGCCCCTTCGCGGCGGCCCCAGAAGACGTACAGCAGAAGCGTCGCGGCAATGATCATGAAAAGCAGGAAGAACGACATCGCCGCGCTGTAGCCCATGTTGGTCTGGCGGAACGCGAGGTCGTAGAGCTTGAAGGTGAGCGT
>JAGWTS010000147.1 GCA_028868875.1 Burkholderiales bacterium | reverse complement strand
GTACGCGCAGGTCTTCCCGGGGCGGCCAGCCCGAGCTGCTGGCTGCGCGCCCGACGAATCCTCGGGCGCGCGATCCGACACGAGGTTCAGGGCGGCAGCCAGTTCGCAGGCGAGCAGGACCCTTCAGGCCCATGCCCGCCCGGCGCCGCCCTACTCTTCACGCGGCTCGACGTTGGCCTGGATGCGGTCGAGCTGCGCCATGAGTTGCTGCACCTCCTTCGCAGAGAAGCCTGCGAGGATGCGCTCCTGCCGCTTGAATGCACGCTCGACCAGGGCGGTCGCGGTGCGCTGGCCTTTTGCCGTCAGTCGGAACCGGGTTCGCCGCGCATCGTGGGGATCCGCCTCGCAGGCAACCAGCTTCTTGTCCGAAAGGCTGGCCAGCGTGCGGCTGATCCAAGCCTTGTCGATCAGCATGGCCCGCTGCAGCGCCACCACTCCGGTCTCGCCCTGGCTTTGCAGGACGACCAGCACCCGGTATTCGGGCAGCGACAGGCCGCCGACCTCCATCGATTCCTGCTGGGCGAGTGCAGCGATGGCCGCGGACAATCTCTGGAGCCGGTATCCCAGCAGGGACCCCAGCTCGAAGGCGGGCACCGGCTGCGCCCCGGACGGGTCGGCTTGGGCACGCGTTGTCCCCGATTTCATCATGGGCACTCCTCCATTTCGTTGACATGACATCGATATGGCCCGAACCTTGTTGTCATGACAACAGTAACTGCGCCATGCATCCAGGCAACCTGCTGATCATCCTATCGGATGAGCACAACATCGCGGCCATGGGGTGCGCCGGGCATCCGGACGTGCTGACCCCGAACCTCGATGCCATGGCCGCGCGCGGGACCCGCTTCGCCAACGCAAGCTGCGCGAGTCCGATCTGCGTGCCGGCCCGCGCGGCACTGGCCACCGGCCGCAACGTCCATGAAACCGGGTACTGGGACAACGTGGACGCCTACGACGGCCGCACCCCCAGCTGGCATCACGCGCTGCGCAGCGCAGGCCATGAAGTCGTCTCGATCGGCAAGCTGCACTACCGGGGCTGGGACGGCGACGACTACGGCTTCAGCGAAAGTCTGCTTCCCATGCACATCCACGCAGGCCGCGGCGAGGTGAAGATGCTGCTGCGCAATCCGCCGGCATCGGTCGGGGACGGTTCGAACCTGCTGCGCTCGGCCAGGGCGGGCGAGTCGGACTACACGCGCTATGACGAGCGCATCACGGACCGTGCCATCGAATGGATCGCGGAGCACGGCAAGCGCGAGGCCGGCGCGAAACCGTGGGTGCTGATGGTCTCGCTGGTGGCGCCGCATTTCCCGCTGACGGTTCCGCAGAGGTTCTTCGACCTTTATCGCGACAAGAAGCTGCGCATGCCGAAGGGCTACGCATTCGGAGTGGACGAGGACGCCCATCCGTTCGTCCGGCAATACGCACGCGAGAGCGGCTACAACCTGCACTTCGAGAGCCAAGCCGACGTGCAGCGGGCGCTGTGCGGCTACTACGGGCTCGTCAGCTGCCTCGATGACAAGGTCGGCCGGCTGCTCGAGGCGCTCGCCGATGCCGGCCTGGAGCAGTCCACGCGGGTGATGTACCTGAGCGACCACGGCGACAACGCCGGCGCCCGCGGCCTGTGGGGCAAGAGCACGATGTACGCGGAGTCGGTGGGGGTGCCCCTGATCCTGCAGGGACCGGAGGTCGCACGGGGACGGGTCGAGCAGGCTTGCGTGAGCCACATCGACGTCTACGACACCGTGCTGGATGCAGTCGGCGTGCCCGCCTCGAAGAGCAGCGCGTCGCCGCGCTCGCAGTCCCTGTTCCGGCCGCTCGACATCGAGCGCACGACCCTCTCCGAGTACCACACCTTCGGCTCCCGTGCCGCGGTCTTCATGTTGCAGGACGCGCGGTTCAAGTACGTGCACTACTGCGACCATGCGCCGCAGCTGTTCGACCTGCAGCAGGATCCGCAGGAGATGGTCGACCTGGCTGCGCGCCCCGATTACCGGGACGAGCTCGTGCGCTGGGAATCGCGCTTGCGCGAGCTGCTCGACCCCGAAGACGTCGACCGGCGCGCCAAGCAGCGGCAGCGGGAGCTGATCGAGCTGTTCGGCGGCGAGCAGGCCATCCGCTCCGGCAAGGGCATCGGCGGGTACACGCCGAGCCCGCTCCGCTGAGCCCGCCCCGTCCCTCCAATCACGCACTCGAGGAATCCCTGGAACCATGATGAACCGCAGAAACTGCCTTCGCTTCCTGTTCGCCCTGACGCTGGCTGCAGCGGCGGGAATCGCTGCCGCCCAGCCTGGCAAGACCGTCAGGCTGCTGGTCGGATTCCCGGCGGGGGGCGCACCAGACGCCGTCGCCCGCGCCTTCGCCGACCAGATGCGGCAAGCCACGGGCCAGGCGGTGGTCGTCGAGAACAAGCCTGGGGCGAGCGGCAAGCTGGCGATCGACGAACTGCGCAACGCCAGGGCGGATGGCGACACGATCGCGGTGATTCCAGCGAGCATTCTCGCGCTCACGCCGCAGGTGCTGAAGTCCGCCCGCTACGACCCGGTCAACGACTTTGTCGGGCTGGGCAGCTTGGCTGAATATGGGTTCGGTGTCGCCGCAGGTCCGGCTTCAGGAGCAACCGACATCGCAGGGTACAAGGCGTGGGCCGCCAAGCACCCGAAAGACAGCAATTTCGCCACCCCGGGCGTCGGCACGCCGCAACACTTCCTCGGCGCGCAACTGCAGAAGGCGCTCGGAGTCGAACTCACCCACATTCCCTACAAGGGCGGCGCTTCGGCCGTCACCGACGTGATCGGCGGGCAGGTGGCCCTGCTGATCACGACGGAGCAGCTGCTGGTGCCGTACGAAGGCCAGAAGCTCCACACCTTGTTCATCACCTCAGCCCGGCCCAATCCGCGCATGCCCAAGGTGCCGACGGCCCGTGAAGTCGGCATGCCGCAGCTGGAGAGCACCGACTGGTTCGGCCTGTTCGTGCAAGCGGGAACGCCCCAGGCAAAGGTCGACGAGTGGCGCGCCGCCGTCGCGAAGATCACCGCCAGCCCGGCTTACATCGCCGCGATGAAGAACCTCGGGTTTTCCGTCCCTGCGAAGCAGCCTGTGGACTTCATCGAACCCGTGAAGGCAGCGGTCGCTGCCTGGGGCCGTCGTGTGAAGCTCGCGAACTTCAACGCGATGGACTGACGCCCCTGCGGAATCGGTCGGGTCGCGACCGCCCGCTTCCTCGGCGCCCCTCGTCCTGCCCTGGCTGCGGCAGGGCAGGCGCAAAGCCGCTGCGGGCGCGCCCGGGCCTTCAGGCTTTCGGCAGGCGCGGCACGGTATTTGGCGACGCCCGGGAATCCCTGCCGCGGCGCGAGCGCCCGCCAGCGGCCTTGCGGCATCATCGCGAGCTTGCGACCGCGCCCGCCGCGCCCCTGACGGAAGGACCCCCGCCGATGAACCCTGGATTTCCCGCCCCGCCTGCGCTCGTGCCGATGACGCAGGTCCGCTGCGAGGTCGGCGCCCTCGTCACCCTCGGTCCGGCCAAGCATGGCGAGCGCCGCTACGTGCCGCTCGGCGGCGGCACGGTGCGCGGGCCCGAGCTCAACGGCACGCTGGTCGAAGGCGGGGTCGACTGGCAGATCCAGCGCAGTGACGGGGTGCTCGAGATCGCCGCCCACTACGTCATCCGCAGCGAGGACGGCGCCTTGATCGAGGTCCAGAGCGACGGCCTGCGCCACGGCCCGCCCGAGGTCATGCAGCGCCTGGCGCGCGGCGAATCGCCCGGGCGCGACGAATACTTCTTCCGCACCCTGATGCGCTTCACCACCGGCGCGCCGCAATGGCTGCACCTGAACAAGGTGCTCGCCATCGCCGTCGGCCAGCGCGAGGCGCGCAGCGTGCTTCTGGACGTCTACCGGCTGTGTTGACCCCCCGCGCAGCGCGGCCGGCTGCGGCGAGCGGCGCCTGCGGGCCTGTGCGCTTCGGCCAGGCCGCGGCAAGGCGGTAAGCATGCGCCTTCTTCTCGCCCCGATGGAGGGGCTGCTCGACCACAGCCTGCGTGACGCCATCACGCGCGCCGGCGGCATCGACCTGTGCGTGTCGGAGTTCATCCGCATCACCGACCAGCTGCTGCCCGAGCGCGTGTTCACGCGCATCGTGCCCGAGCTGCTCAACGCCTCGCGCACGCCGGCCGGCACGCCGGTACGGGCGCAACTGCTGGGCAGCGACCCCGGCTGCATGGCCGAGAACGCGGCCCGGCTCGCCGCGCTCGGGCCGGCCGGGATCGACCTCAATTTCGGCTGCCCGGCGCCCACCGTGAACCGCCACCGCGGCGGCGCGGTGCTGCTCGACGAGCCCGAGCTCGTGCATGCCATCGTCGCCGCGGTGCGGCGCGCGGTGCCGGCCGGGATGCCGGTCTCGGCCAAGATGCGGCTGGGCAACCTGGAGGAATCGCGCCTGCTCGAGAACGCCCATGCGATCGAGGACGGCGGCGCGAGCGAGCTCGTCGTCCACGCCCGCACCCGCAGCCAGGGCTACCGGCCGCCCGCGTTCTGGGACCGCATCGCCCGCGTGCGCGCCGCGGTGCGCCTCACGGTGGTGGCCAACGGCGAGATCTGGAGCGTCGAGGATGCGCTGCGCTGCCGCGCCGAGAGCGGCTGCACCGACCTGATGCTCGGCCGCGGCGCCGTCGCCGATCCCGGCCTCGCGCGCCGCCTCGGCGGCGGCGCGCCGCTGGCCTGGAGCGAGCTGCTGCCGCTCGTCGAGGGCTACTGGCAGCACATCGGCCGGCGCGAGGCCGCCCCGGTCGCGCCGCGCCACCGCGCCGGGCGCCTCAAGCAATGGCTGAACCTGCTGCGCCGCCGCTACCCCGAGGCCGAGGTGGCCTACCAGGCGGTGCGCACCATCAACGAGCCGGGGGCGGTCGCGGCACGGATGTTCGGCAGCGCGTGCGGGCCTACGCCGCCGGCTCCCCAGGCGCTCGCGGCAGCGACAGCGTGAAGCAGCTGCCCACGCCGGGCCAGCTTTGCGCCTCGATGCGGCCCTGCAGGGCCTGGACGAGCTGGTGCGTGATGGCCAGCCCGAGCCCGGTTCCCTCGATGCCGCTGCGCTCGGCGCCGAGGCGGTTGAAGGGCTCGAACAGGTGCTCGACCTGCTCGGGCACGAGGCCGGCGCCGGTGTCGACGACTTCGAGCCCCCAGCTCGCCTCGGCCGGCGCCAGCCGCAGCGTCACCCGGCCCTGCGGCCGGTTGTACTTGATGGCGTTCGAAAGCAGGTTCATCAGCACCCGGCGCACGGCAGTGCCGTCGCCCAGGATCCAGGCCCGCTCCGGCAGCGCGGGCTGGAACACGAACTCGACCGAACGCTGATCGGCCTGCGGCTGCATGATGGCCACCGTCTGGCGCAGCAATGCCGCCAGATCGATCGGCTCGACCTCGAGGGCGAGCGCCCCCATCTCGACGCGCGAAATCTGCAGCAGATCGTCCATCAACGCGCGCAGGTGTTCGCCGGCGGTGCGGATGTGCCCCACCTTGCGCGCGATCTGGGCGTCGGCGAGCACGATGGGGTTGCGCTGCAGCAGCTGCGAGAAGCCGAGCACCGCGTTGAGCGGGGTGCGCAGTTCGTGGCTGGCGCGCGAGATGAACTGCGCCTTGGCACGCGCGGCCAGTTCGGCCGCGCGCAGCTGGGCCTGCAGTTCCTCGGACTGGACGCGCTCGGTGACGTCGAGCCAGTTGAACACCACGCCCACGGTGGTGGCACCCTGGCGCTGGGGCGAAGTGCGGCAGTGCAGATGGCGGCCGTCGCGGCTGCGGCATTCGAATTCATGCTCGCGCTCGGGGGCCGCGCGCACGACACAAAGCCAGTTCTCGAAGTCCGCCGGCTCCGCCAGGCACGCGCAAACGGTCGCGACCCAGTCCTCGCCGGCGCGTGCCGGCGCGTCGCCGAGCGCCCAGAGCGCTTCGAAGCGGCGGTTGCGCAAGCCCACCGCGCCGTCGCGCCGGATCACGAGCACCCCGACCGGCGTCGCGTCCAGGGTCGCGGCGAGGATGGAATTGGCGGCCGCGAGCTCGGCGTTGCGCTTCTCCAGCGCCTCGTGCAAGGCGCGAAGCTCGCGCTCGGCCCGCGCCTGCGCCGCAAAGATGCTGCGCGAGGTGGCCAGGGCCGCGGCGAGGAGTTCGGGTTGATCCAGCTCGGCGTCGGGCGCGCCGCCCGCAGCCGGGCGCGTCGTCGTCACTGCAGGCTCCAGCGCGCCTCGAGCTGCTGGGATGCCATGCGCGTGCCCACGACCCGCGCCTCGATCTTCGCGAACGCAGTCTCGCGCGAGGTGGAAAGGTCGTCGCTGAACGGCGCGAAGCCGCAGTCGTCGGTGGTGCCGAGCTGCGAAAGCGGGATGTACTCGGCGGCCTCGAGCACCCGGTCGCGAACCTCTTCGGGCGTCTCGACCCGCGGATCGAGCGGGTCGATGACGCCGACATAAGCCACCTGTTCCGGCTTGAGGTAGCGCGCGACCAGGGCCAGCACGCGGCGTCGGTCGGGCTCGCGCGCCAGGGCGATGAAGAAGCGTCCCGCCATCAACTCGAACAAGCTGGGCAGCAGCGCGGAGTAATCGACGTCGGCACTGTGGGTCGAATCGCGGTCGCCGCCCGGGCAGGTGTGCACGCCGATGCGCCGGCGCTCCACGGAATTGAAGCGCGCCAGCGCCAGGTTGTTGAGCCCGATGAAACTGTTGAGCAGGCCGCCGGAGGGGTCGAGCTTGCCGGCGAGCCGGCCTTCGGTGAAATCGACCTGCACCGTGTGAGCCCCCATCTCGAGGCAGCTGCGGATGTCGCTCTCGTGTTCGCGCAGCAGATCTTCGATGAAGGCGTCGCGCGAATAGTCGGGCAGTTCGCGCGCCGGATAGAACAGGCTCACCGCCGAGGGCGAGATCACCGCCTGCTTGGCCTGCCGGTTGCTCAGGCGCTGCGTTTCGGCCAGGAACTCGGCGCCGCGGCGCATGAACGCGAAAGGCCCCGAGGTCAGCCTCGGCCAGACGCGTTCATGGCCGACGAAGCGCAGATGGAAGCCGTCGTTGACGAAATTGGGAAGCCCGTCGACGCAATAGCTTGCGAAGTTATGACTCTTGCGCTGCTCTCCATCGGTGATGACCGGTGAGCCGGTGGCTTCGAAACGACGCACCGTATCGGCCACGGCCGCCGCGTAAAGCGGCTCGATCTCGGTGTATGCGAGGCGGCCGGCCCGGAATTCGGCCATGGCAGCGATCAGTTCGGGGGGGCGCGGGATGCTGCCTATCGGTTCTGTGGGAATCATCGTCGCATTGCGCCGCAAGTGTCATGACCTGTCAAGCGCAACCTGTGCGACATACGTTGATCTAGAAATTAACTGATCAACTCGACTCTTTATGATCGACGAACTCTCTCCACCACTCTCTCCACTCTCTCCTTCAACCCCAGACTTCTGCCGCCGTCTCGACCACCAGACGCAGCTTGGCGCGTTGCGCCTCGACCGCGATGTTGTTGCCGTGCACCGTGCTCGAAAAGCCGCATTGCGGCGAAAGGCAAAGCTGGTCCAGCGGGGCATATTTCGCCGCTTCGTCGATGCGGCGCTTGAGGGCGTCCTTGCTCTCCATCTCGCCGAACTTGGTGGTGACGAGGCCGAGCACGACGATCTTGCCCTTGGGCAGGAAGCGCAGGGGGCGGAAGTCGCCGCTGCGCTCGTCGTCGTACTCCATGAAGTAGGCGTCGAGGTTCATCTCGGCAAGCAGCGCCTCGGCCACCGGCTCGTAGTTGCCGGCCGCGGCATGGGTGCTCTTGAAGTTGCCGCGGCACAGGTGCATGGCCAAGGTCATGCCCGCGGGCTTGTGCGCCACCACCTTGTTGATGAAGCCGGCGTAGCGGTGCGGCAGCTCGTTCGGATCGTCGCCGCGGCTGCGCGCGGCTTCGCGCATCTTCTCGTCGCAGAGGTAGGCCATGTTGGTGTCGTCCATCTGCACGTAGCGGCAGCCGGCGTCGAACAGGGACTGCAATTCGTCGCCGTAGGCGCGCGCCACGTCGTCGTAGAACGCCGGGTCGAGCTCGGGGTAGTGCTGGCGGCTGATGCCGGCGCGCCCGCCGCGGAAGTGCAGCATGGTGGGCGAGGGAATCGTCACCTTGGGCGTCATGCCGGGCGCGACTTGGGCTTTCAGGTACTCGAAGTCGGCGCGCTGGATGTCCTTCACGTGGCGCACCTTGTCGATGACCTTCATCACCGGCGGCGCCAGCTCCTCGCTGCCGTCGGGCTTCCTGATCGTCACCGGGATGTCGGTCTGGACGCCGCCGAGTTGCTCGAGGAAGTCGATGTGGAAATAGGTGCGGCGGAACTCGCCGTCGGTGATCGACTGCAGCCCCACGTCCTGCTGGACCTCGACGATCTCCGCAATCGCCTTGTCCTCGACCGCGCGCAGCTGCTCGGCCGTGATCTCGCCGCGCGCCTTCTGCTCGCGCGCGTCGAGCAGGAACTTCGGGCGCAGGAAACTGCCGACATGGTCGGCGCGGAAAGGCGGGGTGGTGCGTGCGGTCATGGCATTACTCCTGGGTCAACAGTCAATGCGCCGCGACGCCGAGCCAGGCGTCGAGCGGGGACGGGTCGGCGAGCAGCGCTTCGCTGGTCGCCCGGTAGGCGATGGTTCCGCGGTCGAGCACGATCGCGTCGTCGGTGACGCCGAGCACCATGTGCGGATGCTGCTCGACGACGATGGAGGGCAGGCCTTCGTCGCGCGCGACGCGGCGGATTGCGCGCAGCAACTCCTCGACGATGATCGGCGCCAGGCCTTCGAGCGGCTCGTCGAGCAGCAGCAGCTTCGGGTTGAGCACGAGGGCACGGCCGAAGGCGAGCATCTGCTGCTCGCCGCCCGAGAGCTGGGTGCCGAGGTTCCTCTTGCGCTCTTCGAGGCGCGGAAAGAGTTCGTAGACCCGGGCTTCGGTCCAGGCGCCGGGGCGCGCCACGGCCGTCAGGTTCTCGGCCACCGTGAGCGACTTGAAGATGTTGCGCTCCTGCGGCACCCAGCCGATGCCGGCGCCGGCGCGCTCGTGCACGGCCAGCGCGTGGATCTCGCGTCCGCCGAGTCGGATACTCCCGGCATGGCGCCGCGTGACCCCGACCAGGGTGTCGAGCAGCGTCGTCTTGCCGGTGCCGTTGCGGCCGAGCAAGGCCAGCGAGCGCCCTTCGGCGAGCGCAAAGCTCAAGTCGCTCAGCACCACGGCCTCGCCGTAGCCACAGGTCAGGCCCTTCACTTCGAGCAGGGGCTCAGCCATGATGGCGCACCTCGGTTTCGCCGAGGTAGACGGCGCGCACGCGTTCGTCTTTCGCGATCTCGGCCGGCGCGCCTTCGGTGAGCACCGCGCCGCTGACGAGCACGGTGATCCAGTTGGCAAAGCTGAAGACCAGGTCCATGTCGTGTTCGATGAGCAGCACCGAGACCTCCTCGGGCAAGGCGGCGACGGTGGCGAGGATGTCGGCGCGTTCGGCCGCCGGCACGCCGGCAGCGGGCTCGTCGAGCAGCAGCACCTGCGGCTTCAAGGCCACCGCGAGCGCGATCTCGAGCAGCCGGCGCTTGCCGTAGGGCAGCTCGCGCGTGAGTTGCCCGGCATGGGCTTCGAGGCGGAACTGCTGCAGCAGCTGCTCGCATTCGGCGGCGATGGCGCCGTCGCTGCCCAGGGGCTTCCACCAGCGCCTGGCGGCGTCGTGTCGGCTCGAGACCGCGATCGCCAGGCTTTGCAGCGGCGTGAGCGAGGTGAAGAGCTGGTTGATCTGGAAGGTGCGCGCGAGGCCCAGGCCGACGCGGCTGTTCGGCGACAGGCCGCTGATGTCGCGGCCGTTCAGGACCACCCGTCCGGAGGTCGGCTGCATCACCCCGGTGAGCTGGTTGATGAGCGTGGTCTTGCCGGCGCCGTTGGGGCCGATCAGGGCATGGCGCGCGCCCCGGCGCACCGCCATCGTCACGTGGTTGGTCGCGGCGATGCCGCCGAAGCGCTTGACCAGCTCGTGGGTCTGGAGCACGACCTCGTTCATCGTTTCCACCAGGTCCAGGGGCGCAGCAGGCGCTCGCGCCCGACCAGCATCAACACGACCAGGAACAGGCCGATCCAGAAGGTCCAGTACTGCGGCGTGATGGCGGAGATCAGGTCGTGCAGCACCTTGAAGGCGATGGCGCCGACGAGGCCGCCGTACAACCAGCCGGCGCCGCCGATGACGAGTGCGAGCATCACGTCGGCGCTGCGGTGGAACTCGAAGACGTCGAGCGAAACGAAGCCGGTGGTCTGGGCGAGCAAGGCGCCGGCGCCGCCGGCCAGCGCCGCCGCCAGGGTATAGACCGCGGCGAGGCGGCCGTTGATCGACAGGCCGATGGCCGACAGCCGCAGCCGGTTGTCGCGCAGCGCCTGCAACGAGACGCCGAAAGGCGAATGGACGATGCGGCGCAGCAGCAGGAAGACGAGGAAGAGCACCGAAAGCGAATAGAACGAGGCCACGCGCGCCCCGAGGTCGAAGTCGAAGTGGCCGAGCAGCGGGCCGATGACCACGCCCTGCAGTCCGTCGGCGCCGCCGGTGAGGTCGTCGAACTTGTTCGCGAGTTCGAGCAGCACGAGGGCGATGCCCATCGTCACCATCAGCCGCGTCAGGTCGGTGCCGCGCACGATCATCGGGCTCGTGACGAAGCCCAGCACCGCGCCGAGCAGGGCGCCGAAGGCGAGGCCGACGAGCGGGTCGCCCATGCCGTATTTGGCGAGCAGGCCTGCCCCGTAGGCGCCGAAGCCGAAGTACGCGGCGTGCCCCAGCGAGACGATGCCGGCGTAGCCCAGGATGAGGTCGAGCGAGAGCGCGAAGATGGCGAAGATCGCGATCTCGTTGATCAGCGCCGCCTGCTCGCCGAAAGCGAAAGGCGTGATCCAGATCGCGATCCAGAGCACGATCTCCCAGGCGCGCCAGCGCGCCGGCGCGCGCAGCTGGCCGGCCGCGCCGGCGGCTCCAGGCAGCGCGCTCACTTGCCGCTCCCGCGCGTGAACAACCCCTGCGGGCGCCAGAGCAGGATCACGATCATCAGCGTGTAGACGATGAAGGAGCCGAGCTTGGGCACGTAGTACTTGCCGAAGACGTCGGCGATGCCCAGCACCAGCGCCGCGAGCAGCGGACCGGTGATCGAGCTCGTGCCGCCGACGGCGCAGACGATGAGGAAATAGACCATGAACTTGAGCGGAAAGCCCGGATCCAGCCCGAGGATGTCGGCCCCCAGCGCCCCGCCGAGTCCGGCCAGTCCCGAGCCCAGTGCGAAGGTGACGAGGAAGACCCGGTTCACCGGGATGCCCAGGCCGGCGGCAACGCGCGGGTCGTCGACCGCGGCACGCAGCCGGCTGCCGAAGCGGGTGCGCGTGAGCAGCGCCTGCAGCAGCAAGGCGAGCACGAAGCAGGCCACGATGATGAACAGCCGGTACGACCCCATGCCGAGCCTGAGCGCGCCGTGGCCGAACTCGAAACGCTGGCTGAAGTACTCGGGCAGCTCGATGTTCTGCTGCTGCGAGCCCATCACATAGTCGACCCCGGCCACCGCCATGTAGGTCAGGCCGATCGAGAACAGCACCTGGTCGAGGTGCGGCTTGCCGTACATGCGCCGGTACAGCGTGCCTTCGAAGACCGCACCGAGCAGCGCGGTGACGACGAAAGCCGCGGGCAGGCAGGCCAGGAACGGCCAGCCGGCGCTGTGCATCAGCACGACGAGCACGTAGCCCCCGGCCATCGCGAAGGCGCCGTGCGCGAGGTTGATGAAGTTCATCAAGCCCATCGTCACGGCCAGGCCGAGCGAGAGCACGAACAGCAGCATCCCGTAGGAGATGCCGTCGAAGAGCAGCGTGGGCATCGGCCGGGCCCCGCGCCTACTTCAGCTTGCCCGGATCCTTCACGGCCTTCTGGGTCGCGAACTCGACGTTGTACAGCTCGTTGCCCACCTTCTCGACGCGGCGGATGTAGATGTCCTGGACGATGTCGCGCGTCTGCGCGTCGATCAACACCGGGCCGCGCGGACTCTCGAACATCTGGCCCTTCATCGCGTCGAGCAGGGCCTGGCCGCTGCCGCCCTTGGTGGCGTTGAGCGCGTTGTAGATCACGCGCATGCCGTCGTAGCCGCCGATGGCCATGAAGTTGGGGCGGAACTTGTTGGCGGCCTCGAAATCGGCGACGAACTTCTTGTTCAACGCGCTCGGGTGGGCGGCCGAATAGTGGTGCGCCGTGACCACGCCCAGCGCCACGTCGCCCATCTCGTTCAGCTGGTCGTCGTCGGTGATGTCGCCGGTGCCGATGAGCTTGATGCCGGCCTTGTCCAGGCCGCGCTCGGCGAACTGCTTCATGAACTGCGCGCCCTGGCCCGAGGGCAGGAAGACGAAAAGCGCGTCGGGCTTGTCGTCGCGCACCTTCTGCAGCACCGGCGCGAAATCGGGGCTGGCCAGCGGCGTGCGCAGCTTGTCCAGGACGACGCCGCGGTTGAGCTGGAACTGGCTGACGAAGAATTTCTCGGCGTCGTTGCCCGGGCCGTAGTCGCTCACCAGGGTGACGACCTTGTGGATGTTGTTCTTGGCCGCCCATTCGGCGATCGCGACCGAGGCCTGGGGCAGCGTGAAGCTGGTGCGCACGACGAAAGGCGAGGCTTCCGTGATCGACGACGTCGCGGCGGCCATCACGACCATCGGCGTCTTGCTCTGGGTGGCGATCGGCGCCACCGCCATCGCCGCCGGCGTGATGCCGAAACCGGCCAGGGCGACGACCTTGTCGTTGACGACCAGCTCCTGCGCCAGGCGGCGCGTCGTCGCCGGCACGGTGGCGTCGTCCTTGATCAGCACCTCGACCTTCTTGCCGCCGGCCTTGTCGCCAT
>JAGWTS010000525.1 GCA_028868875.1 Burkholderiales bacterium | reverse complement strand
TGCGGCTCGGCGGCGCGGCTTGGGGCCGCGGGCCGGCTGCTGACGCGGTCTGCCGCGGCGCCGCAGCGGCAAAGCGCCGCCCAGCCGGGCCCCTGGCCGACCGCCTGGGCTACCTGCGGCCGGTGTGGATCGCGGTCGGGCGCGTTGCCGGTGCGGTGCCGTTGACAGCGGCATCGACCCGCAGCAGCGCTGCCTCACGCAACGCCTTGCCCTGCGTCGCGGCGACGACCTTCGGCTCGGGCGCCAGCATGGCGTCGCTCAAGGATCGGCGCGGTGCAGTCGTTGCCACGCGCAGCGGCGCCGAACCGGTGCGCGTGTTCGGCTGGCTCGCGCTCGCCCTTGCGCCTGCGCCGTCCAACGTGCCCGGAGCGGTCAGAACCTGATCTTCGATTCGGGTGCCGCCGGCACCTCGGCCCGAGGCGGCGGCGCGGGGGCGGCCGCCGAGTCCGGCGTGGCCGGCCGCGGCGCGGCGCGTGCCACCAACGGGGTCGCCGGCGGCTGCTGCCAGTTCGGCGGCAGGTGCGAATCGCGCGGGTAGCCCGCGGCATCGAGGTAGGAGGCCCAGTCGTTCTGCGACAGACCGCGCAAGGCCTGCGATCCGACCGTCAAGGTCGGCACGGTGCGCGCGCCGGTCAGGCGTTCCAGGGCGGCGCTGTCGTCGTTGTTCGAGACGCTGCGCTCGCTGAACGGGATGCCGCGCTGCTGCAGGTACTGGCGCCCGGCATCGCAGGGTGGGCAGTCGGCCGTGGTGTAGAGCGTGACCGGGTAGCGGCTCGCGGGCTGGCGCAGCTCGAGCGGCAGCAGCGGGGAGCCCGTCCCGGGCAGCGCCCCTTCGCGCCCGAGCGAGGAGACGCGGGCGCTGCCGTCGGCTGGGGGGCGGTCGGTGTAGGTGACGCGGCCGTCCGGGGCGACCACCTTGTACTGGGCCAGAACGGGCAGCGGCAGGCACAGCAGTCCGGCGGCGAGCCAGGAAACGACAGGCAGGGCTTTCAACATGGCCGCGAATCTAGCCCCAATCCCGGCTCGGCTCAAGCCATTCCGCGGTGGCGGAGCAACGCGTCGAGACGAGGTTCACGGCCGCGGAAGGCTTTGAAGTTCTCGAGCGCCGGCCGGCTGCCGCCGGTTTCGAGAATCGCTTCTCGAAAGCGCCGCCCGGTGGCCGCGTCGAGGAGGCCGGTTTCCTCGAACGCCGAGAAGGCGTCGGCCGAGAGCACCTCGGCCCAGGCATAGCCGTAATAGCCGGCCGAATAGCCGCCGTCGAAGAGGTGGGTGAAGGTATTGGGGAAGCGGCGCCACGGCGGCGCGGGTGCCAGGCCGACCTCGGCGCGAACCTCGCAGGCGAGGGCGTCGATGCGCGCCGCCGCGCCTTCCTCGAGGTGCAGCCGCATGTCGAAGAGGGCGTATTCGCATTGGCGCAGCAGGCCGATGCCGCTCTGGAAGTTGCGCGCCGCGGTGAGCCGCTCGAACAGCGCGCGCGGCAGCGGCTCACCGCTGTCCCCATGCGCCGACAGGCGCGACAGCACCTCCCATTGCCAGCAGAAGTTCTCCATGAACTGGCTCGGCAGCTCGGTCGCATCGCCTTCGACCCCGGCGATGCCGGAGACGGCACGCTCGTCGACCCGCGTGAGCATGTGGTGCAGGCCGTGGCCGAATTCGTGGAACAGCGTGATCAGGTCGTCGTGCGAGAGCAGCGCCGGCGCGCCGCCGACGCCGGGGGTGAAGTTGCACACCAGGTGCGCCAGCGGCAACTGCAGGCTGCCGCTGTCGGGGCGGAGCCAACGCTGGCGCGCGTTGTCCATCCAGGCGCCGCCTTCCTTGCCGCGGCGGGCGTAGGGATCGAGCGTGAAAGCGGCGATCGCGCGCCCCTCGCGCCGCAGCTCCCAGCAGCGCACGCTCTCGTGCCAGAGCGAGGCCGGGCGCGGCACGATCTCGACCTCGAACAGCGTGCGCACCAGCTCGAACAGGCCGGCGAGCACGCGCGGCTCGGTGAAATAGCGCCTCAGCTCTTCGCTGCTGAAGGCGTAGCGCGATTCGCGCAGGCGCTCGCTGGCATAGGGACGGTCCCATTCCTGGAGATCGCCCAGGCCGAGTTCGTGCGCAGCGAAATCGGCCAGTTCGGCGGCGTCGCGTTCGGCGTGGGGCCGGGCACGGCGCGCGAGGTCGCGCACGAACTCCAGCACCCGCGGCGGCGACTCGGCCATCTCGGGCACGAGCGCGACATCGGCGTGACTGGCGTAGCCGAGCAGGCGCGCCTCTTCCTGGCGCAGCTCGACGATCTCGCGCATCAGCGGGCCGTTGTCGAGCTCGGGCGGGCCGAACTCGCTCGCGCGTGTGTTGCTGGCCCGGTACAGGCGCTCGCGCAGGGGCCGGTTGCGGGCGTGCTCCATCACCGGCAGGTAGACCGGGGCGCGCAGGCTCAGCTTGTGGCCCGGGTGGCCCTTGGGCGCGGCCGCGGCGCGCGTGGCTTCGAGCACGTCGGCCGGAACGCCTTCGAGTTCGGAGGGCTCGACGAAAAGCTCGAAGCGGTCGGTGGCGTCGAGCACGTTCTCGCCGAAGCGCTGCGAGAG
>JAGWTS010000524.1 GCA_028868875.1 Burkholderiales bacterium | reverse complement strand
CGACGAGGCGACCGCGAATGGGGCCTGCGCCCACAGGCCCGCCACCGTCCTGCGACTCCTAGGGTGGTTCGCCACGGAACGGCAACCGTGCGCGCAGAAGGTCGTCTTCGGCTTTTCGCCGCACGCCACAACCGGAGGAACGGCGGGAGGCCCGGGCATGCGGGCGCAGGCCCCATTCGCGGTCGCCTCGTCGGTGGCGCGCTGGCGCCGGTCTTGATGCGGTGATGACGGATCGCAGCGAGCGGCCGCCCGCGAGCGCGGGCCGGAGAACGCATGTCCGGGCCTCCTGCCTCGCCGCGCTCGACGCAGGGGCTGCCTGCACAGGAAGTCAACGTCTCTTGCCGAGGTCGAGGCAGCAGGCCGATGGCGGGCATGCGGGCGCAGGCCCGCGTCGCAGGCGACCCGCTGCTCGGCGCCACCACCCCGGCATCGACACCGTCCGCCCCCTCCACGCTCGTGGCCGTGTTCGAACGGGTGCGCGAGGGCGGCGGCTGGCAAGGCCGCAGCCGCCGGACCCACGACGTGACCGACCACACGATCCCGGTGTTCGGCCCCGACCGCAGCGCCCGACGGGGCGTCCTGTTCGATCCGGATCAAGATTGAACAGCAGCGGGATCCCCGGCCTTTTCCAGCGATCCCGCGCGCCGGGGACGCCGAACAATTCTCTGAAATCGATGCGGCATCGATGGGGCCTTGCGCCCGGCGCCGGCGGGCGCTTCATTTGTCGTGCGAATCAAGGAGAAACGTTCGTGAAGCGATGGCCATCGACTCTTGCGGCAGCGTTGATGGCGCTTGCCACGCTGCCGGCCCTGGCCCAGGGCAGCCCCCCCGATGCGGGAGCCCTGCTGCGCCAGACCGAGCGCGACCGGCATGAACTGCTGCCGCCGAGCTCCCAGCCCTCGCCTGGACTGCAAACCGCCCCGGCGCCGCTGCCCGCGGCCTCGTCCGCCGAGGACGGCGCCCGTGTCACCGTGCGCCGCTTCGAGTTGCGCGGCAACCGGCTGCTCTCAACGCCCGAATTGCAGGCCGCCCTCGCACCCTGGCTCGACCGCCCCGCCGGGCTCGCCGACCTGCGGCGCGCCACGGCCGCCCTCGAACAGCTCTACCGCGAGCGCGGCTGGCTCGCCCAGGCCCGGCTGCCGGCGCAGGACGTGAGCGCCGGCGCGGTCCGCATCGAGCTCGTCGAGGCGCGCCTCGGGCGCATCGTCTTCACCCCGGAAAGCAGTGCCGTTTCCACCCGCTTGGCCGCCTATGTGAGGCGGATCCTGCAAAGCGACCTGCCCGCGGGGGCGCCGCTGAACCTGCGCCATCTCGAACGCAGCCTGCTCATCGCGGGCGAACTGCCCGGGGTCGTGGTCAGCGGCAGCCTGCAGGCAGGCCGCGAGGCCGGCAGCACCGACCTCCTCGTCCACCTCGCCCGCGGCGTGCGCCGGCGCAGCGAGATCGCGTTCGACAACGGCGGCAACCGCGCCACCGGCGCGGCCCGGTTCAACGCCCAGGTCATCGGCAATTCAATCTTCGATCGCGGCGAGCGCCTGAGCCTGGGCCTGGCCGCCACCGAGGGCAGCCAGTACCTCGGCGCCGAGGCGAACGCGCCGCTGCCGCTGGCCGCGCTCGCCGACTGGCGCGGCGGGGTCCATGCCAGCGCCCTCGCCTACCGCGTGCTGCCGGCGATGAACACGAGCGCGGGCCTGCCGCCGCGCGGCCACACCGAGGTCATCGGCGCGGCGCTCGAATATCCGCTGCTGCGCACGCCGATGGCTTCGCTCACGCTCGATCTCGGCTACGACCAGCGCCACGTCCGCGACGAGAACAGCAGCCTCGACCCGAACGCCCTGGCGCTGGCCGACGCCTCCAGCGCCGGCATCGTCAACCTCGGCCTGAGCGGCGGCCGCCTCGACCATGGCTTCGGTGGCGGCTCCACCCAGGCCAGCCTGGGCCTGTCCCTGGGCCATCTCAGCCTGGGCGCCTCGCCCGCCAGCTACGTCGCCAACGACGCCCGCACCGCCGCCACCCAGGGCGGCTACAGCGTGCTGCACTGGGCTGCAAGCCGACTGCAGACGCTGCGCCCCGACCTCTCGCTGATGGCCTCGGCCCGGGGCCAGCTGGCTTCGAAGAACCTGGACCCGGCCGAGAAGATGTACCTCGGCGGCATGAACGGCGTCCGCGCCTACCCCAGCGGCGAGGCCGGCGGCGCCAGCGGCTGGATGCTCAACCTCGAACTGCGCAAGCAGCTCGGCCCGAACTGGCTCGCGAGCGCCTTCGTCGACCGCGGCCAGGTCGCTCAGTTCGAACACAACCAGCGCGCCGACGGCACCGGGCCGCTCGTCGCGTCCAACCGCATCACGCTCTCGGGGCGCGGCGTCGCGATCGAATACCGCAACTCGCACGGCGTGGTCGTCAAGGCCGGCCTCGCCCGGCGCAACGGCAGCAACCCCATCGCCACGCCGACCGGTCGCGACAGCGACGGCAGCCTGGTCAGGAACCGGATCTGGATCAACGCCAGCTTCGCGTTCTGAGGAAGGACTCCCCCATGAACCGGATTCACCGACTGGTCTGGAGCCAGCA
>JAGWTS010000146.1 GCA_028868875.1 Burkholderiales bacterium | reverse complement strand
CCGATCTGTGGACAACTTTGTGGGTAAGCCCCGGCATTTCTCGCCAAACCCGCGCCAATCCTCGGCCGGAGTTGGTTTGCCTCAATTTTGAGCAGCTTTTTGTTCATGAAAATCAAGGGCTTGTACGATTTTTACGGGACGATGACAGGTCCTACGGCGCGCCCTGGCAGCATCCCGGTTGTTGTGGAGTTCCAGGGTCGCGGGGCGTGCCGGCCGCGCCATGGTTGAGGGCGCAGGCGCGCGCGCGCCCTGGACCGTTGCGGCGCTGCTGCTGGCCACCGCCGACGCCATCGCGGCCCGCTTCGGTGCGGTTGCGGTGCGCGGCGAACTCTCGGGATTCACGCGTGCGGCCAGCGGCCATTGCTACTTCTCGCTCAAGGATGCCCAGGGCGCGCCGGCGCTGTTGCGCTGCGCGATGTTCCGCCGCGCCGCGGTGCTGGTCGATTTCGCCCCGGCCGACGGCCAGCAGGTCGAGCTGCGCGGGCGCCTCGGCGTCTACGAGCCGCGCGGCGAGCTGCAGATGGTGGTCGAGTCGCTTCAGCGCGTCGGGGCCGGAACGCTGTACGAGGAGTTCCTGCGCCTGAAGGCGAAGCTCCAAGCGCAAGGCCTGTTCGAAGCCTCGCGCAAGCGCCCGCTCGCGCGCTGGCCGCTTGCGCTGGGGGTCGTCACCTCGCCCGCCGCCGCGGCCTTGCACGACGTGCTGGCCGCCCTCGCACGGCGCGCGCCGCAGCTGCGGGTCGTCGTCTACCCGAGCCCGGTGCAGGGGGCCGATGCGCCGGGCGCGCTCGCCGCGGCGATCGCGAGCGCGAACCTGCGCGCCGAGGTCGACACCCTGCTGCTGGTGCGCGGAGGCGGCTCGCTGGAGGACCTGTGGGCCTTCAACGACGAACGCGTCGTGCGCGCCGTGGCGCAGAGCCGCATTCCCGTCGTCTGCGGAGTCGGCCACGAAACCGATGTCACGCTGGCCGACCTCGCCGCCGACCTGCGCGCGCCCACGCCCACGGCCGCCGCGGAGCTGGCGGCGCCCGCGCGCGACGAGTGGATCGCTGCGCTCGATGCCCGCGCCGCGGCCCTGCAGGCGCTGCTGGCGCGCACGCTCGAACGCCAGGCGCAGCGCCTGGACCGGCTCGGGCTGCGCCTGGGCCGGCCTGCGACCCAGCTCGCGGTCCAGCACCGCAACCTCGAGGCCCTGCGCCAGCGCATGCGCCAGGCGCTCCTCGCCCAGCGCGCTGCGCGCAGTCAGCGCCTGGACGAGGTCGGGCGGCGCCTGCAGAACGCGTTCGCGGTGCAGCGCGAACGCCGTCGCGATGCGCCCTCGTTGCGCGCCAGCCGGCTCGAGCAGGCGCTGGCGAGCCAGCTGCAGCGCCTGCAATCGCGGCTCGCGGTCGCCGGCGGGCGCCTGGGCGCGCTCGATCCGCAGCGCGTGCTGCAGCGGGGGTTTGCCTGGATCGAAGACGAGGCCGGGCGCGCCGTGGTCTCGGTGCGCGGCCTCGTTGCGGGCCAGCGCGTGGCGGCGGTCTGGGCCGACGGCCGGGCCCAGGCCGAGGTGCTCGGCGTACAAGACCAGCCCCCCCTCGCATGAAGCGGGGCGTGCCTACAATCTCCAGCCCCTGCCTACCAAACGAGGAACGATTTATGGAACACAAGCTTCCCGCCCTGCCGTTCGAGCTCGATGCCCTGGCGCCGTCGTACAGCCGCGAGACGCTCGAGTACCACTACGGCAAGCACCACAACGCCTATGTCGTGAACCTGAACAACCTGCAAAAGGGCACCGAGTTCGAATCGATGGCGCTCGAGGACATCGTGCGCAAGGCCAGCGGCGGCATCTACAACAACGCGGCCCAGATCTGGAACCACACCTTCTTCTGGAACTGCATGAAACCGGCCGGCGGCGGCGAGCCCGGCGGCGCGCTCGGCGCCGCGATCAACGCCAAGTGGGGCTCGTACGCGGCCTTCCGCGAGGCCTTCGTCAAGTCGGCGGTGGGCAACTTCGGCTCGGGCTGGACCTGGCTCGTGAAGAAGCCCGACGGCAGCGTCGACATCGTCAACATGGGCGCCGCGGGCACGCCGCTCACGACCGCGGACAAGGCCTTGCTCACGGTCGACGTCTGGGAGCACGCCTACTACATCGACTATCGCAACCTGCGCCAGAAGTTCGTCGAGACCTTCCTCGACAAGCTGGCCAACTGGGGCTTCGCCTCGGCCAACTTCGGCTGAAGCGAGCCGCCGCGGCGCGCCTTCAGGGCTTGAAGGGCGTGCCGCGGAGCCGGGCGCCGGCTGCGAAGCCGCGCTTGGCGAACCAGCCCTGGGGCATCTCGAGCACGAAACGCACCGGTTCGGCCGAGCAATGCGAATCGTCGGTCTGCGGCGCCATGTCGGCGAGGTTGACGATACGGCCGTCGTCGGCAATGAATGCGGCGGTCAGTGGAATCAGCGTGTTATGCATCCAGAAGCAGCGCGTGCCCGGACGCTCGTCGACGAACAGCATGCCTTCGCTGGCGCCCATCGTGCGCCGGAACATCATGCCCGTGGCCTGCTCCTCGGGCGTTTGCGCGACCTCGGCCTGGATGACGTACATGCCCAGCGTCAGGGGCAGGGTCGGCAGGCGCGGCTGCGCTGCGTCCTGAGCGCAGGCGGCGAACGCGGCGCAGGCGATCAGGGCGGAAGAAGCGATTTTTCGCGCGGTTGTCGTGTTGATGTAAGTCATTCGTGTGACGATGTCGACTCGATACATTATCCCGCGTCGCTTGCCCCGCCCCCACCCGAGCCGCCTTGCCGTGACCGCCACCGCCGAAACCTCGCTCCAACTGGCAGGGCTGCATTGCGCCGCCTGCGCCGGCCTCATCGAGCAGGCGCTGACCGGCGTCGACGGCGTGCTCGGCGCGAGCGTGAGCGCGGCGGCCCTGCGCGCCACGGTGCAGTGGGATCCGGCGCGCACCCGGCCCTCGGCGATGATCGAGGCCATCCGCGCCGCCGGCTACGACGCCGCCCCCGACGCCGCGGCGCCGGCGCGGGCGATGCGCCGCAGCGAATTCCGCCGCTCCTTGTGGCGCCTGTTCGTCGCGGCCTTCTGCGCGATGCAGGTCATGATGTTCGCGACGCCGTCGTACGTCGCCCACGGCAACGAACTCGCGCCCGACCTGCGGCAGTTGTTGAATTGGGGCTGCTGGGTGCTCTCGCTGCCCGTGGTCTGCTTCTCCGCCGGACCGTTCTTCGCCGCCGCCTGGCAGGGCCTGCGCCGCGGCCGCATCGTGATGGACCTGCCCGCCGCGCTCGGCGTCGCCGTCACCTTCGTCGCCAGCACCGGCGCCACTTTCGCGCCGGGCAGCCTGTTCGGCCACGAGGTCTATTTCGATTCGCTGACGATGTTCGTCGCCTTCCTGCTGGCGGGGCGCTTCGTCGAGATGCGCGCCCGCCACCGTGCCGCCGAGGCGCTCGAGAGAACCCTCTCGCAGCGGCCCGAGACCGCCTGCCGCGTTGCGCCGGACGGCAGCCTGGGCCAGGTCGGCATCGATCAGCTGCGTCCGGGCGACCGGGTGCGGGTCGGCGTCGGCGAGGCCTTCGCCGCCGACGGCCATCTGCTCGAAGGCCGGACCCAGGCCGACGAGGCCTTGTTGAGCGGCGAATCGGCGCCGGTCGACAAGCCCGAAGGCGCGGCCGTCGTCGGCGGCAGCCTGAACGTGGGTGCGCCGGTGCTGTTCGAGGTCGAGCGCGCCGGCGCCGACACGCGCTACGAAGCCATCGTGGCGCTGATGCGCGGCGCGCTGTCGCAGCGCCCGGCGCTCGCGCGCGTGGCCGACCGCTGGGCCGGCCCCTTCCTGCTCGGCGTGCTGCTGCTCGCCGCCGCCGCCGCCGCCGGCTGGAGCCTTGTCGACCCGGACCGCGCGGTCGCGGTCGGGGTGGCCGTGCTCATCGTCACCTGCCCCTGTGCCCTCTCGCTCGCCGCGCCGGCGACCCTGGTGGCCGCGGCCGCCGGGATGGCGCGCCGCGGCATGCTCGTGCAACGGCTGGACGCGCTCGAAGCACTGGCGCACACGCGCCACCTGTTCTTCGACAAGACCGGCACGCTGACGGAGGATTTGCCGGTGCTGAGCGGGATGTTCGAGGTCGAGCCCGGCATCGACGTCGGCGGCCGCGCGGCCTCGCTCGCGGGCTGGTCGCGCCATCCGCTGTCGCAGGCGCTGGTCGCCTCGCTGCCCGCGGCCGTGCACGACTGGCGCGAGATCGGCGAGACCCCGGGCCGCGGCGTGCGCGCGCTCGACGAAGAGGGCGTCGAATGGCGCCTGGGCAGCGCCGGCTTCACCGGTGCGGTGCCGCGCAACGAGGTTCAGGTCTGGCTCGCCCGGGCCGGCCGGCCGGTGGCGGGTTTCGCTTTCGAGGAAGGCCTGCGGCCCGGCGCGCTGGAGGCGGTGTCGGCCCTGCGCGCCCGCGGCGTGCGCATCACGCTGCTGTCGGGCGACACGCTGGAGCGCTCGCAGCGCCTGGCCTCGCGCTTGGGGCTCGACGACGTGATCGGCGGCGCCTCGCCCGAGGACAAGCTCGAGGCCATCGCGCGCGCCCAGGCGCGCGGCGAGACCGTGGGCATGGTCGGCGACGGTATCAACGACGCGCCGGTCCTGGCGCGCGCCGACGTCTCGATCGCGATGGGGCAGGGCGCCCTCGTGACGCGCAATCAGGCCGACATGGTCGTGGTCTCGAACCGACCGCTCGACCTGCTGCTCGCGAGCATCCGCGCCCATCGCGCGCTGGCCATCGTGCGCCAGAACCTCGTCTGGGCCGCGCTCTACAACGCGGCCTGCATTCCGCTGGCCGTCGCCGGCTGGCTGCCGCCCTGGGGCGCCGGCCTGGGCATGGCCTGCAGTTCGATGTTCGTCGTCCTCAACGCCTTGCGCGCCGGACGCTGAAGGCTCCGCACCTTGGATATCCTGTACTTCCTCGTTCCGTTCTCGGCGCTCGTCGTGCTCAGCATCATCGGTGTCTTCGGCTGGGCCGTGGCCGGCGGGCAATTCGAGGATCTGGACGCCGAAGGCCGGCGAATCCTTGACGACGATCAACCGGCCCAGAGTCGTCTACCGGAAGAATAGTTCCAGCATTGCCTTTCATATATCTCATGAGGAGAACAACTATGGCCAACCCAGCCGCAGCAGTCGCCGCGGTTTACGACGACAAGCCGGTCCGCTGGCTTGCCCTCGCCTCGGTGTTGTGGGGCATCGTGGGCATGTTCGTGGGCGTCTTCATCGCGGCCCAGCTCGCCTGGCCGGAGCTGAACTTCGGCATCCCGTACCTCAGCTTCGGGCGCCTGCGTCCGCTGCACACCAACGCGGTGATCTTCGCCTTCGGCGGCTGTGCCCTGATGGCGACCTCGTTCCACGTGGTCCAGCGCACCGGCCAGACCCGGCTGTTCATGCCCAGGCTGGCGATGTTCGTCTTCTGGGGCTGGCAGCTGGTGATCCTCTCGGCGGCGATCACGCTGCCGCTGGGCATCAACACGAGCAAGGAATACGCCGAGCTCGAGTGGCCGATCGACATCCTGATCGCCATCGTCTGGGTCGCCTACGCCGTCGTCTTCTTCGGCACCATCGGCATCCGCAAGGTGCGCCACATCTACGTCGCGAACTGGTTCTTCGGCGCCTTCATCATCGCCGTGGCGCTGCTGCACATCGTCAACAGCGTCGAGATCCCGGTCACGCTGTGGAAGAGCTACTCGGCCTACGCCGGCGTCCAGGACGCGATGATCCAGTGGTGGTACGGCCACAACGCGGTGGGCTTCTTCCTCACCGCCGGCTTCCTCGGGATGATGTACTACTACATCCCGAAGCAGGCCGGGCGCCCGGTCTACAGCTACCGGCTCTCGATCGTGCACTTCTGGGCCCTGATCTTCACCTACATGTGGGCCGGCCCCCACCACTTGCACTACACCGCGCTGCCCGACTGGGTGCAGTCGATCGGCATGATCTTCTCGCTCGTGCTGCTGGCGCCGAGCTGGGGCGGCATGATCAACGGCATCATGACGCTCTCGGGCGCCTGGCACAAACTGCGCGATGACCCGATCCTGAAGTTCCTGATCGTCTCGCTGTCGTTCTACGGCATGTCGACCTTCGAAGGGCCGATGATGTCGATCAAGACCGTCAATGCCTTGTCGCACTACACCGACTGGACCATCGGCCACGTCCACAGCGGCGCCCTGGGCTGGGTCGGCCTGGTCTCGATGGGCGCGCTGTACCACTTGATCCCGCGCATGTACGGCAAGACCGAGATGTACAGCAAGCGCGCGATCGAGCTGCACTTCTGGATCGCCACCATCGGCATCGTGCTCTACATCGCCTCGATGTGGATCGCCGGCGTGATGGAAGGCCTGATGTGGCGCGCGGTCAACCCCGACGGCACGCTCGTCTACACCTTCGTCGAAAGCGTGAAGGCGGCGCATCCGTTCTTCATCATCCGCCTGCTCGGCGGCCTGCTCTACCTGAGCGGCATGGTGATCATGGGCTGGAACACGGTGATGACGGTGCGCACGGGCCGCGTCCATGCCGCGCCGATCCCGCTCGTCGCCGCCCACGCCTAGCGCGCCACAAGGAGCCTCACACCATGGCCCAACAAGGCACTGCCGCGGCTGGTCACGCGCGCATCGAAACCAACAACTTCCTGCTCATCGTCCTGATCCTGCTGACGGTCGCCGTCGGCGGGCTGGTCGAGATCGTTCCGCTGTTCTTCCAGCGCTCGACGACCGAGCCGGTGCCGGGCCTGAAGCCCTACACCGCGCTGCAGCTCGCCGGGCGCGACATCTATCAGCGCGAGGGTTGCTACAACTGCCATTCGCAGATGATCCGTCCGCTGCGCGCCGAGACCCTGCGCTACGGCCACTACTCGCTGGCCGGCGAGTTCGTCTACGACCACCCGTTCCAGTGGGGCAGCAAGCGCACCGGCCCGG
The DNA here is from genome assembly GCA_028868875.1 of Burkholderiales bacterium. GTDB lineage: Bacteria > Pseudomonadota > Gammaproteobacteria > Burkholderiales > Burkholderiaceae_C > Rubrivivax. The sequence goes on along the minus strand of JAGWTS010000146.1, from coordinate 6,075 downwards.
ACCTGGCGCGTGTGGGCGGCAAGTACAGCGACCAGTGGCACCGCATCCACATGAACAACCCGCGGGATCTGGTGCCGGAATCGATCATGCCGGCCTACCCCTGGCTCGAGAACGCCATGGTCGACCCCGCCGGCATGGCCCCGCGCATGAAGGCGCTGCGCATCGTCGGCGTGCCCTACACCGACGCCGACATCGCCGGCGCGGCCGACGCGGTCAAGGGCAAGACCGAGCTCGACGCGCTGATCGCCTATCTCCAGGTGCTCGGCACCTCGGTCAAGTAAGGAGCGCGCCATGGACCTTCAGGACCTTCGCAACGCCGTGACCGTGGTGAGCTTTCTGGTCTTCATGGGCATCATCGCCTGGACCTGGGCGCGCCAGCGCAAGGCCGGCTTCGACGAGGCGGCGAACCTGCCCTTCCTCGACAACGACGGAGAAACGAAATGAGCGACTTCACCAGCCCGGGCTGGTCGTTCTATGTGGGCGGCGTGACCATCCTCGGACTGATCCTGTGCCTGGTGCTGCTCGCGATCGCCAGCAAGCGCCAGGTCATGGCCTCGGACAACAGCACCGGCCATGTCTGGGACGAGGACCTGCGCGAGCTCAACAACCCGCTGCCGCGCTGGTGGATGGGGCTGTTCGTGATCACGGTGGCGTTCGCCGCGATCTACCTCACGCTGTATCCGGGGCTGGGCACGCGCAAGGGCACGCTGGACTGGACCAGCCACGGCCAGTACACCGCCGAGGTCGAGCGCGCGCGTGCGCAGATGGCGCCGGTCTATGCCAAGTACGTGTCGATGCCGGCCCAGGAACTGATCAAGGATCCGGCGGCGATGGCGATCGGCGAGCGCCTCTTCGCCAACACCTGCGCCGGCTGCCACGGCTCCGACGCGCGCGGCAGCAAGGGGTTTCCGAACCTGACCGAGCCGGCCGCGTCGCGGCTGGCGACGGACACGCCCGAGTCGATCGAAGCGACCATCACCAACGGCCGCACCGGCATGATGCCCCCGATGGCCGCCGCGCTCGGCAGCCCCCAGGACGTGAAGAACGTGGCCAACTACGTTCTGAGCCTCTCGGGCAGCCCGCACAACAACGTGGCAGCGGAACTGGGCAAGGCCAAGTTCGGCGTCTGCGCCGCCTGCCACGGCGCCGACGGCAAGGGCAACAAGACGATCGGCGCGCCCAACCTCACCGACAACTACTGGCTCTGGGGCTGGGGCGAGGATGCCATCGTCTACCAGATCACGAACGGCCGCACGAACGTGATGCCGGCGCACAAGGACCGCCTGAGCCCCGAGCAGATCCACGTGCTCGCGGCCTACGTCTACAGCCTCGAAGGCAAGGCGGGGACGGCCGCCCAATGAGCGCGGCGCCCTCGTCGGCGCCCGAGTCGGGGGGCGACGACGCCGCGGTCGCGGTCGTCTCGCTCTACGCCAAGACCAAGAAGATCCACCCGCGCGCCGTCAGCGGGTGGTTCGCCGCCTGGCGCTGGGTGCTGGTCTGGGCCACCCAGATCGTGTTCTACGGCCTGCCCTGGCTGCAATGGGGCAACCGGCCGGCGGTGCTGTTCGACCTCGCGGCGCGGCGCTTCTACATCTTCGGCCTCGTCCTGTATCCGCAGGACTTCATCTACCTGACCGGGATCCTCATCGTCTCGGCCTATTCGCTGTTCCTGTTCACCGCGGTGGCGGGCCGCCTGTGGTGCGGCTACGCCTGCCCGCAGACGGTCTACACCGAGATCTTCCTGTGGATCGAGCACCGCTTCGAAGGCGACCGGATGGCGCGCATCAAGCTCGATGCCGGCCCCTGGACCTTCAACCGCGTCTGGCGCAAGGCGGCCAAGCAGGCGGCGTGGGTCGCGTTCTCGCTGTGGACCGGCATCAGCTTCGTCGGCTACTTCTCGCCGATCCGCCAACTCGTGCCCGACCTGATGCAGTTCGCGCTCGGGCCCTGGCAATGGTTCTGGGTCCTGTTCTACGGCTTCGCCACCTACGGCAACGCCGGCTACATGCGCGAGCAGGTCTGCAAGTACATGTGCCCGTACGCGCGCTTCCAGAGCGCGATGTTCGACAAGGACACGCTCATCATCAGCTACGACGCCGAGCGCGGCGACCCGCGCGGCACGCGTTCGCGCAAGATCGACGCGCGCAGCCAGGGCCTGGGCGACTGCATCGACTGCGGGCTGTGCGTGCAGGTCTGCCCCACCGGCATCGACATCCGCAAGGGGCTGCAGTACGAGTGCATCGGCTGCGCCGCCTGCATCGACGTCTGCGACGGCGTGATGGACAAGATGCACTACCCGCGCGGCCTCGTGCGCTACGTCACCCAGCATGGCCAGGACCAAAAGCTCAGCCGGGCCCAGATGTGGCAGCGCGTGTTCCGCCCGCGCGTGCTGATCTACACCGCCGTGCTCGTGCTCATCGTCGGCGCCCTCGGCACCAGCCTGTGGTTGCGCAGCCCGTTCCGGGTCGACATCGTGCGCGACCGCGCGACGCTGGCGCGCGAGGTCGAGAACGGCCAGATCGAGAACGTGTTCCGGATCCAGGTCATGAACACCACCGAACAGCCGCAGCGCTACCGCATCGGCGTGGCGGGCCTGCCCGACATCGCGCTCGTCGGGGCGCAGGACCTCGAGGTCCTGCCGGCCGAGGCGCAATGGCAGACCGTGGTCGCGCGCATCCCGCACGCCAGCGCCGCGAGCGCAGGCCCCGGCGTCCATCCGATACGATTCCGCGTCGAGCGCCTGGGGGAGACCCCCGATGCCGATGAAGAGAAGTCCACCTTCATCGTTCCGCGATGAACCGCACCTGCAAGAGCCGCATCATGAAAAAAGCTTCCAAGATCCCGGACAACGCACCCTGGTGGCGCTTCCCGATCGTCTGGCTCGTCGTCGGCGGCCCGGCGATCGTCGTCGTCGCCGCCCTGGCCATGGTCGTCGTGGCCTACCGCGATGCCGACGTGGTGCTCGACACCGCGGCCGGCACCGGAACGACCCAGCGCTGAAGGCGCAGCGGCGATGAAGCGGGCGCTCAACCGGGCCATGATCGTGGGCTGGCCGGCCTTCCTGATGGCCGGCATCCTCGAAATGCTGGTGTTCTCGCTCGTCGACCCGGGCCAGTTGCACTGGTTCGGCGGCGCCCCGCTCGAACTCGAGCCGAGCGCGATCTACACCCTGGCGTTCTTCGTCTTCTGGGTCGTGATCGCGATCGCGGGCGGCATCACGCAGCTCCTGGGCGCGAGCGCAAGCGAGATCAACAGCCGAAGCTTCCGCTAGCCGCGCCGGCTCGCAAGCAAATCGGGTTGGGCCACGTTGCCTGACCCCCACCTGGGCCGGGCTGGGCGCAGCCCGGCCGAGAGGCGCTCAGCAGGGCGTGCCGTTGACCAGGCTTTGCAGCCCGGCGGCGTCGAGGATCCGGATGTGGCGCTGCTTGACCTCGAGCAGGCCGTCGTCCTGGAACTTCGAGAAGGTGCGGCTCACGGTCTCGAGCTTCAGGCCGAGGTAGCTGCCGATCTCCTCGCGCGTCATGCGCAGGATGAGCGCACTTTCGGAGAAGCCGCGCGTCTTCAGGCGTTGCGTCAGGTTGACCAGGAAGGCGGCCAGCCGCTCTTCGGCGCGCATGCTGCCCAGCAGCAGCATGACGCCGTGGTCGCGCACGATCTCGCGGCTCATGATGCGGTGGAACTGGCGTTGCAGGTCGCTGAATTCGCGCGACAGCGTCTCGAGGTCCTGGTAGGGGATGACGCAGACCTGCGAATCCTCGAGCGCGATCGAATCGCAGGTGTGACGCTCGCTGCCGATGCCGTCCAGGCCGAGCAGTTCGCCCGCCATCTGGAAGCCCGTGACCTGGTCGCGCCCGTCCTCGGACGAGACGCAGGACTTGAAGAAGCCGGTGCGCACGGCGTAAAGGGAGGAGAAGGCATCGCCGACGCGGAACAGCGTGTCGCCGCGGGCCACGGTGCGGCGCGTCGCGACCATCGTGTCGAGCCGTTCGAGCTGGTCGCGCGACATGCCGACTGGCAGGCACAGCTCACGCAGATTGCAGTTGGAGCAGGCGACCTTGAACGGCTCCAGCCGGATGCCTTGACTGGGTACTTCCATCTTGACCGGATTGTCGCTCATCATCGGGCCCCCGCCCGCATGCGGGTCCACCCTGATGCCTTCTCTGCCGCGCTTTTGAGACATGTCAACCCGAACCCTTGCTCTTTTGGCACAGTCGTTCCCATGAGCGTTCTCCCCGAAAGTCTGTTGCGCCGGCTCGATGTCCCCGGCCCCCGTTACACATCCTATCCGACGGCCGACCGCATGGTCGAGGCGTTCGGGGCCGCCGAATACGCGCAGGCGCTGCAACAGCGGGCCCAGGGCGCGATGGTGGGGGGGACGACGCCGCTTTCGGTGTACGTCCACGTGCCGTTCTGCGAATCGGTCTGCTACTACTGCGCATGCAACAAGGTGATCACCCGGCATCACGAGCGTAGCCGAGAATACCTGGACGCGCTCGCGATCGAGATGGATTTGCACGCCGCCGTGCTCGGCCGCCACCAGGCCGTCTCGCAAGTGCACCTGGGGGGCGGGTCGCCCACCTTTCTCAGCGACGAAGAGCTCGGCGCCTTGATGCAGGACCTGCGGCGCAGCTTCAAGATCGTCGCCGGCGCCGAGATCTCGATCGAGGTCGATCCGCGCACCGCCTCGCCCGAGCGCCTGGCGCGCATCGCCGGCCTCGGATTCAACCGCGTGAGCTTCGGCGTCCAGGACTTCGACCCCGACGTGCAGAAGGCGGTGCACCGGGTCCAGTCGCACGACAGCGTGCGCGAGCTGATGCTGCAGGCGCGCGCGCTCGGTTTCGAATCGATCAACGCCGACCTGATCTACGGTCTGCCGCGGCAGACGCCGGAATCCTTCGAGCGCACGATCGCCCAGATCGCCGAATTGCGGCCGGACCGGATCGCGATGTACGCCTATGCCCACCTGCCGCAGCGCTTCAAGCCGCAGCGCAGGATCGAGCGCAGCGACCTGCCGCTGCCCGAGCAGCGCGTGCGCATGCTGGGCAATGCGATCTCGGCGCTCATCGACGCCGGCTACGTCTACATCGGGATGGACCATTTCGCGCTGCCCAACGATGCGCTCGCGGTGGCCAAGCGCCAGGGCCGGCTGCACCGCAATTTCCAGGGCTACAGCACCCAGCCCGACGCCGATCTGGTCGCGCTGGGCGTCTCGTCGATCGGCCGCATGGGGGCCACCTACAGCCAGAACGCGAAGACCCTGCCCGAGTACTACGATGCCTTGCGCCAGGGCAACTTCGCGGTGGTACGCGGAATGGCGCTGACGCGCGACGACCTGGTGCGGCGCGCGGTGATCATGGCCTTGATGTGCCAGGGGCGCGTAGAGTTCGAGTCGATCGAACTGGCCCACCTCATCAAGATGCACGAGTACTTCGCCTCCGAACTCGAATCGCTGCAGCCGCTGGTCGAAGGCGGGCTCGTCGAGATCAGCGACGAGGCGATCCAGGTCACCCCCAGCGGCTGGTTCTACGTGCGCGGCGTGGCGATGGTGTTCGACCGCTATCTGCGCGCGGACCAGGTGCGCGAGCGCTTCTCGAAGATCATTTGACCCCCCCGAAGCGCCTTCGGCGCTCCCCCCCCGCGGGGGGGCGACGCCAGCGGACCGGCCGAGCCGGATCCGCGGCGTCTGCTTGGGTCGAGGTGCGCGATCGTCATTGCGGCAGCGCGCAGTTCCGGGCAGTGCGGTGAACGCGGCGCTGATCGGCAGCGCGGCCTTGCTCGGGCTCGCCGGAACGCCTCACTGCGCGGCGATGTGCGGGGCCGCTTGCGCGGCCGTCACGGCGCGTGGGGGCAGGGCGGGGCAGTGGCTGTTCCAGCTCGCGCGGGTCGGCGGCTACGGCCTGGCCGGGGCGGTGGCGGCGGCGAGTGTCGGCAGCTTGTCGCGCCTCGCCGCGCTCAGTCCGGCGCTACAGCCGTTCTGGATGATGGCGCATCTGGCGGCCCTGGCGCTCGGGCTGTGGCTGGTTTGGACCGGGCGCCAGCCGGCCTGGCTCGAACGCCTGGGCAGCAGCGCGCGCG
>JAGWTS010000145.1 GCA_028868875.1 Burkholderiales bacterium | reverse complement strand
ACGCGTTTGGCAATGCCTTGCAGAATGGCGGCGATGCGGAACATGTTGTAGGCCAGATAGAAGTTCCAGTCGGCCTTGAGTGCCTCGGGGGTGGTGAGACCTGTCCGCTCGCAGTAGAGGCGGATGTATTCGTCTTCCGTGGGGATGCCCAGGCTCTGGACATCCAGGCCACCAATGCCTCGGAAGGATCCCGGCGGGATGTGCCAGGCCATGCAGTGGTAGCTGAAGTCGGCCAGCGGGTGGCCCAGTGTGGAGAGCTCCCAGTCGAGCACGGCCATGACCCGTGGCTCGGTGGGGTGGAACATCAGGTTGTCGAGCCGGTAGTCGCCGTGCACGATCGACACCATGCGCTCGTCACGTGCGGCGGCCGGGATGTTGGCGGGCAGCCAGGCCATCAACTGGTCCATCTCGGGGATGGGCTGGGTGATGGAGGCCACGTACTGCTTGCTCCAGCGGCCGATCTGGCGCTCGAAATAGTTGCCCGGCTTGCCGTAGCCAGAAAGCCCGGCGGCCTGCACATCGACCGTGTGCAGCGCCGCGATGACGCGGTTCATCTCGTCGTAGATCGCGCCGCGCTCGGCCGGGCTCATGCCGGGCAGGGTCTGGTCCCACAGCACGCGGCCCTGCACGAACTCCATCACGTAGAAGGCGCGGCCGATGACGGACTCGTCCTCGCACAGCACGTGCATCTGCGCCACCGGCACACCGGTGCCGGCGAGCGCCTTCATGACGCGGAACTCGCGCTCGATGGCGTGCGCCGAGGGCAGCAGCTTGGCCACCGGGCCGGGCTTGCTGCGCATGACGTAGCTGCGCCCCGGCGTCACGAGCTTGTAGGTGGGGTTGGACTGCCCGCCCTTGAACTGCTCGATCTCGAGCGGGCCGGCGAAGCCGGGCAACTCGCGCTGGAGCCAGGCTTCGAGCGCGGCGGCGTCGAAGGCGTGGCTGGCGGAGACGGGGCGGGTGCCGGTGAACTGTTCCATCGTGGGTCCTCCAATCAGGGCCGGGTCAGCGTTCCGCGGCCGCGAGCAGCTTGTCGCGCGAGAGCACCACCAGCCGGGTCGGCTCGACGCGCAGCACACCGTCGCGCTCGAAGGCCTTCAGTTCCTGGTTCACGCGCTGGCGCGACGCGCCCAGCATCTGCGCCAGGTCTTCCTGCGCGAGCGCCAGGCCGATGCGGATCTCCTCGCCCTGCGCGATGCCGTAGCTCTTGGCCAGCAGCAGCAACTGCCGCGCCAGGCGCGCCTGCAACGGGCGCGTATTCAGGTCCTCGAAGTGGTCGAACATCAGGCGCAGGCGCCGGCAGTTCAGGCGCAGCAAGGCCTCGTACAGCTCCACGTGCTGGTCGAGCAAGGCCTTGAAATCGGGCTTGCGCACGACCAGCAGCGTGGTCTCGCCATGGGCGTCGGCATCGTGGGTGCGGGGCAGTCCGTCGAAGAGCGCGATGTCGCCGAACCAGACGCCGGGCTCGGCGTAGGTCAGCGTCACCTGCTTGCCCGAGAGGCTGACCGAGCTGATGCGGATCGCGCCGCGCGCCACGCCGCACCACTCCTCGGCCTGGCCGCCGCGCGCCGCCAGCGGTGCGCCGTCGGCGAGCCGGCGCACTCGGGCGCGCTCGAGGATGGCATTGCGCAGCGTTGGGGAGAGTTTGGCAAACCACGCGCCGGCCTCGATGTTGTGTCGCTCTTCGATTGTAAGAACCGGGGTATTCATGACTTGTCTCTGGCGCGACAGGAGGGCGAGGATTGCATTGTTGTCCACCGCCGCCGCAGGAGTCTCCCCATGCCCGCCCATGCCTTATGCATTCCGAACGTCCGCGAATCGGTAAGCCCCGAGGAGTGGCAGCTTCGGGTCGACCTCGCCGCGGCCTACCGGCTCGTGGCGCTGTTCCGCTGGGACGACCTCGTCTTCACCCACATCAGCGCACGCCTGCCCGGCACCGAGGACCAGTTCCTGATCAACCCCTACGGGCTGATGTTCGACGAGATCAACGCCTCGAGCCTGGTGCGCATCGACGCCCGCGGCAACAAGCTCGACGACTCGGCCTTCGAGGTCAACCCGGCGGGCTTCGTCATCCACAGCGCGGTCCACGCCGCGCGCCCCGATGCCGGCTGCGTGCTGCACGTGCATTCGCCGAACGGCATCGCGGTCTCGGCCCAGAAGGGCGGGGTGCTGCCGCTGTCGCAGCAATCGATCTTCGTGCTCGGCAGCCTCGGCTATCACGACTACGAAGGCGTGGCGCTGCGCGACGATGAGAAGCCGCGCCTCGTGCGCGACCTCGGCGCGAACAACTTCCTGATGCTGCGCAACCACGGCCTGCTCACGGTGGGGCCGAGCATCGCCGATGCCTTCCTGTCGATGTACCTGTTCGAGACCGTCTGCACGATCCAGGTGCGGGCCCAGGCCGGCGGCGGTGAACTCGTGCCGGTGGCGCCCGGCATCATCGCGACCGCGCGCGCCCAGGCGGCGCAGGTCACGCGCGGCCTCGGCGCCCACCTCGCCTGGCCCGGCCTGCTGCGGCGGCTCGACCGCCATCTGCCGGGCTACGACTCGTAGCGCGGTGGACGCTTGTCGAGAAAGGCCTGCAGCCCTTCGCCGCCGTTGCGGTGGAAGAGGTTGCGCACGAAATGGTCGCGCTCGGCATCCAGCTGCTCGGGCAGCGCACGACCCGGTGCGGCCTCGACCAGGGCCTTGGCGCTCGCGATCGCATTCGGCGCCATGGCCGCCAGGCGCTCGGCCAGCGCCAGCGCGGCGTCCAGCGCCTGGCCGCTGGGGCAGAGCTGCTGCACCAGGCCCAGGCGCTGCCACTCGCGCGCCGACATCGGCTCGGGCAGCCACATCATCTGCAGCGCGAGGCCGCGCGGCAGCAGGCGCGCCAGGTGCCAGCTGCTGCCGCCGTCGGGCGACAGGCCGATGCGGCCGTAGGAGAGAACGAACTGCGCGTCCTCGGCCGCGACGACGAGGTCGCAGGCCAGCGCCAGCGCGGCGCCGCCGCCGGCGGCAAAGCCTTCGACGGCTGCGATTACCGGCAAGGGGTGGCGGCGCAGGGCGTCGACGAAGCCGTGGAATCGGGCCATCGAAGCGATCTGCTCGTCGGGCCCGATCTGCCGCGTCGCGGCGAGCCGCCGCACGTTGCCGCCGGCGCAGAAATGGCCGCCTTCGCCGCGCAGCACGACCCCGCGCAGGGCCGTGTCGGCGCCCGCCGCCGCGAGGGCGTCGATGCCGGTGGCCAAGGCCTGGGGCGAGAGCGAATTGCGGGTCGCAGGATCGGACAGCGTGAGCACCAGGGTGGGGCCGCGGCGCTCGACGAGCATCTGTGAAATCATGGCGGGATCGGCCAAGCGTGAATTCGTTCCGGTCAGGGCGCAGACATTGTGTCATGCTGCCAGACGCCCCCCACGAGCGGCCCGCGAGACCGCCTGAGGGCCGTGTTAGAGTGGGCTGCGAGTCGCTCCGCAACGATTGTCCCCCGCATGCAGAAGAAGCGGCACCTCGCGTGCTCGATGTTTGTCCTGGCCGCGTTGACGGCCGCGCGCGGGTCGCTCGCCCTGGGCTGGAATCCGGCCCCGCAGAGTGCCGTGCTCGGGCAGGCGCTCGATTTCAAGGCGTCGCTGCGGCTGGATCCGGGCGACAGCATCGCACCGGGATGCGTGGCCTCCGAGGTCGCGCTCGGGGACCGCAGACTCACTCCTGCCGAATTCCGGACGGAGGCGATCGTCGGCCCACGTGCCTTGCGCGTTCGCGTCGCCACGACGCTGCCGGTGAACGAGCCGGTGGTCACGGTGAGCCTGGCCATCGGCTGTCCGCCGCACCTGTCGCGCCGCTTCGTCCTTTTCGCCGACCCGCCCTCCGCCACGCGGGTCGCGGCCTTGCCGCCCCTGGTCGACCAGGCTGGGTTCGCGGGTGCTCGCACCGGTCCGGGTCCCCTCGAGCCTTCCGCTTCGCGCGACCTCGGCTCGGGCAGGGCCGCCCAAGGGACAGGGGCCCCGGCGGCGGCCCGGTATGCCTACGCGCCGGTCGAGCCCAGGCCGGCAACCGCCCCGGCTCGGACGGCCGCCACGGCTCGCTCCAGGGCGCAAGGCCCGCTGCGCCACCGCCCGCCCCGGACCCGGACGGCGGCGCCGCGTGCGCATGCGCCGGTGCGCGCCCAGCCTCCGCGGCCCGCGTCCATGCGCGCAGGCGAGGGCACGCCCCGGTTGCGCCTGGATCCCGCCGAAGCGCTGGTGGCGCCCGCCGGACGGCCCGCGTCAGCGGCCGATGTGGCCGTCGAACAGGCGCTGCAGGCCGTTGCCGAAGCCGCGAGCGCGGCCCGGGAGGCGGCCTCTGCCGCCTCGGCTTCGCAGGAGCGGCTGGCCGCACTCGAGCGCACGGTGGAACAGCTGCGCGCCGACCAGGCCACCAGCCTGAAGGCGGTGGCGGCGATGCACGACCGCCTCGTCGCGGCCGAAAGCCGCAGCCGATTCACGATGCCTTTGCTGCTGGCCTTCGGCGCGCTCGCGCTGCTCTCGGGCTGGCTCGGCTGGCGCCTGAGCCGGCTCCAGGACGAACGCCGGCGCAGCTGGCAGCTCGCGGCCGACGCGGCCGACGCGACCGACGCGGCGCAGGGCGAAGCGTCCGGGTCGCGCCGCGCCAGTCCCCTTGCCTTGCGGGATTCGGCCGCGGCGCAGGCCGTGCAGGCCGCGGCGCCGTTGCCGGCTCAGGCGCCGGCCTGGCCGCCGGCGGCGCCGCTTGCGGTGCCTGAACTGCCGCTGGAGTCGGTGGTCGAGCACACCGATGTGCTGCCGCCGCGCGGTGCCAGCAGCCGCGACGTGACGATCGAGGAGTTGCTCGACCTCGAGCAGCAGGCCGAGTTCTTCATCGTGCTCGGCCAGGACGAGGCCGCGATCGACCTCCTCATCGAGCATGTTCGAAGCACCGGCGGCAGCAGTCCGCTGCCCTATCTGAAGCTGCTCGAGATCTATCGCCGGCGCAACGAGCGCGAAGCCTACGAGCGCATGCGCGCGCGCTTCAACCATCGCTTCAACGCCTACGCGCCGGCATGGGAAGTCGACCTGCAGCACGGCCTCGCGCTCGACGACTACCCGAGCGTGATCCCGCGCCTGCAGCAGGTGTGGGCGCGCCCGCTGGACGCGATGGCCGAGCTCGAGGCCTTGCTGTTCAGGAAGTCACGCGGCGAGCTGTTCGACCTGCCGGCCTACCGCGAGGTGCTGTTCCTGTACTCGATCGCGCGCGACCTGCTCGACCGCGAAGCCGTGGACACGAGCTCGGTCGACCTGCTGCTGCCGCTGGCCGATGGCGGCGAGTTCAGCTCGACCTCGCCGCACCCCTATTTCGGCTCCGAGGTCGAGCCGGTGTTCGACTCCTCGGAAGACCGGGCGACCTCGCCGGTCGACCTCGACCTGAGCCAGCCCGAAGACACGCCCTCGATCTTTCGCCACGAGCCGTCGTCGCGCTGAACTCCGGGTACTCGCTCAGATTCCGGCCAGCCGTTGCAGCGCCTGGTCCAGCGTCGCGTCGCGCTTGGCGAAGCACAGGCGCGCGATGCCCTGCTCGAAGCCGCCTTCGTAGAAGGCCGACAGCGGCACCGCGGCGACACCGATCTCGCGCGTCAGCCATTTGCAGAATTCGGCTTCGGGCAGGGGGCTCACCGCGCTGTAGTCGACGCCCTGGAAATAGGTGCCCTCGCAGGGCAGCGGCCGCAGCCGGGTGCGCGCCAGACCGGCCCGGAAGCGGTCGCGCTTGCGCTGGTAGAACGCCGGCAGATCCAGATAGGGCCGGGGGTCGGCCATGTACTGCGCCAGCCCATGCTGCACCGGCGTGTTGACGGTGAAGACGTTGAACTGGTGGACCTTGCGGAACTCGGCCGTGAGGGCGGCCGGCGCCGCGACATAGCCGACCTTCCAGCCCGTCACGTGGTAGGTCTTGCCGAAGCTCGAGACGACGAAGGCGCGTGCCGCGAGCTCCGGGATCGAGGCCGCGCTGACGTGCGGCGCGCCGTCGTAGACCATGTGCTCGTAGACCTCGTCGGCAATCAGCAGCACCTCGGTGCCGGCGAGCAGGTCGGCCAGGCGCTGCATCTCGGCGCGGGTCCAGACCGCGGCCCCCGGGTTGTGCGGTGTGTTGACGATGATCGCGCGCGTCTCGGGGCCGATCGCGGCCGCGATCTTGTCGAAATCGGGGCGGAAACTGCCCGGCGTCAGCGCCACGCGCACGACGCGGCCGCCGGCGAGCTCGATGTTGGGCACGTAGCTGTCGTAGCAGGGTTCGAGCACGATCACTTCGTCGCCCGGGTGCACGCAGCACAGCACCGCGGTCAGGATGGCCTGGGTCGCGCCGGCGGTGATCGTGATCTCGCTCGCCGGGTCGTAGCGATGGCCGTAGAGCGCGCCCATCTTGTCGGCCACGGCCTGGCGCAGCGCGGGCAGGCCGGCCATCGGCGGGTACTGGTTGTGGCCTTGCTCCATCGCCCCGGCGACGCAGCGGACCAGGGCCGGGTCGCAATCGAAATCGGGGAAGCCCTGGCCGAGATTGACCGCGCCGTGCTCGGTCGAGAGCGCCGACATCACGGTGAAGATGGTGGTGCCGACGGCGGGCAGCCTGCTCGCCAGCGCCGGGGTTCGGATCTCGTTCATGGGCTCACATTTCGTAGTCGGTGCCGTTGCCGTTCATCGCGCGCTGGATCAGGTTCGAGCTCAGGCGGTCGGAAAGCTGCTCGGCGAAAGCGTAGACGAACTGGCGCAGGTAGGCGCCGCGGCGGAACGCGACGCGGGTGACGTTGGCGCCGAACAGATGGCCGAGCGGGCGCCAGACGAGGCCGCTTTCGGGCCCGTCGTCGCGCATCGCGAGTTCGGCGACGATGCCCACGCCCATGCCGAGCTTGACGTAGGTCTTGATGACGTCGGAGTCGATCGCCTCGAGCGCGAGCGTGGGCTTGAGCCGGGCGCGGGCGAAGGCCTGGTCGATGCGCGTGCGCCCGCTCACGGTGCGGTGGTAGAGCACGAGCGGTTCGGCCGCCAGCTGTTCGAGCGTCGGGCGCTCGACCGCGGCCAGCGGGTGGCCGGCGGGCACCACCATCACGTGCTGCCATTCGTAGCAGGGCAGGGTGACGAGCTCGTCGTAGTCGGTGAGCGCTTCGGTCGCGAGGCCGATCTCGACCACGTCGTCCAGCAGCATGCGCGCCACCTGTTCGGGCATGCCCTGGTGCAGCACCACCTGGACCTTCGGGAAGCGCTTGCGCAACTGGCCCACGGGCCCGGGCAGGAAGTAGCGCGCCTGGGTGTGGGTCGTGGCGATCGAGAGCGTGCCCGCGTCCTGCTTGGAGAACTGCTCGCCGATGCGCTTCAGGTTGGCGACCTCGCGCATGATGATCTCGATCGACTTCAGCACCTCGAGCCCGGGCTCGGTGACGCGGCGCAGGCGCTTGCCGTGGCGCGCGAAGATGTCCACCCCCAGCTCTTCCTCGAGCTCGAGAATGGCCTTGCTGATGCCGGGCTGCGAGGTGAAGAGCGCTTTCGCGGTCTCGGTGAGGTTGAGGTTGCGGCGCACCGCCTCCTGGACGAAACGGAACTGGTGCAGGTTCATCGGGGATCCAGGCTGCGGGCGGCGGCGGCGGCCATCGCGTCGATCACGCTGGCGATCTCGCCCACTGGCGGATGCAGCGTGAAGGCGACGCCGGCGTGGTGTTGGCGCAAGGTGTCGAGCAGGGCCGGCAGGTCGCGGCGCACATGGCCGCCGGTGCCGAGAAACAGGGGCACGACCTCGACCTGGGCGCAGCCGTCGGCGGCGAGTGCGGCGGCGGCCGCGGCGATGTCGGGCGTCATGAATTCGAGGTAGGCCAGGTGCACCGCGGCCTCGGGCCGCGCCGCGCGCAGGCGTTCGGCCACGGCCTCGAAGGGCGCGGCCCAGAGCGGGTCGCGCGCGCCGTGGGCGAAGAGCAGCACGCCGCGCTTCATCGGAAGCGCACCAGCCAGGCGAAGGCCGCCATCGACAGCAGCAGGTAGATGCCGCTCGGGGCGGCGGCGACGATCCATGGGGTCCAGTCGCGCAGCAGGCCGATGTGGCCGGCGAGGTTGTTGAGGAGCACGAAGCTGATGCCCAGCATGATGCCGCCGAACACGCGCAGGCTGACGCTGCCGTCGCGCGCCTGGAGGTAGGCAAAGGGCAGGGCCAGCGCCACCATCACGAGGCAGGCGAGCGGGTACAGCGCCTTCTTCCAGAAGCGGATCGAAGGGTCTTGCGAGTCCTGCGCCTGGTCGCTCAGGTGATGGCTGTAGCGCCAGAGCTCGACCGTCGTCATCGTTTCCAGCGGCATCACCGCGGCCGCGACCACGGCCGGCGAGAGCGTGCTCGGCCAGTCCAGCGTCGCAAAGCGTTGGTCGCGCGCCATCGCGTCTGGCGAGGCATCGTCGATCGGCCAGTCGATGCGCCGCGCATCGCTCAGGAGCCAGTCGCCGCCGGCCTGGACCCTCGCATGCGGCGCGGAAATGCGCGAGACCAGGCGCCCGCTGGGGTCGAACTCGAAGATGCGCACGCCTTCGAGCTGGCGCCCGCTGCCGGTGCCGGCGATGTTGATCGACCAGCTGTGCTCGCCGTCGGGCTCGCGGCGGCTCTCCTTGAGCCAGGCACCGGCGCCCTGCAGCCGCAGCCCGCCCGAGAAGCGGGCGCGCTGCTCGACCGCGAGGCGCTCGCTCGCCGGCGCGACGTAGTCGCCGACGACGAAGGTGATGGCGCCGAAGACGACGCCCAGGCCGGCGAGCAGGCCGAGCGCGCGCCCCGGCCCGAGCCCGCCTGTGCGCAGGATCGTGAACTCCGACGATTGCGCCAGGCGCGCCAGCGCATAAATGGTGCCGATCAGCGTGGCGATCGGGAACAGCTCGTAGAAATGGCCGGGCAGCTCGAGGGCGGTGGCGAGTCCGGCGTCCCAGATCGTGCGCCCGTTGCGGCCGACGCCGTCGAGCTCGTCGACGAAGTCGATGAAGTAGAACAGCGACAGGAACGCGATCGAGACGAAGAGCACCGACGACACGATGTCGCGGTAGAGCAGCCGGCGCACGGTCTTCATGCGGCGGCGCGGCGCTGCGGCCGCCATGAAACCACTGCCGCATGGTCGCGCCACCACAGCAGCGCGAGCGCGAACAGGAAGGTGCCGCCGTGCAGGACGACGAGGGCGCTGCCGAGCCCGGCGCGGCCGCCGCCGACCCAGGCCTGCGAGAGGTTGATCAGGTTGTAGTAGACGACGAAGCCGAGCAGTGCGAACAGCAGGTTCCAGTTGCTGGCGCGGCGCGGATGAGTCGCCGCCAGGCCGATGCCCAGCAGCAGCAGGTTGGCGGCGCCGAAGACCAGCCCCAGGCGCCAGACCAGCTCGCCCTGGTTCGGCAGGTCGGGGTGGCGGATGAGGTCGATCGTGGGCGTCGCGTTCGGCGGCTTGGCCTCGACCTCGCGCGCCTGGAATTCGTCGGCGAGCACGCGGTAGGTCTCGAAGCTCGACAGCGTCTTCTTGCCGCTCACGGTGTCGAGTTCGTTGCGCTGGCCTTGTTCGAGCACGAGGAAGCGGTCCTTGCCGCGGCGCTCGAGATGGCCGCGCAAGGCCGTCGTCACCGATTCGTCGTGCTCGCGCCGCGAGAGGATGAAGACGTTGCGGGCGTCGACGCGGTCGGCGCTCTCGCGCTGGACGTAGAACACCCTGCTGCCGTCGCTCGAGACCTGGAACACGCCGGGGGCGACGCGCGCGAGGTCCGAGCGCTGGGCGTAGCGGTCGCGCAGATCCAGGCTGTTGGCATTGCCCCAGGGCCAGACGAAGACCAGCAGCAGGCCGATGACGAGCAGCACTGGCCAGCTCGTGCGCAGCACCGGCCGCACGAAGCGGGCGATGCCCAGGCCGCTGGCGAACCAGACCGCCATCTCGCTGTCGCGGTACATGCGCCCGAGCGTGACGATGATGGCGATGAAGAGCGAGAGCGCGAGCATGATCGGCAGCCGCCCGAGGGCGACATAGCCGAGCAGCAGCACGACATCCTGGGGCGCGATGGCGCCGCTCGCGGCCTGGCCGACGGTGCGGATCAGCATCATCGTGAGCACGATGGTGAGGATCACGACCAGCGTCGCGCCGAAGCTGCGCGCGAGTTCGCGACGCACAGTGGTATCGAATAACATCCGTTGAACAAGCCCCGTGAACGGAATTATGGACTTCAAGACCCAGACCCTCGGAGCCGGCGCGCTCGCCGCGCTGGCCGGCGATGCCTTGCTCGTCGCCGTGGCCGGCAAGACTGTGCCCGAAAGCCTCGAGCCGGCGCTGGCCGCGTTGTTGCACGGTGTGATCGACGACGGCGAATTCGCGCTCGAGACGGGCAAGTTCGTGGTCCTGCACCGGCCTCGGGGCGTGAAGGCCGCGCGCCTCGTCTTCGCCGCCGCAGGCGACGGCTCGGCGCGGGCTTTGCGCCGGGCCACGGCGGCCGCCATCGCGGCGCTCAAGAGTGGCGGCACGCGCCGCCTCGTCGTCGCCCTGGTCGGCGTCGCAGCCCCGGACGACACCCACGGCGAAGCCGTCGCGACGGCGGCAGCCGAAGCGGTCTACCTGTACCGCCACACCAAGCCGAGCGCGCCCGTGCCTTCCAGGCTTTCGAGCGTGGTTTTCGCGGTGGCCAAGGGCCAGGCGGCACCGGTCGACGCCGGATTGCGCCGTGGCGCCGCCATCGCCTCCGGAGTCGAGCTCGCACGCGAATGCGCGAATCGCCCCGGCAACCATTGCACCCCCAGCTTCCTCGCACAGGAGGCGCGCCGCCTCGGCCGCAGCCACGGCCTGAAGGTCGAGGTGCTGGGCCGGCCCGAGCTCGAGAAACTCGGCATGGGCAGCTTCCTCGCGGTGGCCAAGGGCTCGGACGAGCCGCCGCGCTTCATCGTTGCGCGCTACCAGGGCGCGGCGGCCCGGACCGCGCCGGTGGTGCTGGTCGGCAAGGGCATCACCTTCGACAGCGGCGGCATCTCGATCAAGCCCGCGGCCGAGATGGACGAGATGAAGTTCGACATGGGGGGCGCGGCCAGCGTGCTCGGCACCCTGAAGGCGGTGGCGGCGCTGAAGGCGCGCGTGAACCTCATCGGCCTCATCCCGAGTTGCGAGAACCTGCCGAGTGCGCGCGCGCTCAAGCCGGGCGATGTCGTCACGAGCCTTTCCGGGCGCACGATCGAGGTGCTCAATACCGACGCCGAGGGCCGCCTCATCCTCTGCGATGCGCTCACCTACGCCGAGCGCTTCGCGCCCGCCGCGGTGGTCGACATCGCGACCCTCACCGGCGCCTGCGTCATCGCCCTGGGCCACCACCGCAGCGGCCTGTTCAGCGCCGACGAAACGCTCGCGACCGAACTGCTCTCAGCCGGCGAAGCCGCGGGCGACCCGGCCTGGCGCATGCCGCTGGACGACGAATACGACGAGGCGCTCAAGAGCAGCTTCGCCGACGTGGCCAACGTCGGGCCGCGCGCCGGGGGCGCGATCACCGCCGCCAAGTTCCTCCAACGCTTCAGCGCCAAGCTGCGCTGGGCCCACCTGGACATCGCGGGCACGGCCTGGAAGTCGGGCGCGGCCAAGGGCGCGACCGGTCGCCCGGTGCCCCTGCTCACCCACTTCGTGCTCGCGCAGGCGAAGTAGCCGCGCCGCCGTGGCCGTTGCGGTCGAGTTCCACACCGGCGTCGCCGACAAGCGCGAGTTCACCTGCCGGCTGCTGCGCAAGGCTTACCGCAGCGGCGCGCGCGTCGTCGTGAGCGCGAGCGCGGCCGAACTCGGCGCGCTCGACCGCGAGCTCTGGACCTTCGACGAGCGCGACTTCGTGCCCCATGTCCGCGTCGAGGCCGGCAAGCCGCCCGCGGCGGCGGCACGCACCCCGATCTGGCTCGTCGAAGGCGAGCCCGGCCCCGGCGCACCCGAGGTGCTGGTCAACCTCGGGCCACAGGCGGCTGCCGACTGCGGCCGCTTCGAGCGCGTCATCGAGATCGTGTCCTCGGATCCGGACGACGAAGCCGCCGGGCGCCTGCGCTGGCGCGAGTACAAGGCGCGCGGCCTCGAGATCCGCCACCTCCCGGCGCGCCGAACCTAGCGTAAACCCCTGTCGGCGGCTTCGACTGCCGCCGCGTTGTGGGCGTGCAGGATGCGATCAGAACGCAGAGCACCCCAGAAGATTCCCCACTATCGGCCAGAGTATTTTGGGTTATCGTTCCGCGCTTTTCATCATTTCCTGATTGTCGTTGTGACAACACTCCCGGAGGTTTCATTTATGCAAGTCAAGCTGAAAGCGATCGTCATTGCTGCTGCCGCCCTGGTAGCCGGCACCGTGTACGCCGATGATCTGGTCGTCAAGATCGGCCACGTGGGCCCGACCAGCGGTGGCATCGCCCACCTGGGCAAGGACAACGAAAACGGGGCCCGCCTCGCGATCGACGACCTGAATGCCAAGCACGTGATGATCGGCGGCAAGGTGGCCCATTTCGAGCTGCTCGCCGAAGACGACGCGGCCGATCCGAAGCAGGGCACGGCGGCGGCGCAGAAGCTGGTCGACGAAAAGGTCAACGGCGTCATCGGCCACCTGAACTCCGGCACGACGATTCCGGCCTCGAAGATCTACTCCGACGCAGGCATCCCGCAGATCAGCCCCTCGGCGACGAACCCGAAATACACCCGCCAGGGCTACAAGACCGCCTTCCGCCTCGTCGCGGATGACACGCAACTCGGCGGCACGCTCGGCCGTTACGCGGTCAAGGAACTGCACGGCAAGAACATCGCCGTCATCGACGACCGCACCGCCTACGGCCAGGGCGTGGCCGACGAGTTCGAGAAGGGTGTCAAGGAGTCCGGCGGCACCGTTGTCGGGCGCGAGTTCACGAACGACAAGGCGACGGACTTCACCGCCATCCTGACCAGCATCAAGTCGAAGAAGCCCGACGTGATCTTCTTCGGCGGCATGGACGCCGTGGCCGGCCCGATGCTGCGCCAGATGAAGCAACTGGGCATCGAAGCCAAGTTCAT
>JAGWTS010000144.1 GCA_028868875.1 Burkholderiales bacterium | reverse complement strand
GGGCTGGAACCAGTTGGCCCAGAAGCGCTCGCCGATCTGGCCGCGCGGCGCCAGCATCACGTTCTCGAGCACCGACATCGCGGGGAAGGGGCGCGGGATCTGGAAGGTGCGCGCCAGCCCGGCGTTGAACACGTCGCAAGGCGCGAGGCCGGCGATGGCCCGGCCGTCCAGCGTGATGCGGCCGCCGCTGGGCTTCATGAAGCCGGTGAGGCAGTTGAACAGCGTCGTCTTGCCCGCGCCGTTGGGCCCGATCAAGCCGCCGATGGCCCCGGCCGCGAGCGCGAACGACACCCGCTCGACGGCGTGATGGCCGCCGAAGGCCTTCGAGACTTCGTCGACGACGAGGAGGTCGGCGCCGGCGTTCATCGCGCGTCGACGACGGCCTCGGCTTCGATCTCGACGCGGTGTCCGGCACCGATCAGCCCCGCCACCTGCAGCATCGTGTTCGCCGGCCGCGTGCTGCCGAAGAAGGCGGCGTGCACGGCGCTCACGCCGCGCCAGTCGGCGGCGTCGCTGAGATAGACGCGGGTGCGCACGATGTCTTCGGCGCGGCCGCCCAGCGCCTGCACGCTGGCGACGATCTTGTCGAGGATGAAGGTGGCCTGGGCCGCGGCGTCGTCCGGGGCGACGGCGCGGCCGTCGTCGTGGCTCGCGGTGGTGCCGGAGACGAGGATGCGCTCGCCCACCCGGTAGGCGCGCGAATAGCCGGCCAGCGGCTCCCAGGGGCTGCCGCTGTCGACGCGCCGGCGCCCGGGCGCGGCGGGCACGGGCTCGGCCTGCCAGCGCGGTGCCAGCGCCTCGAGGTGGTGGCTGAGGTCGCCGGACGCGGTGAGGAAGGGCGCTCGCCGGTATTCGTCGCCGCAATCGCCGCCCAGGCGCAGCGTCCGGTCGAATGCGGCCTGCAGCAGCGCCCGGTCGTCGTCGTCGAGGGCGAAATCGAACACCCGCAGGTTGTCGCCGCGGTGTTCCGATTCGCCCAGGCGCGCGCCGACGATCACCGCCGCCACCGCCGGCTGCTCCAGCACCCAGCGCGTGGCGACGTTGGACAGCGAAACCCCGTGCTTGAGCGCGATGGATTGCGCCGCGCGCAGCACGCCTTGCACCGCCTGCCAACCGCCGACGGCGTCGATGAAGCGCTTGTACTTCATCTTGCTCCAGTCGCCGATCTCGAGCGGCTCGTCGCGGCCGAGCCAGCGCTCGCCCAGGAAGCCGCCGCCCAGCACGCCGTAGGCCAGGAGCTTGACGCCGCGCTCCAGGCACAGCGCCGCCATCTGCTCGGTGGCGCGGCGGTCGAGCAAGGACAGGCAGACCTGGTTGCTGACGATGGGCAGGCCTTCGCTCGAGACCACGCGCAGATGCTGGGTGTCGAAGTTGACGAGGCCGATCTGGGCAATCAAGCCCTGCTCGCGCAGGCGCGCCAGTTCGCTCAGCGCATCGAGATAGCGCGGATCCTCGAAGGTCCACCAATGCAGTTGCAGCAGGTCGATGCAGGGCGTGCGCAGCCGATCCAGCGCGCGCTGCACGGCCTCGCGCACGACGGCCGGGCCCATCGGACCCGGCGCCGGGCACCATTTGGTGAAGGCGCGCAAGGCCGGCCGGCCCGGCGTCGCGATCAAGGTGCCGGTGATGACTTCGGCCGACCCGTAATGGTCGGCCATGTCGAAGCTGTCGAAGCCGGCGCGGGCATAAGCAGCCAGGTCGGCGGCGCCGCGAACCGGGTCGAGCTCGCGCCCGCCGCGCTCCATGTCGGCCACCTGCCACAGGCCGGTGACGAGGCGCGAGACCTCGAATCCCGGCGCCAGTTCGACGCGCTCGGGGCGCTGGGCCCGCTGCACGCTCACTTGGGCAGCCGCGCTTGCAGCTTCTGCACGTCCTCGGCCGTGATCTCGCCCACCGTCTTGACCTCGCCGTTGGTGATGCGCCAGGTGCGGAAAGGCCCGGCGATGTCGCCGTTGGCGTCGAACTGCACCGGGCCGATGACGCCGACGTAGCGCACCGGCTTCTTCTCGCGGATGAGCTGCAAGGCGCGCGCAAAGCCTTGCGGCCCGGCGTAGACGACCTCGCCGCCGGGCGCGGTGACCTTGCGGATGGCGTCGCGGATGGGGCCGGCTTCGAACTTGCCCGCCTGGGCAATGGCCAGGCCGAGGATGGCCGCGGCGTCGAAAGCCCGGTCGGCGGCCGGCGCGCCGGCGTCGAAGCCGCCGCTCATCGCCGGGTAGGCCTTCGCGAAGTAGTCGGTCGACGGCGTGGTCGTCGTGCCCGACGAGGTGCCGAAGGCATCGTTCAGGTACTGCGGCCCGACGCCCTTGATGAAGTCCGCCGCGTTCATGCCGTCGTTGAGCAGGATGTGCTGCGGCCCGCCTTGCTGGATCCAGGTGCGCACGATGGTCGTGCCGTCGCCGGGGTAGCCGATGAAATAAAGCGCGGGCGGGTCGCCCTGCAAGGTCTTCGTGACCTCGGCGTTGTACGAGGACTGCTCGGGGTTGTAGGGCGTGGCGCCGACGATCTTGCCGCCCAGGGCCTCGTAGGCGCGGCGGAACTCGGCCACCATGTTGACGCCGAAATCGTTGTTGACGTAGATGATCGAGAGCGACTTGAAGCCGCGGTCGAGCGCGTACCTGGCCGCGGCCGTGCCTTGCAGCGCGTCGCTCGTGATGGTGCGGAAGAACCAGCCCTTGGTCTTGCCTTCGGCCGCGAGCTTGGTGAGCGAGGGGGTGGACGAGGCGGGCGAGATCTGCACCACGCCGGCCGGCGCCGTGACCGAGGTCACCATCGGCACCGAGACCGAGCTGATGATGCCGCCGATGATCGCCGGCACCTTCTTCAGGTCGACCAGCTGGCGCGCCTGGTCGACCGCGACCGAGCCCTGGCTTTGCGCGTCGCGCACGTCGAAGCCGAGCTTGCAGCCGGCGATGCCTTGCGCGCCCGCGGCCTGGTTGAGGTCGTCGAAGGCGAGCTCGACCGACTTGCTCGCGGCCTGGCCGTAGCGGCCGGCGGCGCCGGTGAGCGACACCACCATGCCGACCGTGTGCGTGCATGGCGGAGTCTGGGCCTGGGCGGCCTGGGCGAACGCGGCGCCGACGAGAACGGCGATGAAGGAGCGGGCTGCGGAATTCATGGCAAGGGGCCTCCTGGGGCTTGGGGCGGGGACTGGTTCAGGTCGTACTTCATGATGCGGCCGTGCGGACCGTTGCGGTCGCGCTCGAGTGCGTAGGTGTCGCCCGCGGGCCCGGGCGCTGCCGCGAGCAAGGGCGCGAGCAGGGCGTGGTCGGCGCCGTCCAGGCGCAGGCCGAAGACCTGCAAGGTGTCGTCGATGCGGTCGGCATAGCGTGCACCGACGATGGCCGCCGCCACCGCGGGCTGGTCGAGCACCCAGCGCACGGCCACCGTCGACAGGCTCACGGCGTGACGCGTGGCGATCGTATGCAGGGCATTCAGCAACTTCTGAAAAGCCGCCCAGCCGCCGAATTCGTCGATCACGAGCTTGTATTTCACGAGCGAGCGATTCGCCAGCGTGCCCGGAGCCGGCTCGGCCACGCCCAGCCAGCGTTCGGAAATGAAGCCGCCGGCCAGCGTGCCGTAACACAGCAGCTGCATGCCGCGCTCCCGGCCCAAGGCCGCGAGCGCGTGCGCCGGGCGCCGGTCGAGCAGCGAGTACTGCACCTGCATGCTGACGAGGCCGATGCCGGCGTCGAGCAGCGCGCGCGTGTGGGGCGTGTCGAAGTTCGTGCCGCCGAGCTGATCGATGAGGCCTTCGCGCCGCAATTGTTCGAGGTGGCCCGCGGCTTCGACGGCGCCGGGCACTTCGTAGTCCCACCAGTGGAATTGAACCAGGGCCAGGCGTTCGAGCTGCAGGCGCTGCAGCGAGCGCGTGACGATGCCGCGCACATAGGCGGCGTCGACGCGGCCGAGCGCGCTGCGGTCGGGCACGAACTTGGTGTGCACGCGCAGCCCCGGCTGCCCGGCGGCGCGCCGGCGCGCGTTGAACTCGCCGTACAGCAACTCGACGCCGGTGTAGATGTCGGCGCCGTCGACGGTGTCCAGCCCGCGTTCGACGAAGGCGGCGATGTCGTCGAGGGCGCGCGCGCGGTCGACTTCGCCGTGGTCGTCGGCTAGCTGCCAGCCGCCGCGGATGATGCGGGGGATGGTCACGCCGGGCGCGATCTCGGTGGTCTCGATTGCGGTCACTGGTGCCCCCTACGGCCTGCGGCCGGTCCCCCCGCGGGGGAATGAGCCCTCGGCAAAGCCTGCGGGCTCACTGGACTACCCTCCGCGCTGCGCGCTTCGGGGTTGAGCGCTTGGGAGCGGCCCGGCGCGCTCATGTCGCTGCAGGCCCGGGAACAGCCGTGGTCTCGGCGTGGCTGAAGCGGCGCTTGCCCAGGCGCGTGATGCGAAAGCGCGTCGGGCAGTTCGGGTCCGGGCAGGCGACCTCGGAATCGGTGCTCATCCAGTCGTTCGGGTCGGTCGGGCGCTGCTTGGCCGGCAGCAGAGGCAGCAGCGCAGCGAGCGAGTAGATCGAGAAACCCTGGCCTGGCGGAAAGTGCAGCATCTCGCCGCGCAACTCGAACCAGTCTCCCGGCTGCGCGTGGCACTGGATCTTGCGCGCGTCGGCGACCACCACCTCCACCCGCAGGTCGAAGAGTTCGAAGGAATCCGGGGCGGGTGGGGAGGAGGACATTTCAGAACTTTTAATGACCTAAAACGGTATATTTATATACCGTACTCGAAACGATTATTGATCCGGCCCCGGGGGCTGTCAACGGGGCCCGCCCGGGGGGGCAGGGCTGGCGACACCGGCCTCGCCGCCCCCGGCGGCCTGCAGCAGCGGCCGGCGCCGCAGCGGCTTGCCGATGGCGTTCTCCCAGGCGGCCTCGAGCTGGCCGATGCGCTCCGCGGTGGCGCGGTCGATGAGCTGCGGATCGCCGCTTTCGATCGCCGCAAGCGAGTTGACCAGGGTGCGGGTCGAGATCGCCGGGTCGGCCAGATGGCGCACCGCGGCCAGGCGCACCGGCTCCATGCGGCGCAGCATGATCTCCATCATCTTCAGGATCACCGCGTTGTGGGTGGCGCGCGCGATCGCCATGTTGAAGCGCGTGCTCGCCAGCGTCATCCGGTGCGCCGCGTCGGCGCTGAGCTTGCGCCCGCGAAAGCGGTTCGAGACGCTTTCGCTCAAGGCCACGGCGCTGCGCATTCTTTCGAAGTCGGCCGGCGTGGCGTAGGTGGCGGCCAGCCGCGCCAAGTGGGGTTCGAACAGGCGGCGCGCTTCGAGCACGCTTTCGATGTCGGGCGCGGGCAGCTCGGGCAAGGGCGGGCCCGCGAGCTGGGGCGGAATCGCATCGCTGGTGACGAAGGTGCCACCCGAGGAGCCCGCCACCACCTGGACGATGCCGGCGCCCACCAGCAGCTTGACCGCCTCGCGCAGCGTCGGCCGGCTCACGCCGAGCTGGCTCGACAAGTCCTTCTCGGAAGGCAGCCTTTCGCCGACCTTCACGTCGCCGGCGCCGATGGCTTCGGTGATGCGGTAGGCGACGGTCTCGCACGGCCGCACGAGCTGTACCGGGAGAAATTCGAATCGGGTCGGCTTGACTCGGGCCACGCTGCCTCCGCCGCTTCGCTCAGCCTTGCGCCGCGATCATCGCGGCCATGACCCCGACCACGAGCTCGTGGTCTTCGCGCTGCGGCAGCCCCGACACCGTGGCGTTGCCGACGCAGCCGACGCCGTCGACGACGATCGGCACGCAGCCGCCGTGCGAGGCGTAGTCGCGCGTCGCCAGCCCCATGCGCGCTTCGAGCGAGCTGGCGTCGCGGCCCAGGCGCAGGCCGACGAGGTAGGAGCTGCTGTGCAGCAGTTCGACCGTGTTGCGCTTGCGCCGCGCCCAGTCGGCGTTGGCCGGCGTCGTGCCGGGCATCACGCTCGTGAACGCCGTCTGGCCGAGCAGCCGCACCTCGATCGTCAAGGCCGCGCCGCGCGCCAGGGCCGCGGTGCGCAGGGCCTGGCCCAGCTCCCAGGCGGTGCCGAGGTCGAAGCGACGCCAGCGCAGGCCGGCCTCCTGCGCTTCCAGCTTCGCGATGTCCGGGTCGGTTTCCACACGCTGCTCCTCGGGCGACGGGCGGCGCGCCCGCCGGGGCGATGCTATCCAAAAAGGCGTCGCGCGTTGCCGCCGCGCTTCAGCGGCCGACGCGCGAAGCCAGGTGCGCGGGATAGCGCGCGCCTTCGATCGTGATGCCCGCCAGCAGCTGCTGAATCCGCTGCAGTTCGTTGGTGCCGAGAACCACCGCCGCGGCGCCCAGGTTTTCGTCGAGCCGGTGCCGCTTGGTCGTGCCGGGGATGGGCACGATCCCGGGCCTTTGCGCGAGCCGCCAGGCCCGTGCGTTCTGCGCCGGCGTGGCCCGACGGGCGGGGACGATGGCCGTCGCCGCCTCCATCAGCGCCTGGAGCAGCGGCAGGATCTCCAGCTCGGGCTCGCGCCACTGCAGCGAATATTCACTTTGCAGCGCGGCCACGGGCTGCACCGCAGGGGCGCGGCGGATCGACCGCGCACCGGCCCCGGACAGGCCGAAGCGCTTCACCTTGCCCTGGGCGATCAAGTCCTTCACCGCGCCCGTCATGGTGCTGGGCGACACCGGGTACGAGGCGGGCACAGCGCGGGTCGACGCGTCGTCGCGCGCGTCGGCGCGCGCGCGGATCGCCCCGTACCGGTACGGCGAGCCGGCGCCGGATTGAGGCCCGCGGCCGGCGGCGCAAGATCGGGCGCATCAGAAAAGGTGCTGGCCCGCTTGTGTATTTGGAGAAGTCCGATCCGGGTGCCGAGAGCGCACTCCGCGCCGCGTGACCGCCTTCACAGGAACCGTCGCCGCTGTCTTGCGGTTGATTCAATTTCCTGCCCGAGCTCCGATAAGGTAGGCAGTCCGAGTCCGCGGCCAGCGGCTGTGTCTCGAAGCCCCAGCTCCCGCGGCATCCAGGCGCCGCCTGCCATGAAGTTCAATGACAGTTGCCCGCGTCGAACCCGCAGATGAGCCCGAGGCCGGCAGTGCCGGGCCGCGCCCGAGCGCAGGCGCCGCCGCGGTCCCGGTGAATCGGGCCGGCCGCCAACTGCCGAGCCGCTGGACCGCCTGCGTGTTGCTGGTGCTGGGCCTGATCTGGGGCGCGACCTTCTTCGAGCTGCGCCATCTCAGGGCGCAGGCCGTCCACGAGGCCGACCTGCGCACGGCGGCCGAGGCGCAGGTGTTCGCCGCCTACTCGCGCTCGTCGATGAGGCGGCTCGATGCCTACCTCGTGGACCTGCGCGACGACTGGCTGCAGGCGCCGGCCCGATTCGGCTCCATCGTGCGCGAACGCATGAGCCACGTCGACGACCTCGCCTTCCAGGTCGCCGTGCTCGATGCCCGGGGCATCATGGCCTTTTCGAGCCTGGACCGGGGCCGGGCCGTGAAGCCGCTCGACCTGTCCGACCGCGAACACTTCAAGGTGCACCGGCGCGCCGGCGCAGGCGACCGCCTGTTCATCAGCGATCCGGTCGTGGGCCGGATCTCCCACAAGGCGTCGATCCAGTTCACGCGCCCGATCCTCGACCGGGGCCGGTTCGACGGCGTGATCGTGATCTCGGTCGATCCCGCGCAGTTCGCCGGCTTCGCGCGCGACATGCACGCACCCGCAGGCAGCGCGCTGGGGGTGGTCAAGGACACCGGGACGGTCGAGGCGCGCTATCCCGACGTCGGCGCGCAATCGGCTCCGAGCCTGCACGACCGGCCCTTTCTCGGTGCCTCGGCGCCGGCCACGGGCAACTTCGTCGCCACGAGCCGGCTCGATCACACGCCCCGCGTCTACGGCTGGTTCAAGGCGAGCGACTACGGCCTGACCTTCGTCGTCGGCGAGCCGATGGACGCGGTGCTGGCCGGCTATGCGGCAGATCGGGAAACCCTGCTGAGCTTCGCTGCCGTGGCGAGCAGTCTCGTGCTCGCACTCCTGTTCGTGCTGCGCCGGGCGCACGCGACGCGGCGCAAGCTCGTCGAGGAGACCCAGCTCGCGGCCATGGTCTACCAGGCCAGCGGCGAGGCCATGGTCGTGACCGATGCGAAGGGCCGCATCCTGGCCGTGAACCCGGCGTTCACGAAGGTGACGGGCTTCAGCGCCGAAGAGGTCATCGGCAAGTCGCCGGCGATGTGGAAATCGGCGCGCCACGACGAGGCGTTCTACGACTCGATGTGGCAGGAGCTGAACACGACCGGGCGCTGGCAGGGCGAGATCTGGAACCGGCGCAAGAACGGCGAGATCTTCCCCGAGTTCCTCACCATCACCACCTGCTGCGACGCGGACGGCTCGAACGTCAAGCGCATCGCCTTGTTCTACGACATCAGCGAGAAGAAGCAGGCCGAGGACCTGATCCGGCACCAGGCCAACTACGATGCGCTCACCGGCCTGCCCAACCGCAGCATGTTCGGCGAGCGCCTGGCGCAGGAGATCAAGGCGTCCAGGCGCGTAGGCAAGCCCCTGGCGCTGATGTTCCTGGACCTCGACCGCTTCAAGGACGTGAACGACAGCCTGGGCCACGACTTCGGCGATGCGCTGCTGAAGGAGGCCGCGCGGCGCCTGGTGGCCGCGGTGCGCGAGACCGACACGATCGCGCGCCTGGGCGGCGACGAGTTCACGATCCTGATGCCCAACCTTGCGGGCACCGATGCCGTGCAGCGCGTGGTCGACGACATCCACCGCCGCATTGCCGAGCCGTTCCACCTGGGCGACGAACTGGTCTTCGTCACCGTGAGCGTCGGCGTGACCTTCTATCCCGACGACGCGGACAACGCGACCTGCCTGCTCAAGCAGGCCGACCAGGCCATGTTCGCGGCCAAGACGCAGGGTCGCAACTGCTGCAGCTACTACACGCCGGCACTGCAGGAAGCCGCGGGCGAGCGCGTGCGCCTGGCCAGCGACCTGCGCACGGCCATCGCCGAGCGCCAGTTCAGCCTCGCCTACCAGCCCATCGTCGACCTGCGCAGCGGCGGCGTGCACAAGGCCGAGGCCTTGCTGCGCTGGCGCCACCCGGCGCGCGGGGCGGTGAGCCCGGCCGACTTCATCCCGATCGCCGAGGAAACCGGGCTCATCATCGAGATCGGCAACTGGGTGTTCGAGGAAGCGCTGGAGCAGGTCGTGCGCTGGCGCGAGCGCTTCGACGACGGCTTCCAGATCAGCATCAACAAGTCGCCGGTGCAGTTTCGCGGCGCCTCCCGCGCGCACCGTTCTTGGCCGCAGCGCGTGCGCGAGCGCGGCCAGTCGGGCGAGTGCATCGTGATCGAACTCACCGAGAGTTCGCTGATGGAGTCGAACACCCAGATCATCGAGCACCTGCTGGCCTTCCGCGAAGCCGGCATGCAGATCTCGCTCGACGACTTCGGAACCGGTTATTCGTCGCTGTCGTACCTGCGCAAATTCGCGATCGACTACATCAAGATCGACCAGTCCTTCGTGCGCAACATGAGCCCCGGCTCAGAGGACCTGGCCTTGTGCGAGGCCATCATCGTGATGGCGCACAAGCTCGGCATGAAGGTCGTCGCCGAAGGCGTCGAGACCGCCACCCAGGCCGAACTGCTGGCCGCTGCCGGCTGCGACTACGCCCAGGGCTACTTCTATTCGCGCCCGATGCCGGCGCCCGAGTTCGAGGCCTGGCTCGCGGCGCGCGCGCAGGCGGCCGCGGCGCCGTGGCCGCTGCAACTCGTCTCGGTCGACGCGGGCGACGAGCCCGACGGTCAACCCATCAGCGAACTGGCGACGATCACCTGAAGCCGGCGCCGCGCCCCGGCCTGGGCGCGCAGGCCGCCCGGCGCACGACACGGCAGCGTGGTCCCGCTTCGGATCGGGCCCGTCGCCTTGTTCCTATCGGGCCGGGCTCGGCGCGGGTGCGTGATTCACACCCTGGCGTTCGAGCCTGGCGGGATCGAACCCGGCGCAGGGATCTTCGCGTGCGGCGTCTGCGGTGCGCAGGGTCGCGTCGAAAGCCGCGGGCGGGGTTTCGTCGTTGTCCGCTTCGAGCAGCCCGAGCGTGAACAGGCGCGGGCCGAGGTCCGCCAGCCAGCGCGGCACGCCGAGGTCGCGCCGCACATGGCCGTTGCCTGCGAGCAGGACGATCCCTTGTGCGCCATGGCGGCGCAGCACCTCGGCCATCACCGCGTCGCGCGCGAACTGGGCGCGGGCCATGCGCGGCAGCAGCGAGGCCGGCAGGGCGCCGCAATGGCCGCTCTCGATCTCGGCTTCCTGCGCCCGTTCCCAATCGGCCGCGATCGGCCGATCGAGCCCCAGCACCGCCCGGCGTGCGGGGTCGAACACCGCGGCCGTGCCTTCGTGGACGATGCGCCGGGTGTCGGCCTCGGGCAGGTTCGCGGCGAGCAGGGGCAGGTCGTATGCGAGCGCGAGCGCCACGTAAGGTTCGTAGAACGCCCAATCCCAACCCGCGCCGGGCTTGCCACCGGGCGTGGTCGCGGTGGCCCGTTCGATCAGGTAGCGCGCATCGTGCGGGCGTTCGCGCCGCGCGCGCTCGATGTCGCGCTGGCGCCCGATATCGAACTGCTCCATGGCGATCGCCGGCCGCCAGCCGCGGCCGAGCGCGCGCCGCAGCAGATCGAGCCGCAAGCGATGCTGGGCGGCGTTGTCGTGGACCTCGCCGAGCAGGGCGAGGGTGTTGCCCGACAGGCGCGATTCCCAGGGCTGCGGCGGCGTGGCGCAGCCGATCAGCAGCGCGCACAGGGCCGTGATCACGGCCCATGCCGCCAGGCCGCGCCGGCCTTGTCGGGCCGGACGGCGCAAAGCGCGAACTGTCATCTTCCCGCCTCCTTCCACCCCAGCGAATGGGGTCCGCCACTATGCTCGAAACCGCAAGGGGGGCAGCCTGGGCGCGGCCCGGCCCTGGGGGCGGTCGGTGGCCGCGGCCCGGCACGAGCTGGGCCGGTGACGCTCTTTGTCGCGAGGACGTGCCGGCCTTGCGGCGCATGGGCGAGCCCGCGACCAGGATCTCATCGGCGCAGAGCGCGCCCGCCAGCCCGGCGAGGCCTGCGCTGACCATAAAGGCATGGACCTCGTAGCGGCAGACCGAGACGCCCATGGAGTCCGAGGCCATCGGACTGCCGCAAAACGATCATCGCTGGGGACAGCCGGGTGCGGTCCGCGCGCCCATGACCTGATCCATCACCGAGAGTCTTGCTCTCGCTGCCGCCGCACGGCAAGCACCATCACCGTCGCTCCCGCCATCTCGACGAGCGCAACGTACCCGGCGCCGCCAAAGGGGATGACGATCTCGCGGCGCGCCGGGCTGTCGACGGCCTTGCGATAGAGGCAAGGCGTTCGGGCCCATTGCGCCTTGCACGCGATCTCTATCTCGTCCACTGCCTTGTCGGCGAGTTGCAGGTCTTCAGCCGTATCGGCTCGAGCGAGCCGATGCCCGTGCAGACGAACCAAGTCGTCCGCCGCCGCGTCGCTGAAGCGAACGTCGAAGCTCACTTCGCCTTGGACCTGGCCTCGAGTTCGGACCGGCGCGCAGCGGTCTTGCGCCGCAATTTGTCGAGAACCTCGTCGACTGGATGCGACAGACCGGTGCGTTGATAAGCCTCCCAGGCGGCTTGGCCCCGGGCGTGGAAATCAGACTGGATGCGGGGGTACTCGACCGACCTTCGCACCGAGGTCTCGACAAACGACGAGAGGGTTTCGCCTTCGGCCAGGACGGCCTCGAGGTCAGCCCGCAGCTGCGGCCCGAAGCGGATGGACGGCAGGGCTCCAGCTTTTATGCGGCAACCGTAGCGCATTTGCAGCGCAGCCAGGGTTCGACGAGGCCCGGCGCGTGCACTCGAAGGTCGTCCATGATGTAAAGGCGATCCCGGTTGGCTCGCGCTCCGGTTGGACGCCGATGTGGCTGGTGGTCGAGGCTGAGGTCGAGAGTCGAGTGCCTTCCCATGCCCTGCAGATGAGCTTCAACGCCAAGCGACCGCCATCAGTAGGTCGGCAGTTGACTGCCGCGCCTCGCCGAGTGGTTCTTGACGGCCATCTTCCGTCATTCACCGGAGGCAGCTGTCGGGTGGTTCACAGAGCGTCTGACATCCATCTGGCCGTGCGCAAGGACTGGATCGGAGTCATCCATGACTTATACAGATTTCTGTATACTTCTTCCATGAAGACAACGCTCGACCTGAACGACCAGTTGCTCGCCAACGCCAAGGCGTTGGCGGCACAGCAGCGGACCAGCCTGACTCGACTGATCGAAGAGGGGCTGCAGTTGAGACTGCGCGCCAACGCGGTTGATCCTCGGCGATCTCGACCGCGATTGCCCGTTTTTAAGGGCCGCGGTGGCCTGGTCGCAGGAGTGGAGCCGCGAAGCAATAAGGCGCTGCTCGAGGCAATGGGCGATGACACCTGACGTCAACGTTCTGGTTGCGGCGTCACGCAGTGATCATCCGCATTACGCTGTTGCGCGAACCTGGCTGGAAGAAGCGCTATCGGCCGCCGAGGCCGGAGGCGTGTTCACATTGATGCCGATGGTGATAGCCAGCCTTTTGCGCCTCGTGACGAGTCCGAAGATATTCGTTCAGCCGACCCCCATTGCCGACGCCGTGGCCTTTGTCGACGCGATCATGGCCGCACCCGGCGTTCAGTTGGCAGCGTTGGGCCCGGAGTGGCCGAAACTGCGCCAGCTCTGTCTGGAAATGCAACTGGTCGGCAATGACCTGCCTGACGGCTGGTTGGCCGCGGCAGTGGATCACCACGCTGAGCACTTGGTCAGCTTTGATCGTGACTTCAAGAAGTTGTTGCCGCGGACGCGATTCACGCTGCTGAAGGCCTGAGCCTTTGCTTGCCAGCGGGCGCGTCTGGCTGACGAACGGAGGACGCCTACTGGCGTCTGCCGGGCACCCGGAGTCGGCCAGTTCCTGCCGTTGGCCGTAGAGCCATAAGTGACTGCAAAATGTTCGCAAAGGCGAAGTTTGTCGAGCTCCGACTCCAGATTGGGTGCGGTTGCACAGGTTTGGTGGTCGGGCGTAGCGGGCGCCG
>JAGWTS010000143.1 GCA_028868875.1 Burkholderiales bacterium | reverse complement strand
AAGCCGCCGCCGAGCGCGAGGCCGTTGACGCGGGCGATCACCGGCAGGTTCAGGCTTTCGCGCAAGGCGATGCCGCCGAAGCCGCCGGGCCGCGCGCGCGCCCAGTATTCGATCCCGCTCAGCGTCGACGGCCCCTTCATGTCGGCGCCGACGCAGAAAGCGCGGTCTCCCGCGCCGCTGAGCACGACGACGCGGGCGTCGCGGCGCTGTTCGAGGTCGGCCCAGATGCGCTGGAGTTCGGCTTCGGTGTCGAGGTCGATGGCGTTGAGCACCGTGGGGCGGTCGATCGTGACCGTCGCGACGTGGTCGTGCACGGCGTAGTGAACGCTCATGATGCGCGCCCCGCCGCCGCGGCCTCGGCCTCCGCCAATACTTCGGCGCTGTGTTCGCCCAGCCGCGGCGGCGGCCGGCGCACGGCCACGGTGGCGGCCGACATCGTGATCGGGCTCGCGATGAAGCGGTACTCGGGCCCGCCGCCGTCCATCACCATGCCGTTGTTTAGGGTCTGCGCGTCGACCAGCACGTCGCGCAGGTCGCGCACCGGCGCGCAAAGCAGGTCCTGCTCTTCCAGCCGCGCCAGCCAATGGTCGCGCGGCGCGCTCTTGAAGCGTTCGCGGAACTGGCGCTGCAGCTCGGCCTTGTTCGCGAACTGCTGGTCGAGGTTGCTAAAGCGCGGGTCGGCCGAGAGGTCGGGCAGGCCGAGCGCGGTGCAGATGTCGCGCAACGGGTTGGCCTTGAAGGCGCCCACCAGCACCAGCGGATGGTCGGCGCATTCGAACACGCCCGACAGCGGCATCGCGGCCCAGTTCACCTCCTGGTCGCGCATCAGGATCATCGCCGCTTCCTGCATCTGCATCGCGAGCATCGAGTTGTAGAGCGAGACGCTGACCTTCTGCCCCTGCCCCGTGCGCTCGCGCTGCAACAGCGCGAGCAGGATGCCCTGCACCATGTGCATGCCGGCCGAGTAGTCGGCCAGTGCCGTCGGGTAGGTGGCCAGCGGATGGGCGGGGTCGGCGCGGCGCGCCATCACCCCGGTCATCGCCTGCGCCAGCACGTCCTGCCCGCCTTTGTGGGCGTAGGGGCCGGTCTCGCCGAAACCGGTGCCCACCGCATAGACGATGCGCGGGTTCAGCGCCCGGCAGTCTTCGTAGCCCAGCCCCATGCGGTCCATCACGCCGGCGCGGAAGTTGTTGACGACGACGTCGGCCCCGGCGATCAGTGCCTTCACCGCGGCCATGCTCACGGCGTCGCGCAGGTCGAGCGCGACGCTGCGCTTGTTGCGGTTCAGGCTGCAGAAGATCGGGTTGTCGATGCCGCCGGCCGGGGCGAAGGTGGAGCGGCTCAGGTCGCCGGCGCCGGCGCGCTCGATCTTGACGACATCGGCGCCGTAGTCGCCCAGCATCTGGGTGCAGACCGGGCCCATCATGACCTGGGTGAAATCGATGACGCGAACGCCTTCCAGCGGCAGCGTGGAATCGGCGGACAAGTTCTGGTTCATGCGGTCTCCCGTTGCTGGATGCGGCGCGCCAGCGCCGGCACGTCGGCATTGCGGCCGGACTGGTCTCCCGGGTCGGCGCCTTGTTCGCGCAGCCGCCGCTGCAAGGCACGGACGTCGACGTCGCGCACGTTCACGCCGGCCGACAAGGCCAAGGCCGCGGCCACGCCGGCGGCTTCGCCCATCGCCATGCAGGGCGGAATCTCGCGCGAGACCTTTTGCGCCGACGAGGTGGCCGAGTAATGGCGCCCGGCGACGAGCAGGTTGTCCAGGCCACGCGGCAGCAGCGCGCGGTAAGGCGTGGTGTAGTCGCGGCCGCGCGCCACGGCGTCGGCGAAGCGCCGGCGTTCGGCCAGGTCTTCCTTGGTCACGATGTAGTCGCCTTCGAGCAGCCGCGTCTGGCGCACCCCCGTCTGCGGTGCGACGTCGATGACGACGCAGCGCTCGAAGCCCGGCAGGTGCGCGCGCAGAAAGTCGACCGCGGCATGGAGGTGGCCGCGTCCGCGCAACTCGGCCGTCGTGAGGTCCTCGACCTTCAGGCCGTCGAGCCCGCTCATGTGCGGGCAGTTGCACCAGACCACGCCGGGCAGCGGCGTCTTCAGCCACCAATGCGCCCAGCTGCCGCCGATCAAGGACTTGACCTGCTTGTCCAGCACCGCGAAAGCCGCGGGCTCTTCGCGCTCGAAGCGTTCGGCGGTCTCGGTGTCGACGTTGCCGAGGCGGAACACGGTTGTCAGGATGTAGGCCCCGGCGCTGAAGGGCGCACCGGCCGAGGCCGCCACGTCGAGGTCGCCGGTGGTGTCGATGACGACATCGGCGAGCACCGCCTCGCGCCCCGACTTGGTGTCGCAGACGACACCCTTGACGCGCCCGTCCTCGACCAGCGCATGCGAGAACCACGAATGCAGGCGCAGGGCGATGCGGCTCTCGCTCGTCATCTCCAGCGCCAGGCGCTTGAAGCCGTCGGGGTCGAAGGCGGCGGCGAAGACGATGGGGTGCGGCTTGTCGCGGCTGTTGAAGTCGAAGGCGCCCCAGCGCGTCCAGCGCTGCAGCGAGGCGGCGTCGCGGCCCCATTCGTCTTCGCGCGGAAACTGCGCGAGGCCGCGCGCGGCCAGGCGCTCGATGAGCTCGAGGCAGACCCCGCGCACGGCGATCTCGCCGAGATGGGCATCCCACATGTCGTCGAGCACCAGCACCATGCCGCCGGAGGCCAGCCCGCCGAGGTGGTTGTAGCGTTCGAGCAGCAGCGTCGAGGCGCCGTTGCGCGCCGCGCCCAGGGCCGCGGCCAAGCCGGCCGGGCCGCCGCCGACGACGACGACATCGGCGCGCGCCACGACCCGCACGTCGCGCGCGGCTTCGCGCACAGTTGCTGGAAAACCTTCCATCAGGAACTCCGGGTTGAACGGCATCGGGCAGCGCTTCAGGCCTTGTCCGGATGCCAGTGGATGAGCAGTCGCTCGAGCGCGACGATGACCATGAAGAACGCGCCCGAGAGGCAGGCGCTCATCACGATGGCCGCGTACAGCAGCGGCGAATCGAAGTTGTAGGTGGCCTGGATGATCATCGCCCCGATGCCCTGGGTGGCGCCGATCCACTCGCCGACCACGGCGCCGATGACCGACATCGAAGCCGCGATGCGCAAGGCCGAGAACAGATAAGGCAGCGCCGCGAACAGGCGCAGCTTGAAGAAGATCTCGCTGCGGCTGGCCGAGAGCACGCGCATCAACTCCATCGCCTGCGGGTTCACCGACTCCAGCCCGCGCACGCCGTTGACCAGGGTCGGGAAGAAGCACACGAGAGCGGCAATCGCGATCTTGGGCTCGACGCCATTGCCCATGATGAGCACCAGGATCGGCGCCTTGGCGACGACCGGAATCGAGTTGAACATCACGACGACGGGAAAGAAGATCTCCTGCAGCCGCCGGTTGTGGACGAAGACCGTGGCCACGGCCATTGCGGCGAGGTTGCCCATCAGGAAGCCGGCCGCGGCCTCGATGGCGGTGGGCAGCATGTTGTCCCAGAGCACGGCGCGCTTGGCCCAGAGCGTGTGCGCCACCGCCCCGGGCGAGGGCGCGATGAAGGGCTTGACGTCGAAGACCACGACCACCGCCCACCACAGCGCGACGAGGCCGACGATGCCGATCGCCGGCAGCAGCCGCCGGCGCCGGCGCTCGCGCTGCTGGGCGGCGCGCCAGGCGGCCTCTTCGGCGTCGGGCACGGCCGCCGCCGCAGCGGCCAGGCCGCTTGCGGTGGCCGCCATCAGCAGGTCTCCAGCAGGCGCCGCAACTCGGCGGTGAGGGCGACGAAGGCCGGGCTTTCGCGCGCGGACAGGCCGCGCTCGGGCGGCAGGTCCACCGGCACGATGGCGCGCACGCGCCCCGGGTTGGCCGCCATCATCAGCACGCGCTGGCCGAGGTAGGCCGCTTCGTGGATGCTGTGGGTGACGAAGAGCACGGTGATGCCGAGCTCGCGCCAGACCCGGCGCAATTCCTCGTTCAGGCGGTCGCGCGTGATTTCGTCGAGGGCGCCGAATGGCTCGTCCATGAGCAGGATCTTCGGGTCGCTGGCAAGCGCACGCGCGATCGCCACGCGCTGGCGCATGCCGCCCGAAAGCTCGTGCGGGTAGGCCGATTCACTGCCTTCGAGGCCGACCATCTTCAACAGCTCACGCGGCGTGGCGCGGCCGCGGCGGGCGCGGCTTACCGCCACCTGCAAGGGCAGCTCGACATTGCTCAAGGCATTGCGCCAGGGCAGCAAGGCCGCATCCTGGAACACGAAGCCGATGTCGCGTCGCAGCCGCGCCGCCTCGGGCGCGGCGCCGAAGACCTTGACCTCGCCCGCGCTCGGCGGCAGCAGGTCGGCGACGACGCGCAGCAGGGTCGACTTGCCGCAGCCCGAAGGCCCGAGCAGCGACAGGAATTCGCCCGCCGCGACATCGAGATCGAGCCCCTGCAACGCGGTGATGGCGCGCCGCGGCGTGAAGAAGCGCACCTGCAGGTTGCGGCAGCTGAGCGCGAGTGCGCCCGCCGCCGCCGGCGCCGCGGCGGCCGGCGCGTCGAGGGTGGCGGCGGCCATGCTCAGAGCTTGTGAAGATATGAATCGCGCCCGCGCCGGGGTGGCCAAGGGTCGTGGGCAAGGCGCGGCGCGCAGCCCATGTCGCGGACCTGGGCAAGCGTCGCAACACGGCCCACGGCCCTTGGGTACCCCGGCCCGAAGGGTGGGGCCCCATAAAGGGCCCACTCGTTGTTGCACGGCTTCGCCGGGTCCCCAACCCGGCTGTGCCGTGCGCCTAGATTGGGCCCTTTCTGGGGCCCCACGCGGACGTGATTCATATCTTCACAAGCTCTCAAGCGACGCGGCGCGCCGCTTGCGTGGCCTCGAGAACCTCCATCGTGATCACGTCCTCGACCTTGGGCGTGCGCGCGGTGAACTGGCCGAGCTGGGCGTAGAGCGCGATCTGCTCATGCCAGATGGCGGGGTCCATCGTGCCCCAGCCCTGGGCGCGCGCGGCTTCGCCGAAGCTGTAGCCGAGCATGACCTCGGCGGCAGCGCGCTCGTCGGCGCGGTCGAGGTTGGGGTACTCCTTGACCAGCAGGTCCACCGCCTGGTCGCGGTTCTTGTCGGCCCATATCCAGCCCTTGGCGGCGGCGCGCACGAAGCCGGCCAGCGTGGCGGCCTGCGTCTGCAGCGTCTGCACGGTGGCGTAGTAGGGCAGCGCGTAAAGCCGCACCCCGGTGTCCCAGAGCGGCATGTCGACGCGCTCGTGGCCCAGCACCTTGAGCGCGGTCGTGTTGGTGAGCCAGCCGGTGACGGCGTCGACCTGGCCCGTCATCAGCGGCGTCATGTCGGCGCCGATCGGGACGATGGTGACCGCCTTCTCGTCGATCTTGTTCTTCGCCAACAAGGCCTTGAGCAGGATGATGCCGGTGGACTGGATGCCGATCTTCTTGCCCACCATGTCTTGCGCGGTGCGAATGGGCTTCTTCTTCAGCGAGAAGAAGCAGTAGGGGTGCTTCTGCACGCCGACCGCAAAGCACTTGATCGGCAAACCCTGCGAGACCGCAAGCATCAGCGAGGGGCTGGACGAGACCTGGCCGGTTTCGAAGCGGCCCGAGGCGACGATGGCGACGCCGTCGATGCTGGGGCCGCCGGGCTGGATCGCGAAATCGATGTTTTCCTGATCGAAGTAGCCGAGCTTCTTGGCGACGACCTCGCCGAGCTGGTTGCCGCTGATCAGCCAGCCGAGTTGCAGGTCCACCTTCTGCCGGCCGGCGGCATTCGCGCGCAGCGACAGCAGGCCGCCGCCTGCTGCAAGACCCAGAAGCGAGCCCGCGAGGACCCTGCGACGAGCACCATTGAGGGCATCTGCCATCGAAGTCTCCCGAGCCGTGGTGCGACGCATTCTGGGCACGAGCGGGCGATCTCGCAAGCGCTGATTTTCTTCAGGCCTGATCCAAAAATGAGATCGGCCTTGCGGGGCTGGGAAAAGCAATCGAGGCCCCGCAGGGCCTCGATGTCAATGGAGTTCGGTGGGGTGGCTGAAGGGACTCGAAATGGCAACCTAAGCTGTTGATCTCATGGAGAAAATACAGGAAGCATCTTGCGCTGTTCCCCTGTCTGTTCCCCCAATCCGCGCGGGACTTCATGAGACCACCAACAGCCACCATTCTGGTGCAATCCCGTTGCCATCGCAATGGCTCGTCCCGCCACATTGACGCCAGTGAGCTGGGAGATGCACGCTCAGTCAGCTGCGCCAAAGCCGCTGCGAACCAGATCCGCAATCCGAACCGCCATGCTGCGCGCAGGATCGAACGGAAGGTCCTCGAAGCCAAAGGCCGCATAGAGCGCCCGCACATCGTCATCCAGCGGATGCGTCAGCACGCAGAAGCAGCCAACCTGGTCGGACAGGCGCACCGCCGTGGTGAGCGCATAGAACATCAGCGATCGCGCGATGCCTTGCCCCTGCCACCGCAGGTCGACCGCCAGCTGGCCCAGCAGGATGGCGGGCAGCGGGTCGGGTCGATTGCATTGCTGCGTCTTCGGCAACCAGGCTCGCTCGACCTGCGCCGTCGACAGGCTCACGTAGCCGACGATGCTGCCAGCTTCCGCATCGCAGATCACGCTTGTCCGCGAGACCCCCAACTCCTGGTTGCGCCAGGCGTGGCGGCGAAACCAGTGGTTCAAAGCGTCGCGCCCGCAATCGAACGCCGCCGTATCGTCATCAGCCGCGAGGGGCCGCGGCGGCGTGAAGGCGGCCATCGCGCCTGCGGTCACTTCTGCCAGACGGGGCGAGTCTTGGACAGTTTTCGAAGCGCCGGTACTTGCCGCGCAGGCGAGCCGGCCCAGGCCTCGAACCGGGCCCAGTCCTTCGCTGGAATCGTCACGATGCGGCGATTGAGCAGATCGGTCTCAGCGGCTTCGAGGGCGCGCCGCCTCACGAAGTCACTGAGACTGGTACTGGCCTGTTCGGCTGCGGCCTCCAGCAAGGCACGTTCGCTGGCATTGACGCGAACACTCAGAACGGCGGCGGAGGCGGTCGGCATGAGGACATCTCCCAACGGATGTATGACAATAGCATACAAGGCCACGTGGCGCCACGCTCCTGACATGTCCTTCGCCTACGACGAGCGCCGTGCCGCGACTTCGTTC
This sequence comes from Burkholderiales bacterium, assembly GCA_028868875.1. GTDB lineage: Bacteria > Pseudomonadota > Gammaproteobacteria > Burkholderiales > Burkholderiaceae_C > Rubrivivax. Next base: position 5,906 of record JAGWTS010000143.1, on the reverse strand, counting down.
GGCAACAGCTCGCCCAGCCTCACACACCGCATCGGATTCCGACCATGAACATTCATTCCCTGTGCCCGCGCGATCACGAAGACGCGGCCCGCGTCGCGATCTCCTGGTTGGCCGAGCGCCATCGCAAAGGCTGGCGCAACGCGTTCGAGGCCCTGCTGGACCTCTGGCGGCCCGACGGCCCACGAGACGGCTGGCAATTGGACGAAGACGGCATGACCATGGTGTCGATCAACGCCGGCGAGTGGTTGATCTCCCGCGGCGAGATCCACGCCCGTGGTGGCCCGCGAGAAATCAACGCCTACCTCTTGGGACGGGAAGGCCCGTTTCTCACGCCCTGCCAGCGCGACTGGGTCGCTCAACTGCGCGCACGACCCTTGCGCCTGTACCGGGTCACCGACGTGCAGCCCGGCGTCGGCATGACCCTGATCGACGAGTTCGACCCGCAGGCCCAGCCTAAGCAGGTGCGCGAGATCAGCGGCAGCCGCAGTGCGAGGCCGGGCATGCTGATGGGCGCGCGCATCATGGAAGTCGCCACCGGCGTGGGCATCGACGGGCATCATGAGCTCTCGGGAGCCATCTATCCCTTCTCCAAACTGGCGGAAGCGGCCGTGCTGGCGCAGGCCCGCCAGGCGATGGCCGGCTCTGCCGAACTCAAGCTCCACGTCGACAACCAACGCGATCTGCTCGAGCTGGCAATCGCGCGCGCCTGGCTGGACCAGTGGTTCGCGCCCGCACCGCTGCCGCAGATACAGGATGCGTCGACCGGCGATCCCCTGCTCCTGGTGACCGACCACTACCGCGTGCATGATGCGGCGGCGCTTGCCGCCTCAATGGCGTCTCAGCCCGATGTCAGCGGCGATGCGTCGCAGGGATGGCATCGCCTGGTCGAAGGCAGTGACGGCGCGCAGCGCAGCCAGTCGACCATCAACCCGGGACGCAGCACCGACCGCGTCGAACTCTTCCACCGCACGCAGCGGCTGGCGGATGCTGGCCGTGCCTGGTTCGAAGGCGTGGCCGGCGCGGCCGTGCAGCATCTGACGCGCGAGATCACCGATCCGGCAGGCCATCTCGCCCGTGCGGGCGGCAGCGACGCGAGCCGCACTCCCCGATCTTTCTCCAAGAGCACACCTGACCTGCCGCCCGAGGCCATCGCGCAGGCCATCGAGCAAGTGCTCCATCGCCACTACGCCAACTGGGCCGACGAGACGATTCCCGCTCTGAGCGGTCGCTCGCCGCGTCAGGCCATCGCCACCCCGGCGGGCCTGGAACGCGTGAAGGGCCTGCTGCGAGAGTACGAGGAAGGCGAGCGCCAGCAGTCCGCCGCCCAAGGGCGGCCCGCCGTGTCCTACCAGTTCTTGTGGGACACCTTGGGGATATCGAGGTGAGCACGGACGGCACCCCGCCCGCCCGCGGTGGCGATGCCGCACGGGTGTTGACCATCGACCTCGAGGAGCTGAGCTGGGCCTTGAACTCCCGCGACCCGCTCGGAGAGAGCGACCACTGGCTGAACCTCGAGTCCGGGGTGATCCTGTCCCTGATCGGACCCGATGCCTACGACGAAACCGACGGGGATCCCCGCGATGACGACCGCTGGCTGTTCATCGAACCCATCGATTCGTCCGAAGCCTTCCGCGTGATGGAGGACTTCGTCGATCAGTGCGGCGATGACCGGCTTGGTCGGGCGCTCGGGCAAGCGCTGCAAGAGCGCAAGCCCTTCCGTCGCTTCAAGGACGTGCTGGCCGCGCACCCGACCAAACGCGAGGCTTGGTTCGCCTTCGAACGCCAGGCGATGGAGGCGATCGCACGGCGGTGGTGCGAAGACCATGGCATCTCGCCCCGGTGGACCGCCCGGCCAAACAGGCCTACGCCTTGAGCCGCGCCAGATCGTCGAGGTCGGCCCTTCGTTGCGCGACCCTGCGCTCGTAGCTTGCCTGGTTCTTGGTGCACACCAGCACATGCGGGCTGCCCTTGCGCTCGGTGCTGCAGTCGACGTCGTGCCGGCCCTGACGGATCGAGTCCTCGACGTGACGGCGATCGGCCTCACGCGCCTTGAAGCGCCAGACCTCCTGTTCGGCACTCTGCAGGAAGCGGCTCAGGGCCAGGCAGTGCTCGCAACGGCAGCTCATCCGGGCCTCGCGCCGCCAGTCGGCAGGCGGTGCCAGGTCCAGCGAGGACCGTGCGCGCAGGTGGTCCACAGCAGCCGCCCGCAGCCACAGGCAGGCCGGCCGGTTCAGCAGCGCGGGCCGCTCGGCGAGACGGCGCAAGGCTGGAACGATGACGGCGTCCATGCCATAGGTCTTGGGCCAGGCCAGCCAGTGCGTCACAGCCTGGTCGGCCAACGCGGATAGGCCCGCCGGCCCCGCGGGCGCCATTGCACACAGCGTGTCGTGGACCACACCTGCGTCGACGCGTTCGCGGCGCCACGCGTCGGTCGGCGACTGTGGTCGCGCCGGATCGCCCGGCATGGCATCGAGCAGCGCCTGGGCTGCGCCCAGCACCTGCCCCCGCCAAGCTGAAACGGCGGCAGCGCGTGCCAGCAGGTCAGCGCAACCGCCGATGTGGAGATCGGCATTGCCTTGCACCACGGCCAGCAGCAGCGAACCGATGCGATCGACCGGCAGCAGCTTCAGGGCCTGCACCAAGCCCGCGTTGTCGCCCACCGCATAGCCACCGGCCGCAACGATGTTGGCCAGCATCGATTCGATGTGCTCGCGATCCTGCAGACGCACCAGTTGCGACAGCACCTTGCTCTCGGCGCCCGGCCCATCGCCCACCCGACGAGCGGCATGCACGGGCCAGCACGCCAGCATCTCTGCCGCCAGATCGTGGGCCTCGTTCCGGGCGGCGTGACCCGGTTCGGCTCCGCTGTCGATCCAGGCTTTGACCATGCCGTCCAGGGCCGGCAATGAAGCCGCGAATCCCGCCCGTGCGATCAACCGCAGCCTCTGCCTACGCGGCCACAACACCAGGGCCGCCCGCCCGTAGCTGCGCTCGAACGAGGCGCCTTCGTTGCCGGTGGCCTCGTGGAAGTGCTGTTCGTCCGGCTCCATTTCGGCCAGTGCATCCGGGGGACAGATCTCGCCTTCGCTGAACGCCAAGGGTCCCAAGGGCGCCACCCCGCCATCGGGTCGTCTCCAATCCGACAAGGTCAGGGAGCGATCGAAGACCTCGGCCACCCTGAACCCGTCATCGCTCTGGTCATCGCTGTCGTCGTCATCGTCGTAGCAGCGGCTGCGCCAGCGCGGGCCTGCGCTGTCGTTGTACTCCGCCGCACCACTCTCTTCGATGCGCAGCAGCGCCACGTGAAGATCGCAGTCGGCACAGCCAGCGGCCGTGATCAGCACGGTGGCAGCCGCGGCATCTGCGCCCTTGAGCGCCGCAAACGACAGCTCGGCCGGCGTGTAGGCGTGAGCCAGCGGGTAGACCAGCTTGAGCGGCCGGTCCTCGTCAAGTCGTGCCGGATCTTCGCACCAACGGCGCAACAAGCGCCCCAAAGCAGCCGTCTCCTTGTCGTACGACGGCGGACGGGGCAAGCGGCCGCGGCCCGTGCGCCGCAAGTTGTAGACGAGCACCAGCCGGCACCCGGAGTCGATGGGCAGCACCTCGTGGACGCAATCGGCATAGAAGGCGGCCCAGGCAAGCTCGGACACATCAGCGCAGAGCAGCTCGAGACGGGCTTCGCGCCCGCGATGACGGATCACCAGTTCACCGCCCGCATGGATCGACGGCAGCGCGACGATCAGCGTGCCGAACATCCCGGGCGACTTTTCGGTGTCACGATGCTCGAGGAAAAAGCCGCCCTCGTCGTAGACCAGCAGCTTGTACAACTCGGCCTCCACACCAGCGCCTGCGCCGAGACCCATGGCCGCGCGTTCGACGATGCCGTCGAGCATGGCCGGCCAGTGCCTGCCCCGGATGCAAACGCGATCGACGCCGATCTGCCAGGTGCGGCGCACGGACGTGTCGACCAGGGTGTCTGCCCCACGGCCATAGGGCGCGCGCTCAGCCGCCGCGATGAGTTGAGCGGCCTGCGCCGGCAGCAGCGGCAAGGCGATCGGGCCAATGCCTTCAACCTCGATCAGCGGAACATGCAAGGCGCACTCGCCAGCCGCAAAGAAGTCGCCCGGCGTCTGCACGGTTCGCAGGATGGCGGCGAGCGCGTCGTTGATGGAGTCCATGATCGCTTCCCTCTTGGCCGACAGTGTGCCCGGTGTCGTGCGAGTCGCACCCGGTCGGAGCTACCGCATCCGATGGTCGGAGGCAGCTGAACCGTTCGCCACGGCACTTTGTCGAGCGGGACGCGCTTGCCGTGCCTCACGCCAGCAGCTTCAATCGAATCGACATCAGCGCAACGATGGAGGAACTTATGGGCGGGAAAGGCACCGGTGTTGAAATCCGCGGCAAGGCCATCCGCATCCAGTTCAGCCTGAACGGCGAAGTCGTGCGCCGAACGCTCAGGCGTGACGGCATGGCGGTCCCGCCGTCAACAGAGAACCTCAGTGACGCCACACGACTCGCCGCTGAGATCCGCAGCCGAATCGCCGACGGCACCTTCTGCCACTCCGAATACTTCCCCGCGACCAGCAACGACGGAAGGCCGCTCACCGTCGGCGAGCATCTCGACGCATGGCTGGCGGTCCAGCGCATTGAACCGTCCACCACCGCGGCCTACGCATCCGCCGGGCGCTTCTGGAAGTCCGCTCCTTGCGACGACAAGGGTTCACTGCTCGGCGAGCGTGCCCTGCACCGACTGAAGGCCAGTCACGTCATGCGTGCTCTGACCTTTCGTCCCGGCCTCAACGCGAAGACCGTCAACAACTACGTGACGGTGTTGCGGCGTGCCCTCGACATGGCCGTCGCGGACCATGCTTTCGAAGACAACCTGTTCAGGCACGTTCGCTACCAGCGGCAGCAGACGCCGTTTCCCGATCCTTTCACCCGCGACGAGGTGGAGACCATCATCGAGTACATGACCGAGCGGTACCCCGATGGCGTCGCGAACTACGTGGAGTTCAAGTTCTTCAGCGGCCTGCGCCCATCGGAGACCACAGCGCTACGCTGGGCCGATGTGGATCTGGAGCGCGACCGAATCCATGTGCATCGCGCCATCGTGCGTGGGCTCGAAAAGAACACGACCAAGACCAGCACTGCACGCCACGTGCTGCTGAACAGCCGCGCACGCGCTGCGCTGCTGCGGCAGCGTGCGTTGACGCAATTGGCAGGCGACTTCGTCTTCCTCGACCCGCGCTACGGCAAGCCGTGGACGGAGGAGCGAGCCTTCAGGCGCAGCTACTGGGCACCAACCTTGAAAGCGCTGGGGCTGCGCTACCGGCGTCCGTACAACACTCGCCACAGTTACGCGACGATGATGCTGATGTCCGGCATGACGCCAGCATTCTGCGCGACACAACTGGGGCACTCCGTCGGCATGCTGCTGAGCACCTACGCCCGCTGGCTGGACGGGGAGCACAACGCCATGGAGATGGGCCGGCTGGAAACGTCGCCTCGACGCGATTTATCCCCGGATTTATCCCAGGAAAAGCGCCGCTGGCGGGCTATGCAACGTTGACTGCCGAGGGCAGCTGAGGCACGTCACCTTGCGCACCACTCACGGTATGCGCCGCCGATTTATCCCAAGCGCTTGGCCGAGAACTGCAAGCTATTGATTTCGCTGCAGATCTTCGGCATGGCGGATGGGGTGGCTGAAGGGACTCGAACCCTCGACGACCAGAATCACAATCTGGGACTCTACCAACTGAGCTACAGCCACCGTAGAGCCCGTGATTATAGCCACCGCCGTCAGGGCGCCGCGGCGCTTGCCGCAGCACCCGAGGCCGTCAGGACCGAGTCCATGATCTCGGCCTTGTAGCGCTTGCGCAGCGCCGCGTAGTAGGCGGCCGATTCGG
>JAGWTS010000142.1 GCA_028868875.1 Burkholderiales bacterium | reverse complement strand
CCGGCGCGTCGATTTCGACTTCCCGCCGGTCGAGCGCGAGCGCGCCTGGGCCTGCATCGACGCGATGCGCCCGATCGCCGCGGCCCACGGCGTCTCGGTCGCGCAGGTGGCGCTGGCCTGGCTGCTGCACCAGCCTCGGGTGACGAGCGTCATCGTCGGCGCGAAGCGGCCCGAGCAGCTCGCCGACAACCTCGCCGCGGCCGGACTGGTGCTGGGCGCCGACGAGCTCGCGGCGCTCGACGCCGTGAGCCGGCTGCCCGCCGAATACCCGGGCTGGATGCTCGAGCGCCAGGGCGAGACGCGGCGGCGCCAGCTCGGCGAGGGCGCCCGCCCCTGAGCGCCCTGGTTTCGGGCTGCGCCCGGGCCGCATGGGCCATTGGGGGGTCCTTCGTGGGCGGTGGGCTTCAAGCAAAGCGGCCAAGCCGCATTTGCGCGGGGCGCTTCAGCCGAGAACGAGGTGCCAGGCGCGCGCCAGCGCTGCCGGGTCGCTCAGCGCCACGAAGCCGATGCCGGCCAGCGCCCCCGCGAGGTGGGCGTCGTGGTTGACGCGCCCGCGCAGGTGGCGCGCCGCGTACCAGGTGAAGGCGAGGTAGCCGAGCGCGAACAGCGGCGCCGGCACCGGAACCGGCAGCGGCATGACGTAGATCGACGAGGTCGGAAAGTAGACGATCGAGGCGAACAGCACGGCCAGGATCGCGCCCGAGGCCCCCAGCGTCGCGTAGCCCGGGTCCTGGCGGTGCTGGTAGTAGGTGCCGATGGCGCTGGCGCCCAGCCCGGTGGCGTAGAGCAGGGCGAAGCGCGCGCTGCCGATGGCGCGTTCGAGCCCGAAGCCGAAGGCCCAGAACGTGAAGCCGTTGAAGAACAGGTGGCCGAGGTCGGCGTGGACGAAGGCGCTGGTGACGGCACTGGCGTACTGGCCGCGGCGCCAGAACCAGTAGGGCCGGAACAGGCAGCGCTCGACGAGCCCCGGCGCCGCGAACAGGCCGAGGGCGCTGAGGCCGACGATGGCCAGGAGCAGCAGGGTGGAGACCGGGGCGGTGCCGGGATTCATGGGCCGCGCATTCTCGTTCATCGCCCGGGCGGCGGTGTTGGTTACCATCGCGCCGGCCCGGCATCCGACCGGGGCACGGAGATCTTCGATGTTCAGGCTGCCTCTTTCGCTTGCCCTCGCCGCCCTCGGCTGCGCCGCGTTGACGGCGCCGGCCCGCGCCGACAGTTCGGTCTCGCTCGCCTCGGACAGCGCCTCCGATTCGGTGGGCAGCGTCTCGAACTCGCTCGGGCACTCGAGCGACAGCTCGCGCCACGGTGGCGACATGGCCCAGGGGGACTACCGCATCGTCGAGATGGCAGCGGCCGCCGGGCGCCCCGGCATGCTGCGGCTGCAACTGCAGGCGCTTGCGCAGCCCGGGCCCGAAGGCCGCCACACCCTCGACCTGCCGCAGCCCACCGCCGAGCGCGAGCGCCTCGCCGCGGGCCAGGTGCTGAGCGTGCGCGACCGGACCTACGGCCTGGCGTTGGCGCGGGCCGACGCGCCGCAGCCCTTCTTCCTCGTGCTCGACGACACCTGGATGCGCGAGCTGCGCAGCAAGGCCGTCGCGCTTTGACCGCCCCCGGGGCCGGGTTGCGCCGGGCGCGCGCGGCCGGCCCGGCGGCCGCTCTACCGAGGCCTCCCAGGCCGCCCGGGCTCCCCAGGTTGCCCGGGTCCCCCGAGCGCCTCGAGCGCCCCGAGCGCCCCGAGCGCCCCGAGCGCCCCGAGCGCCCCGGGCCCGAACCCTCGGCGGCGCCCTGGCGCCGGGTCTTGTCGGCCTTGCTGCTCAGCGCCTTGTGCGGCGCGGCCCAGGCCGGGATGCTGCGCTATTGCGACCGCCACGCCGAGCCCACGGCGCAGCAGAAGGACGTCCTGCTGCGTTTCGCCGCGGTGGTGAAGACCGAGCTCGAGGCCTCGGGCGCGCCGCTGGCGCTCATCGCGCGCTCGGGACTGGACCTCGGCCGCCTCGGCCTGCGCTATTCGCATTCCGGCGTCAGCCTGCGCCGCAACCCCGAGGCGCCCTGGGCCGTGCGCCAGCTGTATTTCGCCTGCGACGAGAAGCGGCCGCGCCTGTTCGACCAGGGCATGGCCGGCTTCGTGATGGGGGTGGACGACGCGAACCTGGGCTATGTCTCGCTCGTCTTCCTGCCGACCGCGGCCGCGGCCCCGGTCGAGGCGCTGGCGCTGGACGACCGCGCCGCGCTCGGCCTGCTCGGCGCCGACTACAGCGCCAACGCCTACCCTTTCAGCACGCGGTTCCAGAACTGCAACCAATGGCTGGCCGAGCTGCTGGCCGGCGCCTGGGGCGCAGGCGCCGAAGGCGGGGCGCGTGCCGCGGCCCAGGCCTGGCTGCGGCGCAACGGCTACGCGCCCACGATCATCGACCCCGGCGCCCTGCACCTGATGGCGCTGACGCCCTTCCTGCCCTGGATCCACAACGCTGACCACCCGACGGCCGAGATCGAGCGCCGCGTCTACAGCGTGAGCATGCCGGCCTCGATCGAGGCCTTCGTGCACGCGCGGCTGCCGGCAGCGCGCCGGGTGGAGCTGTGCCACGACACGCAGCGGATCGTGGTCCACCGCGGCTGGGACGACCTGGCGCCGGGCTGCGTGCCCGGCAGCGGCGACGAGGTCATCGCGCTGGACTGAAGCGGCCGCACCGAAGCGGCACCGGGGGCTTCACTCGCGGCGCTTGCGCCGGCGCCAATGGCGGATGCCCAAGCCGGCCGCCACGACCAGCACGAACAGCGCCAAGGCCGCCACATGGGCCTCGGCCATGTGGTCGAGCATGAGCTGGACCGCATCGCCGAAGAGGTAGCCCAGAACGGTCACCAGGGGCGCCCAGATCGCGGCGCCGATGATGTTGAAGATCGCGAAGCGCCAGGCCGCGATCGAGCAGGCGCCGATCACGATCGGGCCGAGGATGCGCATGCCGTACATGAAGCGCACGAGCACGATGATCGGCGCGTGGTAGCGCTGCAGCAGCCGCTTCATGAGCTGGACCCGGGGCTGCGCCTTCGGGAAGCGCTGCAGCAGCTGCTTGCCGCGGGTGCGCCCGAGCCAGAAGAAGAACTGGTCGCCGAGGGTGCCGCCGACGAAGGCGACCGCGATCGTGAGCGGCAGCGACAGATAGCCCTGGTGCGCCGCGAACCCCGCGAGCAGCAGGATGGTCTCGCCTTCGAGCAGGCTGCCGACGAAGACGGCGAGGTAGCCGTATTCGGCGACCAGCTGGGCGAGGGTCATCGGGGAATCCGCTCCTGAGCCGCCGGTCGAGCCGGTGGCGCACGAGCATACCCCGGCGCCGCCGCGGGCCCGGATCGGCCCCGATCGAGCCGGCGCCAGCCGACACGTCCTCGTCTGGGCGCGGTCAATCCGCCTTCATCGATCGGTGCGAGCCTGGGCGCCGTCAAGCACGCCAGCGACGAGTCTTGCCGCACAGCCAGCGCGTGGACCCGATCGGCCTTGGCCCGCAGCATTCCTGTGCGAGGGCCGCGCTCGAGGCGCGACCGCGCCGCTCGAGCAGCCACCGCGGATCCGGCGGCCGGTCCGCCAGCGGCGCCGCCAACGGCCACGAAGGGGCCCCAAGTGGCCCTTGGGCGAGCGCCGAAGGCGCTTCGGGCGGATCAGCTCAACCAGGCCTGGGCCCATCCGGCGAGCACGGGCTCGACGCCGCCGAAGGGCTGGGCGACCTTCTCGAGCTCGACCATGTCCTGGCGCTCGAGGGTCTCCACCAGTTCGAGGTAGCCGGCCCAGGGCCCGCTGCGCGCGCGCAGGGCCTGGACGGCGGCTTCGGGCAGGCGCAGCGAATCGATCGCGTCGGCCAGGCTGCACTGCAGCAGCAGCGGCAGCATGGAGGCCAGGCCGAGCAGGTACAGCGCGCCCGGGTTCGCTTCGCCCAGGGCGCGCGCGCGGTTCTCGAGCAGGCGCGCGCGCGCCAGCGCCATCGCCTGCAGCCCGGCCGCGGCCGGGCGCAGCGGCGCCATGCGCACCAGCATCTGCGCCACCCATCCGTACAGGGCGTCGCGGCCGAGCACCATCACCGCCTGGTCGATCGAATCGAGTGGGCGGCCGGGCGAGGCGCCGGCACTGTTGAGGTATTGCAGCAGGCGCAGGCAGATCGCGGCGTCGGCCTTGATGTCGGCGACGAGCAGGGCGTTGTCGTCGTCGCGCACGATGCGGTTGAGCAGGCGCAGCAGCCGCTGCGCCTGCGGCGGCAGCGCCTGGATGCGCGGCGGCGCGCTGCCCGGCCCGACGGCGCAGGCGGCGAGCGCCACCGGCGGGCGCAGCAGTGCCTCCATCATGTCCACGTCGGGGGCGTCGAGCAGCACCTGCTCCACGCCGGGCCAGCGAGAGGCGGCGGCGGAGATGGCCTGCTTGAAGCCCTGCAGGTCGTAGCTGGGGGGCCGGCCGACGACGATGAAGTCGGGGCGCCCGGGCGGGGCGCCCGCGCCCGGCGCCTCGGGCGGCTGCCAGCCCACGGTCACCTTCAGGCGGCGCAGGCGCTCGACGAGCTGGCCGAGCCCGGCGATGGGCCGGGCCTGGGGGTCGATGAGCAGGTCGATCGACATGCCGGGGGCGAACTGGGCGTCGTCTTCGAGCCCGACCAGCCAGGCCGCGGGCAGGCGCGCAAAGGCGGTCATGCCCTGGTTGGCGCACAGGCGCATGGCGCCCAGGACGTTGACGGTGTAGGCACGCGCGACCGCGGCGTCGCTGGCGCGGCGCAGGCGTGAGGCCGGCGGCCCGCCGGTATGGAATTCGAAGCCCGCGAGCACCCCGCTGGGGGAGACCAGCGGCCGGCGCGCGCCCACGCCCATCGTCGCCTCGGGCGGCGGCGGGGGCTCTCGGCGCTCAGGCGGCGTGCGTGCGGCAGCGGGACGGGCGGCCGCCGCCTGACGCGGCCTGGGTCTGAACAAGGCGAGCAGGGCATCGAACATCGCCCGCAGGCTACCCGCGCCGGCGCCGGCCATTGGGCCGAAAAGAGGGGGAATCCGGGCCGATGTCGGCGCCCGGCCGAAGCCGCCTGCGCCGGCCCGGGCCGCGCGGGCGGCTGACTACAATCCGCCGCCGCGCGCCGCACCGCCGCCTTGGTGCGCGAAAAGCCCGAGCCGACACAAGCCCGTCACATCGGAGCGCCAGACTGAAAAGTTTGGCCCGTTGCGCCGCCGCGCGTCGCTGCGCGTCGGTTCCGTCCGCAGAGGTTCTCGCCCATGGCCCTGGAAGTCTTCAAGAACGTCTACGTCCGCTTCGTGCACTCGCACGGCATCGGTCGCCATTTCCGCAGCCTGCCGATCTGGGACACCTTCCGCCGCGACAAGAACGCGCGCGAGATGCCGCAGACGCTGTCGCAGCGGCTCGTCGCGGCGTCCGAGGCCGACGTCGACCGCCTGCTCGCCTCGCTCGGCACCCAGGCCAGCGGCCTGAGCGGCGAGCGCGCCGAGGTCATCCGGCGCGACGTGGGCCTGAACGAGGTCGGCCACGAAAAGCCGATGGCCTGGTACGTGCACCTGTGGCTTTGCTACAAGAACCCGTTCAACATCCTGCTCACGCTGCTGTCGCTGGTGTCGTTCTACACCGGCGACATGAAGTCGACGCTCGTCATCGGCTCGATGGTGGTGCTCTCGACGGTGCTGCGCTTCGTGCAGGAACTGCGCTCGAACAAGGCCGCCGATGCCTTGAAGGCGATGGTGAGCAACAAGGCCACGGTGATGCGGCGCGACCTCGCCGACGAAGCCGCCGACGAAGCCCAGGCCTTCTTCGAGGTGACGCTGCACCGCAAGCCCGCGCACCAGGAAGAGATCCCGATCAAGGACATCGTGCCCGGCGACGTCATCGTGCTCTCGGCCGGCGACATGATCCCGGCCGACCTGCGCCTGCTCAACGCCAAGGACCTGTTCGTGAGCCAGGCGGCGATGACCGGCGAATCGCTGCCGGTGGAGAAGTTCGTCGCCGCGCGCACGCGCAGCACGAACGCGCTCGAGCGCGAGAACCTGCTCTTCATGGGCACCAACGTCGTCAGCGGCGCCGGCCACGCGGTGGTGCTCGAGACCGGCTCGCGCACCTATTTCGGCGCCCTGGCGCAAAGCGTGACGGCGACGAGCCGCGCCCCGACCGCCTTCCAGGTGGGCGTGAACCGGGTGAGCTGGCTGCTCATCCGCTTCATGTTCGTGATGGCGCCGCTGGTGCTGCTGATCAACGGCTTCACCAAGGGCGACTGGCTCGAGGCCTTCCTGTTCGCGATGTCGATCGCGATCGGCCTCACGCCCGAGATGCTGCCGATGATCGTGACTTCCACGCTCGCCAAGGGCGCGGTCGTGCTCTCGCGCAAGCGCGTCATCGTCAAGCGCCTGGACGCGATCCAGAACTTCGGCGCCATGAACGTGCTGTGCACCGACAAGACCGGCACGCTGACGCAGGACAAGATCTTTCTCGAGCGCCACACCGACGCCAACGGCGACGAGAACGAGGAGGTGTTGAAGCTCGCCTACCTCAACAGCTTCTACCAGACGGGGCTGAAGAACCTGCTCGACGTGGCGGTGCTGGAACACGCCGAGGTGAGGCGCGAACTCGACATCGCGCGCAACTACCGCAAGGTGGACGAGATCCCGTTCGACTTCCAGCGCCGGCGCATGTCGGTCGTGGTCTCCGAGCGCGACGACCACCACGAGCTGATCTGCAAGGGCGCGCTCGAGGAGGTGCTGCACATCTGCACCCGCGTGAGCGTGGGCGGCCAGATGGTCGAACTCACGCCCGAGCGCCTGGCCGAGATCCGCACAACCACTGCCGACCTCAACGAGCAGGGCCTGCGCGTCGTCGCGGTGGCGGTGAAGGAAGAGCCGCCGACCAAGGAGGTCTACGGCGTGGCCGACGAGAGCGCCATGACGCTGATGGGCTACGTCGCCTTTCTCGACCCGCCCAAGGAATCGACCGCGCCGGCGCTCGCGGCGCTGAAGGCGCACGGCATCGAGGTGAAGATCCTCACCGGCGACAACGAGCTCGTCACCGCCAAGATCTGCCGCGAGGTGGGGCTGGAGCAGCGCGGGGTGGTGCTGGGCGCGGCGATCGAGGCCATGTCGGACGCCGAGCTGGCCCAGGTGGTGGAGACCAACAACGTCTTCGCCAAGCTGAGCCCGTCGCAGAAGGAGCGCATCGTCGCGACGCTGAAGCGCGCCGGCCACGTCGTCGGCTTCATGGGCGACGGCATCAACGACGCGCCGGCCTTGCGCACCGCGGACATCGGCATCTCGGTCGATTCGGCGGTGGACATCGCCAAGGAGGCGGCCGACATCATCCTGCTCGAGAAGAGCCTGATGGTGCTGGAAGAAGGCGTGGTGGAAGGCCGGCGCACCTTCGCCAACATGCTGAAGTACATCAAGATGACGGCGAGCTCGAACTTCGGCAATGTCTTCTCGGTGCTGGTGGCGAGCGCCTTCCTGCCCTTTTTGCCGATGCTGCCGCTGCAGCTGCTGGTGCAGAACCTGCTCTACGACATCTCGCAAACGGCGATTCCCTTCGACAACGTCGACGAGGAACTGCTGACGAAGCCGCAGCGCTGGAACCCCGAGGACATCGGCCGCTTCATGATCTGGTTCGGCCCGGTGAGCTCGGTCTTCGACATCGTGACGTTCGCCTTGATGTGGTGGGTGTTCGGCGCCAATTCGCCCGAACACCAGACGCTGTTCCAGTCGGGCTGGTTCGTCGAAGGGCTGCTGTCGCAGACGCTCATCGTGCACATGATCCGCACGCGCAAGATCCCGTTCCTGCAAAGCCGGGCCTCGAACGCGCTGCTCGGCATGACCGTGGCCGTGGTGGCGGCGGGCGTCTTCTTCGCGATGGGCCCGATCAACCAGTACTTCAAGATGCAGGCGCTGCCGCCGGCCTTCTTCGGCTACCTGCTGTTCATCCTCTTCGCCTACATCGGGCTGGCGCAGGCGATGAAGACGGTTTATACGCGGCGGTACGGCTGGCAGTAGGGCGAGAGCGGCGCGGGCCGGGTGCGATGACCGCCGCGACGCGGCCTGCGCGCGCAGTGGGCGGCGGGCAGCGATCCGGAGCCGGCCAGCCTGTTGTTGTGCGGAGCAGGGGCCGGCGCGAGAGCAGCAGGATGCGCCTGCTGCAGGCCGACCCGAGAGGCTGAGAGCGGCAGCGTCGATGTGGATCCGGACGAGAAGACCGCGGGCGCGCCCAAAGTATCGGCGGATCTGGTGGGCCATCGCGAGTTCAGCACCTCACTTGGCAAGACAGGTCGTGCGCGTCAGAATCGCTCACAGCCGCCGCTTTCGTCGGTTGAATACTCGACGAGGATACGAGGCGAACGACATGAAAAGATTAATCGAATCGGGGACTTGGACTCGCCGCGCAGGGATTGATACGCCCGCAGAGGCCCGGTTACGCAGCGTCAGCGTTGTTTGATACAACAGGTTCGGCCTCATTGGATGCGCCGGTTTCCCTCTTGCGCTGTCGTAGCCTGCCGGCTACAATACAAGCATGCGTGTCGAGCAAACTGAGGTTTACCGCGATTGGATGGCTGCGCTGAGGGATCGAGCCGGCCGCGCCAGGATACAGGTTCGGGTCGACAGATTGATTCACGGCAATCCCGGCACCCACCGTAATCTGACGGACGGGGTCTCGGAATTGAAGATCGACTTCGGTCCCGGCTATCGGGTGTACTACACGCAGCGAGGTGACCGCCTCCTTTTGCTTCTGATCGGTGGCGACAAATCCACCCAGTCGAAGGATATCGAACAGGCGATCGAACTGGCGCGCAACTTTCAGGAGTAACAGCATGGCGAAAGCAATGAGCAAGAAGTCCGAGAAGACCAAGACTTTGCCTTATGACGTCTCCGAGCAACTTCGTACCCCTGAAGAGATGGCGGCCTATTTGGACGCGTGGCTAGAAGAAGCACCCGATGACGCCTCCGGCATTGCCCGAGCACTTGGTGACATTGCCCGCGCAAAGGGCATGACGTTGGTCGCGAAGGAGGCTGGCCTGAGTCGGGAAAGTCTGTACCGCGCACTGAGTGCAGATGGCAATCCGAGCTTTGCAACCGTCCTCAAAGTTGCCCGAGCCTTAGGCGTTCGTCTTCACGCTGCGGCGGCCTGAGTCACTGCATATGAGGCCGAACCCGTCGGTGAACCTTACCCGCTCCGGCAGGCGCCGCCTGGCCGCTCCAGTCCACGGTGTACATTGTCCTTCCGCGGCCAGTCGGCACCTGCCTCCGCGGGCAGGTTACCTCCAAAGTTAGGCCTCGCAGGGCGACCCTGGTGGCTTACCATCCGTCGAGAACACACAAACACAAGAGGGACACATGGCCGACGAGAAGGAAGTGGTTGACACGACTTTAACCAAGGCGACGAATCCGCTTGTCTTCATTAGCCACGACACACGCGACGCTGAACTAGCCGAGGCATTCAGCAACCTGCTGAAGAGCGTAAGTGCAGGCGTGCTCAAGTCGTTCAGAACCTCCGACCGGCGTGGGAATCAGGGCATCGAGTATGGAATCGAGTGGTATCCCGAAATCATCCGGAATATCCATTCAGCTTCAGATGTTGTATGCCCTGCTTACCGAACGAAGTGTCAATAGGCCCTGGATACTGTTTGAGGCCGGAATGGCAAAAGGCAAGTTGGATACTCCCATTCTGGGAGTGGCTCTCGGCATCGAACTTAAAACCGCGTCAACTGGCCCATTTGCACAATTTCAGAACTGCGCAGACGACGACGAATCTCTGACGTAGTTGGTATTTTAATTGGTCAATCGTATCCCGGGCTCGGAGCCTGACCGGGAAACAATTCGATTTCAGGTGGGCAAATTCAAGAGTAGCATCGATGGGATTCTAAAGTCGCTGGCGGCACCCACAACTCCCACGACCTCAGCTAAACGCCAGAAGCTAGACGAGATCGAAAACTCATCGGCCAAACTATTCGAAGAGATAAAGATCATGTTTCAGGACCTTCCCTCTCGAATCGAGAGGACGGAGGTCTCGCGAAAAATGAAGCGGCGTCGGCGGCTTCACCCGGGAATGGTTGAAGAGATCATGTTTGGGTCAAAGAACCCAATGCTTGGAGTGAGAGTCGGTCTCAGCCTCCTTCGAGACGTTCTACCTTGGGTCTACGACGAAGGCAGCGCGCTATTGCTAAAGCTCCAAGGCGCCAAAACACCGGCGGTTAAGAAGCGGATTCTGGGTGAGTTCGAGGAACTCCTCATGATCAGCACTCGCAGCTCGTACATCGAGAAGTACCTCATTGATAGCGAAGAAGACTATCGGTTGCTTCGCGAGTTGCCGAGAATGATCATGCATGCGCTCTCTATCGTCGCGGGCGAGGCCTAACCCCTCGCTCAAGCGGAGCGCCAACGGCAGGCCACCAGGCCCAGTCTGGCGGTACGCGGTACATTTTCGCCAGTCTGGGCCTGGCGTCCTGCCGTCGTCGCCCGCTTAGCTCGAACGTTGATATGGCTTCTCTCTGTCAAGAGTCCGCGCCAATTCCTCTGCGGCCGCAGATTTCAAGAATCCCGTTGCCGGACGGGGAACGCGACGGAGCCTGAGGGTGCCACCCGTGAAGGATGTGCGACGGTTGTTCATGCTGATATGCGAGGGTTGGGTACCTCAAGACAGATTTACGTCGCGGGGCTGCCTTTGCTCTAGGGACTGAGATTGCCTGACATGCGTTGCTGCACATCCGGCCCACCAATAACGTTGTCGAGGGTTCCCCAGTGGCCGCGGCTGCGCCGCGTTCCCCCTCCGGCAAATGAATCGGTCGCTGGATCTGCAAGCCTCCTGTCTTTTTCCATTGGTCAGCGGTATTTGAATTTGCTCAGGTCAATTCGCAACGGCGACCGGCGCGAGATCAATTCCCGGCGAGCCCGAGACCTGCACCTGACGCCCAATGGCCCAGACGAATCCGGTGAGTTCGCGTGCGACCGCCACCACGGCCTTGTTCTTCAGCACGCGGCGCGCGAGCAGGCGCTTGAACTTGGCATTCAGCCGCAGCTGGGCCTTCCAGGCGATGTCGGTGAGCTCCTTGGGCAGTCCGTCGTGACGGACAGCGATGATCGGACTGACCCTGGGGCTGTGCTGGTAGTGCCAGGCCACCTCGACGAGCATGCGGCGCGCGGCACTGTTGCCGGCCTTGGTGATGCTGCCCTGGCGGCGCTTCGGGCCCGAGGAATGTTCGCCCGGAACGAGGCCGACGTAGGCCATGAGTTGGCGCGGGTTCTCGAAGCGCAGGAAGTCCTGCAACTCCGCCACGAGCGTGATCGCAGCCACCAGTTGCACCCCGCGCATGGCCTGCAGCGCCTGAACCACGGGCCGCAGGTGCCATTCGGGCAGGCTGTCACGCAGGGCCTGCTCGAGCCGCGCGATGCGCGCCGTCGATTCCGTGATGGCGTGCAGGTACTCTTGAAACGCGATCTGCTGCGCGGCGTGCGGCACCTTCAGCTTCGCCAGCCAGCGCAGGTGAGCCGCGGTCCACGCGGTCTTGCCGGCATAGGTGTTGCCGTTGCGCAGCAGCAGCGCCTTGAGCCGGTGGCGGGCGTTGCGGCACTCGCGTACCGCGTCTTCGCGGCTGCGGGCCAGGTCGCGCATGGCCTCCGCTCGTCGGCCGTATCGGGCACGCGCACGGCGCTCAGATCGCCCGAGCGCGACAAGCGCGCGAGCATCATCGCATCGCGGCGATCGGTCTTGACGCGGTCCCCGCTGCGCTTGGGGATCGACGATGGCGCGACGACCTCGCAGGGGATGCCCTGGGCATTCAGGTGGCGCCAGATCACGAAACCGCAGGGGCCGGCCTCGTAGACCACATGCAGGGGCTGACCTTTGCTGATGAGGCGGCGCAGTGCCTTGTCCAGCCCGGCCAGATCGCCACCGATGCTGCAGACGTGTCGAACCTCGCCGTCGCGGCCGGCGTCCGCCGTGGCGATGTCGATACTGTCCTTGTGAACATCCAAGCCGACGTACAGAGTGATAGATTTCCTCATGGCCCGTCTCCTCGCAAGTTCGCGACGACCTGAGCGACCACCGCTCAGGTGCATCGGTGTAGCTCGGTACGCCCCCGGCGTGCAACCTACGTTGTTTCGAGGGGCGGGCCGCCCGAGTAAACGAAGCCATTCTGTCTAGGTCTCAGCAAACATGGTTGTCATCACGCCCGCCCAAATACAAGCAGCCTTCGTGCTCGCGTCGGACGTGTACGACGGGAAAGTTACTCCCAGCATCGCTACGAAGCGACTGCACGAAGAGACAGGACTGAATCGAGGATCAGCGCAAGACTTCATTGTGCAGTTTCGAGCCATGCTCGGCGGCGAAGTATTCAAGCGCTCGATCAGTGCCGGCGGTGCACAATACTTTCTTCAGCGAATTCTCGAATCTCGCGGAAGTAACGCAGCGAACAACGCATTGGTGGCTGTATGGAAGCATATTGCCTACTACGAATCGCTTGAGCAGGGTCATCTCAATAAACTCAGGGCCGTCGCTAACGATTTCATCGCGGCGCTGCCCGAAGGAATCTCTCTCGAAGTCAGCGATGCCCAATTTTCGGCCGCTGTAGCTCGATCGCGAACAGACTCACCTGAAGCTCGCGACAAGCGCTTGAAGAAAGCCAATCCGACCCCTCAGACGCAAGTGGTAACCACACGCGTGTTCAAGAGAAACGCCGATGTTGTCGCCGCCGTACTCGCCCGAGCACAAGGAACCTGCGAGAGGTGTGAGAAGCCAGCTCCATTTGCAAGGAGCACAGACGGGAGCCCCTACCTCGAAGTTCATCACCGAACCCAGCTGGCCCACGGTGGCCAAGATTCGGTAGCGAACGCGATAGCACTATGTCCAAACTGCCACCGGCAACTGCACCACGGCTGAGGCCTAACCCCTCGTTTGAGGCGAGGCCCAACGGCAAACCACCAGGCCCGACTCCAGGTGAGGTTTATCATCCTTCCGCCGGGCCTGGCGCTTTGCCGTCGGCCCCGCCTCAACTCGAACGTTAGGCGTCGGAGTCACCTTTCGAGGCGCTTCAGGCATGGGGGGAACAATGATTGGACCTGACAGAGAAGCCTTTGCAGC
>JAGWTS010000141.1 GCA_028868875.1 Burkholderiales bacterium | reverse complement strand
GCGGTGACGATGAAGATCACGAGCAGCACCAGCATCACGTCGATCAGCGGCGTCATGTTGATCTCGCTCATCGGCGACGAGGCCGGGGATTGTTCGAGGCGGCCGAATGTCATGGGGCTTCAGCGCTGGCCGTCGAGGACCATTTCGCGCAGGTCGTGGGCGAAGCCTTCGAGCTCGGCTTCGCAGGCCGCGACCTGCTTGCCGAAGACGTTGAAGCCGAGCACCGCCGGAATCGCGACCGCGATGCCGGCCGCGGTCATGATCAGCGCCTCGCCGACCGGGCCCGCGACCTTCTCGACCGTGATGCTGCCGGCGCCGGCGATCGCCGCGAGCGCGTGGTAGATCCCCCAGACCGTGCCGAACAGGCCCACGAAAGGCGCGGTGCTGCCGATCGAGGCAAGCAGCACCTGGCCGCCGCGCAGATGCGCCAGGCTGCGGTGCAAGGCGTCGCGCAGGCGCCGCGTGAGCTGCGACTCGAGCGCGGCGCTGGTCTGCAGCGTGCCGGCGGCGGGCTGGGCGCAGGCGGCGTCGAGCAAGGGCAGGAGCACGGCTTCGCGGTCCATCGCGGCCAGGCGGGTGTGGCCGTCGCCGAGGGTGGCGGCGTCCCAGAAAGCGGGCACGGCGCGCGCGATGTCGCGCCCGGCGCGGCGCAGCAGCCAGGCTTTCCAGAAGATCAGGACCCAGGCCGCGACCGACATCGCCAGCAGCAGCAGCGCGACCGCGCGGCCGACGCCGTCGCTGCGCCCCCAGAAGTCGGCGAGGCCGTTCATGCAACGAGCCTTGTCGGCATCGACCGCGATCGCCGCCGGCCCAGGTGCCTGCAAGCGGCTGGGCGGGCCGTAGGCGCGTCGAGGGTGCTCACTTCAAGGCGAGCACGTCCGTCATGTCGTAGAGACCGGCGCCGCGGCCGGCGAGAAAGCGCGCCGCGCGCAGGCTGCCTTCGGCGTAGTTCGCGCGGCTGTTGCTGCGGTGGCTGATCTCGATGCGCTCGCCGGTGCCGGCGAAGAGCACGGTGTGGTCGCCGACGATGTCGCCGCCGCGCACGGTGGCGAAGCCGATCGTGCCCGGCTGGCGCTCGCCGGTATGGCCGACGCGCGCGAACACGGCGTCGGTCTTCAGGTCGCGGCCCTGGGCCCGGGCGACGGCCTCGCCCATCGCCAGGGCGGTGCCGCTCGGGGCGTCGACCTTGTGGCGGTGGTGGGCCTCGATGATCTCGACGTCGTAGCCGTCGCCGAGGGCGCGCGCCGCCTGTTCGAGCAGGCGCAGCACGACGTTGACGCCGACGCTCATGTTGGGCGCGAAGACGATGCCGATCTCGCGCGCAGCGGCGGCGATGGCCTGCTTCTGCTCGGGCGTGAATCCGGTGGTGCCGATCACCATTCCGACGCCGAGCTCGCGGCACACGGCGAGGTGGGCGAGCGTGCCCTCCGGGCGCGTGAAATCGATCAGCACGTCGGCGTCGGCGAGGCCGGTGCGCAGGTCGCTGGCGATGACCGCCCCGGTCCGGCGGCCGAGGAAGGCGCCGGCGTCCTGGCCCAGTGCCGGGCTGGACGCGATGTCGAGCGCGCCGGCGAGGCGGCAGTCGCCCTGCGCCAGCACGGCTTCGACGAGCATGCGGCCCATGCGCCCGGAGGCGCCGGCCACGGCGATGCGCAGCGGCGTCATGAAGCGTCCAGCGGCGGATAGTTGCGTGGCGGCGCCGCGGCAGGCTCGCTCGCGGCCTGCGCCGCGGCCGCGCGCTGCGGCACGGGCAAGGCCTCGAGCTGCTCGGGCGTGAGCTCCAGCTTCGGCACCTTGAAATCCTTGCGCGTCGTGATCGAGGCGATGAATTCCTGCTCGGTCGGCAGCTCGGGGGCCTCGACCGACAGCAGCCGGTCGCCGTCGAAATGCAGCACCACGTCGCGGCGCTGATAGTCGACGCCGGGGCGGCGCAAGGTGAAGAGGTAGTCCCAGCGATCGGCGTGGAAGGCGTCGGTGAGCAGCGGCGTGCCGAGCACGTCGCGCACCTGCAGCCGGGTCATGCCGGGCTGGATCCGGGCGATCTGCTCCTTCGTGACCACGTTGCCCTGGACGATCTCGATCCGGTACGGGTGCAGCGAGGCGAACCAGTCGCCGGCCTTCTGCAGCGAACCGCAGCCGCCCAGAACCAGCGGCAGCGCGAGCAGGAGAATCGATTGGCGGCGCATGGATCGGGGGCTGGCTATGATCGGCGGATTCTAGCCGGGCGGGTTTTCACCGAGGGCGGCACCGAGAGGACGTTCATGAACAACAAGGTCGACGAACTCAAGAGCAGCGGCTTGAAGGCCACCCTGCCCCGGATCAAGATTCTCGAGATCTTCCAGCGCGCCGAGCGCCGCCACATGACGGCCGAGGACGTCTACAAGGCCTTGCTGACCGAGGACGCCGACATCGGCCTGGCCACCGTCTACCGGGTGCTCATGCAGTTCGAGCAGGCCGGCCTGCTCACGCGCAGCAACTTCGAGGCCGGCAAGTCGGTGTTCGAGCTCAACGAGGGCCATCACCACGACCACCTCGTGTGCATGACCTGCGGCCGGGTCGAGGAGTTCTTCGACCCCGAGATCGAGCAGCGCCAGCACCAGATCGCCGGCGCGCGCGGCTTCGAGCTCAACGAGCATTCGCTCGCGCTCTACGCCCGCTGCGTCAAGCCGAACTGCGAGTACCGGAACAAGTAGCGCGCGGCGCGTCGGCGCCGCTCATTCCTTCTCCATCGCGCGCTGGTGGCGCTCGATGAACTCACGGTAGGTGTCGATGCCGCGCAGCTGCAGCACGGTGTTGCGCACCGCGGCCTCGACCAGCACCGCGAGGTTGCGCCCGGCGTCGACCGCGATCACGACCTTGCGCACGGCGATGCCCAGGATCTCCTCGTACAGCGGCTCGTAGGGCAGGCGCTCGAATTCGCGCTCCATCGTCTCCTTGCGCACCAGGTGCACGATCAGGCGCAGCCGCATCTTGCGGCGCACCGCGGTCTCGCCGAAGATCGCCTTGATGTCGAGCAGGCCGATGCCGCGCACCTCGAGCAGGTTCAGGAGGAGTTCGGGGCAGCGCCCTTCGAGCGCGGTCTGCGAGATCCGGTACAGGTCGACCGCGTCGTCGGCGACGAGGCCGTGGCCGCGCGAGATCAGCTCAAGCCCGAGTTCGCTCTTGCCCAGGCCCGATTCGCCCGTGAGCAGCACGCCCAGGCCGAGGATGTCCATGAAAACGCCGTGGCGCGTCGTCCGCTCGGCGAACAGGTGCGCGAGGTAGCTGCGCACGACGTCGATGACGTGGCCGGCCGATTCGCGGGTGACGAACAGCGGAATCTCGGCGCGGTCGCACATCGCGACGAGGCGGTCCGGCGGCGTCGCCTCGTCGGCGACGATCAGCACCGGCGGCTCGAGCGTGACGATGCGGGCGATGCGCCGCTCCTGGTCCTCCGGCGTGCTCGCGAGCAGGTAGGCCACCTCGCGCCGGCCCACGATCTGACACCGATACGGATGGACGTAGTTCAGATAGCCGACGAGGTCGGCTGCGGAGCGCGCGTCGCGCACCGCGTCGTCGTCGAAACGGCGCTCGGGGTGGGCGTGGCCGGCAATCCACTCCCAGTGCAGGGACTCGCGGTGGGCCTCGAACAAGGCCTCGGCGCTGATCGAGGTGGGTTTCATCGGCGGGCCGGGTCAGGCCACCGACTTCAAGGGTTCCCAGTCGGAGATGAGCTTGTGCACGCCGTCGGCGCCCGGCTCGCTCTTCAGGCGTTCGCGCAGTTCGCGGTCGGACAGCATCTCGGCGATCTCGGACAGGATCTCCAGGTGGCGCTGGGTTGCGGCCTCGGGCACGAGCAGGAAGATCAGCAGCGCCACCGGCTCGTCGTCAGGGGCGTCGAAGGGGATCGGCTGCTGCAGGCGCAGCACCGCGGCGAGCGGGTTCTTCAGCCCTTTGATGCGGCCGTGGGGGATCGCCACCGCGTGGCCGAGGCCGGTGGAGCCCAGGCGTTCGCGCGCAAACAGGTTGTCGGTGACGGTGCCGCGGGCGATGGCGTGCTGGTTCTCGAACAGCAGGCCGGCCTGCTCGAAGACGCGCTTTTTGCTGGTCGCGTCGACGTCGACCACGACGTTGCTGGCTGGCAGGATGGCGGCGAGACGGTTCATGGGAGCGCTTCCCCCAAGGGTGGAGCCGGCCGCTGGGACCGTTCCCTCCCGGTGTGTTGGAGAGCGGCGAATCATAGCAATGGGGATTGCATCCGGCTGTCACCGATGGCACCGGTTTGCGGGGGCCGACGCCGGATTGCGGCATTGCAGCAACAGCAGCAGCCCGGCGCCCCAAGTGAAACGGCCCCGCGGGGCCGTTTTTCACAGCTGGGGCAACGGTGGACCTCAGGCCACGCCGGCGTCCTGGCGCTTGACCGAATGATGGTGGTGGTCCTGCACCCGGTCCTTGTGGCGGCAGACCTGGCGGTCGAGCTTGTCCATGAGCTGGTCGATCGCGGCGTAGAGGTCTTCGTGCGACTGCTCGACGAAGATGTCACGCCCCTTCACGTGCAGCGTGACCTCGGCCTTCTGCCTTCGCTCCTTCTCCTTGAGCTTCTCGACGGTCAGCATCACGGTGACGTCCACGACCTGGTCGAAATGGCGTGTGACGCGATCCAGCTTGGTCAGCACGTATTCGCGCAGGGCCGGGGTAACTTCGAGGTGGTGTCCGCTGATCGTCAGGTTCATCAGAGCCTCCTTTGCAAAGGCGGTGGTGGGACAAGCCGCGCGCCAAATGCGCACGGCGGGAAAAACGGTGGGGGGGTGAAGGAGAACAGGGGGAGCGGGCAGAGGAGACAAGCGGCCGGCAACGACAGGTGCTTTCGGGGCAGTGTGCACCCGATGCCGGACGCTGGCAAGCCGCAAACCCGACGCCACCGGGGGGTCGGGCGTGACGCTTTGCACCGGTCTTCGATTGGCGTCAAAGTCGCCCTTTCGACCCCGCTGTCAGGCCGCTTCGGAATCGGACGGCGCGGGTTGCGGACCCAGACCTTCGACGAGCTGGGCGAAGCTCGGCTGGCGCCGGTTGATCTCGTCGCGCAGCGCCACCATGTGCGGGGTCTCGGCGATGAACAGGGCCACCAGCTGCGGGTCGAAGGCGCGCCCGCTCTCGGCCGTGAGCATGGACAGCGCTTCTGCGTCGCTGAAGGCCGGCCGGTAGCAGCGGTCCATGGTCACGGCGTCGAAGAAGTCGACGATCGCGGCGATGCGGCCCGACAGCGGGATCGCGGTTCCGGCGAGCCCGTTCGGGTAGCCGCTGCCGTCCCAGCGCTCGTGGTGCGCGAGCGCGACCTCGGCCGACAGCTTGAACAGCGGAATCCGCGACTGGCCCAGGATGCCGGCACCGATCTCCGGGTGTCGCTTCATCACCGTGCGTTCGTCTTCGGTGAGCTGGCCCGGCTTCTTGAGCACGCCGTCGGGGATGCCGATCTTGCCGATGTCGTGCATCGGCGCGGCCTTGCGCAGCATCGCCGCCCAGCCGGCGTCCTCGCCCAGCGACAGCGCAAGCGCCTCGGCCAGGAAGCCCATGCGCACGATGTGCGCGCCGGTGTCGTCGTCGCGGTATTCGGCCGCGAGGGCGAGGCGGAACAAGGCGTCGTGGTGCGCGCGCGCCACTTCCTGCAGCGCCTCGTTGCGCTCGCGGTACATGCGCCCGAGATCGCGCACCAGGAATTCCATCTGGGCGCCGGCGGCGGCGTCGAAACTGCGGGCGGACCCTTGTGGCATCAGGACTTCACGAGCGAATCGATGGTTTCGATCAGGTTCAGCGGGCTGAACGGCTTGACGAGATAGGCGTCGGCTCCGGCCTCGAGGCCGTTCTCGCGGTCGCTGCCGCTGCCCAGCGCCGACAGCATCACGATCGCGGTGCGGCGCAGCGCCGGGTCGGCGCGCAGGGCGCGGCACACGGCAAGGCCGTCCATGCCGCCGGGCAGCATCACGTCGAGCAGGACGACGTCCGGCAGGAGGCGGCGTGCCGCCTCCAGGCCGGCGGCAGCGTCGGCCGCCTCGTGGATCTCGTGGTCGTCGAGTTCGAGCGTCATCCGGATCAGGCGCCGGATGTCTGCATGGTCCTCGACGATCAGTACTTTCTTCACCAAAAAGATCCTAGATCAGTCCGAACAGGCATTGTCCCGATGATGAGGCTTCGAGGCCCGATTCTGACGAAGGAACGCAGGCTCGAATCGGCAGAATTAGACATCGAATGGAGGCCTGCGGCGGGATTGGGTCGCGCTGCGGCTGCCGCCGTGCACTCGCGTCAACGTTAGCTGCTTCTCGCCTTGCCCCGCCATCCCGAGCCTGTCAGATGTTTGCCGGCTCCCCATCGTGTAGGCTTCGCGGCCTTGCACAAGGCCGTTGTATGCGGGCTGCCCGGCTCCTGAACATGAACGAATCCACATTCGTCGCCCCGAAAGGGCGATTGCGAGGCTGGCTTGCCGCCGGCCTTCTGGCCGCGTCCGGGCTCGCCCAGGCCCAGTTCGCGCTGCTGCCGACGCCCAGGCTGGTGGCGCCGCCGGCCGAATCGGCGGCCCAGAGCGACGCCCAGTACCGGGTCGATGCCGCCCACCACATCTACAACCAGTACCCGAAGCGGATCTACCGCGGCCGGCTGCCGCCGCTCCTGTACTCGGTGATGATGGTCGACGTGACGATCGACGACGCGGGCCAGGTGGCCGACATCGCGGTCGTGCGCAAGCCCGCCGTCGACCAGGTGGCGCCCTGGGTGATGGCAATGATCCGGCGTGCCGCCCCTTTCCCGGTGCCGGCCCACCTGGCCGGCGGCGCCGCCCATTTCAGCGAGGTCTGGTTCGTCGACCGCAGCGGCTTGTTCCAGCTCATGTCGCTGACCGAGGGCCAGCGCTGACGCCGTCTGGACGCGCCCGGGGGCATCGCGCACCCGGGCCGGCCTCGAATCGGCCGCCCGCGCCTTCTGCCGCGACCCGAAGCGCCGGGTCCTGGGGAGCGCTGCGCTCAGAATGAGCCAGATATGAGATATTGATTCGAGCGATCTCGACCTGATCCCCGAATCGAACGAGGCCGGTGCCGGGCCTCGCGGTCGGTGTAAAGGCTGCTGCGCAGCGCCCCTGAGCTAACGAGGGAGGGAGGGAGGAGGAGGAAATGCGCTCAGGGATTGCCGATGTACAACCATCGGACTGCACAGCAGTGAAACCTGTCGACCACTGCGACATCTGGGCAGGCAGTCATGGATGTGATCTTGTTCGTCCAATGTTTCCTTTTGGTTTCTGCGACTGCAAAGATCCGTTCCGCCCGGTCGCCGGTGAACCTCCGACGCGGTTCGTGCGTTGAGCGGACTCTCCCGAGCGACGCGCAGGCCGCATCTGTCCCCGAGCCCTGACGCACCACGCTGATTCCGGGCGCTACTGCTCATTTTCGACGAAAGGGGGATCCATCCGTTTGTGAGATGTATCGATTAGCGTCACACTGTGGAGACGCTTAAATGGGTGATTAAGTCATGTCTGGCAATGTGAGATCATTCGCTGATTTTCTCGATGTTCTCGGGGTCGTTCGACCCAAGGACGCGTCTTCAACCCCGCCCTCGGCGGCGCCATCTTGTCCTGGACACAGCGTGAACATCAGTGAGGCTCGACGACTCGATCTGCTCACCTTGTCGATCGCCGCGGTCGAGCGCGACACCGGGCTGAGCAAGGACACGCTTCGCGTCTGGGAGCGGCGCTACGGCTTCCCGCAGCCGGCGCGCGACGCCCAGGGCGAGCGCGCCTACCCGCTGGACCAGATCGACAAGCTGCGCCTCGTCAAGCGTCTGCTGGACGCCGGCCACCGCCCGGGGCGCATCGTCGGCCTGCCCCTGGCAACGCTGCAGGCACTGAGCGAATCGACCGTCGACCAGATCGCAAGGGCCGGCGGGGCCGCCGCCCGGAACCTGCCGGACCGCGCCGGCATCATCGAGCTGATCCGCCGCCATGACCCCGAAGCGCTTGCCGCCGAACTCCTGCGGCTTTCGATGCGTCATGGCCTGGCCTCATTTCTCGTCGACGTGCTGGCGCCGCTCAGCACCGCGGTCTCCGACGCCTGGATCCGGGGCCAGATCGAGACCTTCGAGGAACAGGTCTACAGCGAGACGGTGCAGGTGGTGCTCAGGCGCCTGATCGCCTCGTTGCCGACTCCGGCGCCCGAGAGCAGGCCGCGGGTGCTGTTGTGCACGTTCGCGGGCGAGCCGCACGGCCTGGGGCTGCTGACGGCCCAGGCCCTGTTCGTGCTCGAGGGGTGCCGCTGCCTGTCGCTCGGGGCCCAGACCCCCATCTGGGACATCGCCCAGGCGGCGCGCGCCCAGCCGGCGGACATCGTCGCGCTCAGCTTCAGCGGCAGCCAGAACCCGAACCAGATCGTCGACGGCCTGGCCGAGCTGCGCGCCAAGCTGCCGGCCTCGGTCGAGGTCTGGGCCGGCGGCAACGCCCCCGTGCTGCGCCGGCGCCAGGTCGAGGGGGTGCGCAGCCTGACCGGACTCGACGAACTGGCGCCGCAACTCAGGCGCTGGCGCGCCGCCACGGAGCTCGTGGCGGGCTATTAGAAGAATCGCCCACGCTGCAGGCGGCGCGCAGCGACTCCGAATTCCGTTCGCGACGAGGCGCGCCCCGGCGCCCGCTGCCTGCGCTGCATGAAGCGGGCGCCGACGAGGTCCGGCGACGCGGCCCGCGCCGCCTTCAGCCGCGGCGGCGCGGCAGCCAGGCGGCCAGGGCGCCGCAGAACAGGCCGAAGCAGGCGCCGCTTGCATGGGCCAGCGGCGCGATCGGGATGTCCCAGTCGGCCGGATGGCGCAGCGGCGGTCCCCAAGGGGTTTCGAGCGCGATCTTCGCCAGCAGGCCACCGAGGACGGCGAGCGCGATCGCGCGGCGCCGGCCACGCTCGCGCACCAGCATCTCGACCGCGGCCACCGCCACGCCCGCGTGCAACACCCCGGAGAGCCCGCCGTAATGCAGCAGCGCCGGCTGCAGGAGCAGGCCGAGCTGGGTCAACGGCCAGGCGATGAACCAGGCCAGGGCGCAGCGCGGCGCGAGCCGTGCCACCGGTCCGAAGGCCGCGACCACGGCCAGGCCGATCAGGTTGGCCGCCAGATGCAGCGCACTCCAGTGGACGAAGGCCGCGCTCCAGCAGCGCCAGGGTTGGGCCGCGGCAAGCCCGGGCTGCCAGTCCCAGCGTGCCGCGGGTTGGGTCCAGCCGGCGAGGGCGCCGACTGCGAAGAGCGCCGCCAGCGCGAGCCAGGCGGCGCCCGGCCCGGCTAGCCGAAGACGGCCTGCCACAAGGCGAGCACGGCGTCGCGCTGGGGCCCGAGCCGCTCGGGCTCGCATTGGGTCGGGGCGTCGTCCAGGCGCGCCTTGTGCTGGAAGCGGCGCAGCTCGCGGTAGGCGTCGGCGGCGGCGCCACCGACGCCAGGAGCGAGCAGGCCCGCGGCCTCGGAACGCTCGAGCAAGGCGATGTTGCCGGCGTCCTCGAGCAATTCCTCGTGCCGGCGCGCATGGGCCAGGACCAGGAACTGGACCGCGAACTCGGCGTCGATCATGCCGCCGGCGCTGTGCTTCACGTCGAAGCGCCCGGCCCCGATCGGATGCGCCGCGCGCATCTTCTCGCGCATCGAGCGCACCTCGGCGCGCAAGGCGTCGGCGTCGCGCTCGGCCGTGAGCACGGCGCGCCGGGTGGTGTCGAAAGGCGCGGCCATGCGGCGCTCGCCGGCGACGAAGCGCGCCCGCGTGATCGCCTGGTGCTCCCAGGTCCAGGCCGTGTTGCTGCCGCGGCCGCGCTGGTAGCGGTCGAAGGCGGCGAGCGAGGTCACGAGCAGGCCCGAGCCGCCGTTCGGGCGCAAGGCGGTGTCGATGTCGAAGAACTCGCCCGCGGCGGTGCGCAAGGTGAGCCAGGTGATGAGCTTGCGCACGAAGGCGCCGTAGATCTCCTGCGCCCGGCCGGGGTCGGCCTCGTCGGCATCGTCGTAGAGGAAGACGAGGTCGAGGTCGCTGCCGTAGCCCAGCTCCTTGCCGCCGAGCTTGCCATAGGCGATGACCGCGAGGCCCGGCGTCTGGCGATGGCGTTGGCGGAACAGCGCCCAGCACCAGCGCAAGGTCGTCGCCAGCAGGGCGTCCGCGAGCGCCGAGAGGTCGTCGGCCACCTGCTCGACCGTGATCTCGCCCGCGACATCGCGCACCAGGGTGCGAAAGACTTCGCCGTGGTGCGCCTGGCGCAGGGTGTCGAGCAGCTTCTCCTCGGTGTCCTCGCCCGAGCGCGCCCAGGCCGCGCGCCGCTCCTCGAGGTCGGCGACGAAGGCGGAGGCATCGAAGCGCTCGCGCAGCAGGCGCTCGTCGGCGAGCTCGTCGATCACGCCCGGGTGGCGCATCAGGTAGCGGCTGGGCCAGCGCGCCAGGCCGAGCAGGCGCAGCAGGCGCTCGAGCACCGCCGGGCGCTCGGCCAGCAGCGCGATGTAGTTCTCGCGCCGCAGCAGCGGTTCGAGCCAGTCGACGAAGCGCTGCGCGCCTTCGAGGGTGCAGGCGTCGCGCGCCATCGCCGCCGCGACGTCGCGCATGAGCCGGCCCAGGCGCATCCGGCTCTCGTCGCGCAGGGCGCGCACGCGCGGGCTCGCGACCCAGGGCCGCAGGCGCTCGGCCAGGGCCTCGGGCAGGCGTTCGAGCAGGGCTTCGTCGTCGATCGCCAGCGGCGCCGGGCCGCAGCTGCGGCAGCCGCGGCGCGTGCCGCCGTTCCGGCCCTCGTTGAGCAAGGCGTCGAACTCGGCGGCGACGAACTCGCGCACCTCGCCCAGGCGGTCGAGCAGCTCGCAGGTCTCGATGCGGCAGACCAGGCCCATGCTGCGCGCGATCCAGCGCAGGTCGTCGTCCTGGGTCGGCAGCAGATGGGTTTGCTGGTCGTCGAGGTACTGGATGCGGTGCTCGATCTGGCGCAGGAAGCGGTAGCCCTGGGCCAGGCGCGCCGCGGTCTCGGGCTTCATGAGGCCGCGCGCGGCGAGGCGGTCGAGCGCGCGCAGCGTGCTGCGGGTGCGGATCTCGGGGAACTGGCCGCCGCGCACGACGAGCAGGAGCTGGACGATGAACTCGATCTCGCGGATGCCGCCGCGCGAGAGCTTCACGTCGTTGGCGCGCTCGGGGCGGCCGGCGGCGCGGCGCTGGGCTTCGTCGCGGATCTTGTCGTGGAGCTGGCGCAGCCCTTCGAACACGCCATAGTCGAGGTAGCGCCGGTAGACGAAAGGCGTGACGAGCGAGCGCAGCGCCAGCGCGCTGCCGCTGGCGACCGCCGCGCGCGGCGCCACGACCCGGCTCTTGAGCCAGGCAAAGCGCTCCCATTCGCGCCCCTGCACCTGCAGGTATTCCTCGAGCATCGCCAGGCTCACGACGGGCGGGCCGGAGTTGCCGTTCGGGCGCAGCGCGAGGTCGACGCGGAAGACGAAGCCGTCCTCGGTCGTGTCGCCGATCAGCGCGTACAGGCGCTTGGCGACGAACGCGAAATATTCGTGGAACGAGACCGGCCGCGCCCCGGCGGTCTGGCCGTCGTCCTCGTAGACGTAGACGAGGTCGATGTCGGAGGAGACGTTGAGCTCGCGCGCGCCGAGCTTGCCCATGCCGACGATCCACAGCTCGCTGCGCCGCCCGGCCGCGTCCAGCGGCGGGCCGTGGCGCTCGTCGGCCTCGGCCAGGGCCTGCTCCAGCGCGAGCTCGAGAGTGGATTCGGCCAGCGCCGTCATCGTCCCGGTGACGATCTCGAGCGAGGCGCCGCCTTCGATGTCGAGCTCGGCGATGCGCTCGACCACGAGCTGGCGCGCCACGCGCAAGGCCGTGGCGAGGCCTCGGTCCTGGAGCCGGCGCACGAGGGCGACCACGGTCTCGTGGCCCGGCGCCCCCGGCGGCAGCAGGGCGCGCTCTTCGGCGTATCGGCGCCGGATGCGCTGCACGAAACGGCTGTGCTCGACAGGCGCAACGCGCTCGCTGGCTGGCATCGTCTGGGCCCCCGGATCCTGTTGACTTCCCCGAATGCGCGGCATTCTGCCCGTTGTGCGGAAATCGCGCCGGAAGGCCAAAATCGGCCGATGAAGATCGCTGCCGTCCAGATGGTCTCGACCCCCGAGCCCGCCGCCAACCTCGAAGCCGCGGCCCGCCTCGTGGCCGAAGCCGCCGCCGCCGGCGCGCAACTGGTGGCGCTGCCCGAATACTTCTGCCTGCTCGGGCGCAGCGACCGCGACAAACTCGCCCATGCCGAGCCCGCGGGCGCGGGGCCGATCCAGCGGGCGCTGGCCGAGATGGCGCGCGCCAACGGGGTCTGGCTCGTCGGCGGCACCCTGCCGCTGGCGAGCGCCGCGCCCGAGCGCGTGCTCAACCGTTGCTGCGTCTTCGACCCCGAGGGGCGCGAAGCGGCGCACTACGACAAGATCCACCTCTTTGCCTACGACAACGGGCGCGAGCGCTACGACGAAGGCCAGACGCTCGAAGCCGGCTCGGAGCCGGCGGCGTTCGAGGCCTCGGGGCTGCGCGTCGGGCTCTCGGTCTGCTACGACCTGCGATTCCCCGAGCTCTACCGCGCCTTGATGGCGCCACCCTGCGACCTGCTGTGCGTGCCCGCGGCCTTCACCTACACGACAGGGCGCGCCCACTGGGAGCTGCTGCTGCGCGCCCGCGCGGTCGAGAACCAGTGCTACGTCATCGCCCCGGCCCAGGGTGGCACGCACGAGAACGGGCGCCGCACCTGGGGCCACAGCCTGATCGTCGACCCCTGGGGCGAGATCCTGGCCGAGCGCGCCGAAGGCGAGGGCGTGGTCCTGGCCGAGGTCGACCCGGCGCGCATCGCCCAGGTGCGCAGCCAGCTGCCGGCGTTGCGCCATCGCAGGGCTGCGTTGGCCGCAGCGAAGATTTGAAAGATTCGCGCCAAATCTGACGCTGCCGACCCCGGAATCGGCTCAAAGACTGACGAAAGGAGTCAAATCACCCTAGTCTGGTGATTAGTGACTAGGCAATCGCCTTGTCGAATCCTGGGTCGAGCCCGATGAACCCCACCGCCAAGAGCCTGCTGGCGCAGATGCAGATCCACGAGATCGAGATCGCGCGGCGCAAGCAG
>JAGWTS010000140.1 GCA_028868875.1 Burkholderiales bacterium | reverse complement strand
CCCGCTAGAATGCGCGCCTGGCGTGCGACCGTGGTGAAGTGGATATCATGCGGCCCTCCGAAGGCCACGTCGCAAGTTCGATTCTTGCCGGTCGCGCCAAATCGATACGTGCTTGGGGCAGCGCCGGATTCAATTCGATCCGCCCCGCACGAACCGCACGTCCATGAGCCCGCCCCCGTCCGACCCGGATGACTTCGTCTCTCCCGGCGTTCTGCGGCTGCGCCGCGACCTGGCCCTGGCCTTGCGCGCGGCGGCGCATCACGGGCTGTCGGAAGGGGTTTGCAACCACTTCAGCGTCGAACTGCCCGACGCCTCGAATCGCTTCCTGCTGAACCCGCGCGGCCTGCTCTGGAGCGAGGTCACGGCCGACGACATCGTCATGGTCGACGCCCAGGGCCGGCGGCGAGCCGGGCGCCATGAGGTCGAACCGACGGCGATGTTCATCCACGCGGCCATCCACCGCGACTGCCGCAAGCCGGTCGTCATGCACACCCACATGCCCTACGCGACGGCCTTGACGCTGACGACCGATCGCTCGCTCGACACGACGCTTTCGCAGAATGCGATGCGCTTTCATGGGCGCGTGGGCGTCGATGCGCACTACGGCGGGCTGGCACTGGACGCGCGCGAAGGCACGCGCATCGCATCGGCCCTGGGCGGGGCCGACGTGGCGTTCCTCGGCAACCACGGCGTCATCGTGTGCGGCGACCGCATCGACCACGCCTACGACGATCTCTACTACCTCGAACGGGCCTGCATGGCGCAGGTGCTGGCCCAATCCAGCGGCCGCCCCCTGGCACCGGCCGACCCGGCCCTTGCCGAGCACGTGAAAGCACAGACGCTGGGCGAGCGCCTGCAGTCCGAGCTGTTCTTCGAGGCGCTCAGGCACCTGCTGTAGGCCCCCTCGGCGGCGGCTCGCCGCAGCGTGAACGCCTCGGCGCAGAGCCGCGCGGCCGTGAGATCCGGGCGCCGACAACGCGGGTTTGCCGCCCGTCCGACGGCAGCGCGCTCCGATTCGTGTCTACTCAGCGCCGAAGGCAGACGGGAAGCGACGATGAATCCAGATCTCGAGCATGAAGCGGCCGGCGCCGAGGCCGGGCGCCAACTCACCCAGTCGCACTGGGGCACCTACGAAGTCCGACGCGCCGAGGGCCGGCCCTGCGGCCTCGAGCCGCTGGCCGAGGACCCGGACCCCTCGCCCATCGGCCTCGCGATGTGGGACGCCTACCGCTCGCCGCTGCGCGTGCAGCGGCCCGCCGTGCGCCGCAGCTGGCTGCGCCAGGGCTCGGGCGCCGCCGGCGCGCTGCGCGGGCGCGAGCCCTTCGTCGAGGTCGAATGGGACGAGGCGCTGGACCTCGTCGCGGCCGAACTGCGGCGCGTGCGCGAGCGCCACGGCAACGAGGCGATCTTCGGCGGCTCCTACGGCTGGTCCAGCGCCGGGCGCTTCCACCACGCCCAGAGCCAGGTCCATCGCTTCCTGAACAGCCTGGGCGGCTACGTGCGCAGCGTCGACACCTACAGCCTGGGCGCGGCGCGGGTGCTGCTGCCGCATGTGCTGGCGCCGATGGAAGAGTTGATGGCCTCGCACCACGGCTGGGACGTGCTCGCCGAGCACACGAAGCTGCTGCTGGCCTTCGGCGGCCTGCCCGCCAAGAACGCCCAGATCAGCGCCGGCGGCACGGCGGAGCACCGCTTGCGCGCCGGCCTGGCGAAGCTGGCCGCCGCGGGTTGCCGCCTCGTCAACGTCAGCCCGGTGCGCGACGATTTCGACGCCCCGCCGGGAAGCGTCGAATGGCTGCCGATCCGCCCCGGCACCGATGCCGCGGCGATGCTGGCCCTGGCGGGCGAACTGGTGCGCAGCGGCCGCCACGACAGCGCCTTCCTGAAGAGCCATTGCGTGGGCTTCGAGCGCTGGGCCGACTACCTGCTGGGCCGCGAAGACGGCATCGTCAAGGACGCAGCCTGGGCCGCGCCGATCACCGGGCTGGACCCGCAGCGGCTGCGCCGCCTGGCGGACGAACTGGTCGGCACGCGCAGCTTCGTCAACCTGTCGTGGTCGCTGCAGCGCGCCGAGCACGGCGAACAGCCTTACTGGGCCGGCCTCGGGCTGGCGGCGGTGCTGGGCCAGATCGGCCTGCCCGGCGGCGGCCTGGGCGTGGGCTACGGCCCGGTCAACCTGATGGGCAGCCCGCATCCGCGCTTCGCCGGTCCGACGCTGCCGCAAGGGCGCAATCCGGTCGGCGCCTTCATTCCGGTGGCGCGCATCGCCGACATGCTGCTGCACCCGGGCGCGCCCTTCGACTACAACGGCCGGCGCTGCACCTATCCCGAGATCGAGCTCGTCTACTGGGCCGGCGGCAACCCCTTCCACCACCACCAGGACCTGAACCGCCTGGCGCGGGCCTGGGCCCGGCCGGCCACCGTCATCGCCCACGAGCAGTTCTGGAACGCCCACGCGCGCAGGGCCGACATCGTGTTGCCGGCGACCTCGACGCTCGAACGCGACGACATCGGCTGGTCGGTGCGCGAGCCGCTGATGGTTGCGATGAAGGCGCTGCAGCCGCCGCCGGGCCAGGCGCGCGACGACTACGCGATCTTCAGCGCCCTGGCCCGGCGCCTGGGCGTCGAGGCGGCCTATACCGAAGGGCGAACGGTGCACGAATGGCTGCGCGCGATGTACGACCAGGGCGCGGCCAACGCGCGGGCCGCCGGCATCGAGCTGCCCGGCTTCGATGCGTTCTGGCAGGCCGGGGAGGCGCGCATCGAGGGGCCGGCCGCGCCCGTCGTGATGCTCGGCGAATTCCGCGCCGACCCGCAGGCCCACCCGCTGAAGACGCCGAGCGGGCGGATCGAGTTGCACAGCGAGACCATCGCCGGCTTCGACTACGAAGACTGCCCCGGCCACCCGGTCTGGCTCGAACCGGTCGAATGGCTGGGCGGTGCGGCCGCCGCGCGCCACCCGCTGCACCTGATCTCCGACCAGCCGCACACCAAGCTGCACAGCCAGCTCGACCACAGCGCCTACAGCCTGGCCAACAAGGTGGCCGGGCGCGAGCCGCTGCGCATGCACCCCGACGATGCACGCCGCCGCGGCATCGCCGACGGCGACCTCGTGCGCGTGTTCAACGACCGCGGCGCCTGCCTGGCCGGCGCGCGCCTGGACGCGGCCACCCTGCCCGGCGTGCTGCGCCTGGCCACCGGCGCCTGGTGGGACCCGGACTTCGACGCGCCGCAGGCGCTGGACCGCCACGGCAACCCCAACGTGCTGACGCGCGACGTCGGCGCCTCGAAACTCTCGCAAGGGTGCTCGGCCCAGTCGTGCCTGGTCGAGGTTCAGCGCTACGATGGGCCGGCCACGCCGACGCGGGTTTTCGACGGGCCGAGCCTGGAAGCGGCAGGCGAACGGGCAAGGCGCTGAGACGCGCGCCGCGCTTCGGCGCTACGGACCATCCCAGAAGGTCTGGCGCGCGAGCTTCAAGCCGCGCACGGCCGCGTTGACGCCCTCGAGCGCGCGCCGCATCGCGGCGTAGCGGCGCAGGCGCTCCCAGAACGGCCAGACCCCGATCACCAGCTGAAAGCCGGGCAGGAAGATCGCCACCAGCGCAATCGCCGCGCCGAGCCATCCGGCGGGACGGCCGGCCGAGACCGCGTCCAGGTTGGCGGCGAAGCAGAACAAGGGCCCGGGCATGGCCTGGGCCGCGCCGTAGCCGGCCATGAAGCGGCCGTCGTCGATCCAGATCGCCGGCGCCGCCTCGGCGCGCAGCAGGGGCAGCACGACGGGGCCGCCACCAAAGACCAGGGCCCCGGCGCGTCAGAAGCTCGCCTCTGGCTGCTCGCCGGGCCCGGCAGGAACTGGCACAGCGCCACCGTGTCGGCGTAGGCCGCCTCGTCGAGCCAGCTGCGGCGCGTGACGAACTCCTGGCGGAAGGTGCCGAGATGGGCCACCGGCCCGCCGAAGGAAGTCAGCCCCAGGCGCAGGAAGGCGAGGAAGATGGCGCCGGCTTCGCGGCGGCGCGGCAGGGTGGGAGCGCTGGCGGCTTCAGGCGGCATGGCGCGCGGCGATTGTCCGCGCCCGGCCCGTGCCGACGGGCTCTCAGCCGGCGAGAACGGCCTTGCGGGCGCGCCAGGCGCCGAGCGCGGCGGCCCCGCCGTTGGCGGCATTGGCGAGCATCTGCCACCACGAATTGAAGGCCAGGGCGTTCGCCATCCACAGCGCCGCAACCGCGATCATCGCCACGCGCAACCAGGCGCCGCGCAGATGGAACATGGCGTAGGTGGCGAGCATCGAGCCGGCAGTGGTGAACAGCGTGATCGGGCCCTGCCAGGTGACGGCACCGATGACCGCCGTGACGATCAGGAAGACCGTACAGCACCACAGCCGAAGGCGTTCGCCGCGCCCTTGCACGGCTTCGGCCGAAGCCTGGCGCCCCACGCTCAGCATGCTCAGGGCGGCGGCGCTCTGGGCGCCGATCAGCAGGTTGTTGGCGGCCCAGATCGCCGAGGCCCAGCCGGTGGACTGGCGCAACGTCCGGTCGGACTGGCGCACCAGGCCCATGACGTTGAGCGCGAGCGCAACGAAGCCGGTGAGATTGACGAGCAGCGGGACCATTGAAACTCCAGGACCGCATCTCGTTTGGAAACGGCATCGCGGTAGAGCTCGCCATTCTACGGGTCAACCCTGATTTCTGCTGCAGTCGGGCCGTGCAGGCTTCACGCCGCGGCGCGCCGGAGCGGCCCCCGCCGCCGATCAGTCGCCGATGTCGAACACCACGCCCTGGGCCAGGGGCAAGGCGGTGGAAAAATTGATGGTGTTGGTGGCGCGGCGCATGTAGGCCTTCCAGCTGTCGGAGCCGGCTTCGCGGCCGCCGCCGGTCTCCTTCTCGCCGCCGAAGGCGCCGCCGATCTCGGCGCCGCTGGGGCCGATGTTGACGTTGGCGATGCCGCAGTCCGAGCCCGCGCTGGACAGAAAGCGCTCGGCCTCGCGCAGGTCGAGCGTGAAGATCGCCGACGCCAGCCCGGCGCCGACCGCGTTGTGCTGCTCGATGGCGGCGTCGAGCGCCTGGTAGCGCAGCACGTAGAGCAGCGGCGCGAAGGTCTCGCGCAGCACCGGGCCCGCGTGCGCCTGCAGCTCGACCAGCGCCGGGCGCACGTAGTACGCGTCGGCGCCGCCCACGCCCTCGATGCGCTCGCCGCCTTGCACCCGGGCGCCGGCGGCGCGGCATTCGGCGAGCGCGCGCTGCATCGCGTCGAAGGCCGCGCGGTCGATCAGCGGACCGACGAGGGTGCCGGCTTCGCGCGGATCGCCGACCTTCGCGCCGGCGAAGACCCGGGCGAGCCGGGGCACGAAGCGGTCGTAGACGCTGTCGTGCACGAACAGCCGGCGCAGCGTCGTGCAGCGCTGGCCGGCCGTGCCCAGCGCGGCAAAGGCGATGGCGCGCAGCGCGAGGTCCAGGTCCGCCGAGGGCGCGACGATGGCGGCGTTGTTGCCCCCGAGCTCGAGCAGGGCGCGGGCAAAGCGCGCGGCCAGGCGCGGCCCGACCTGGCGCCCCATCGCGGTGGAACCGGTGGCCGACAAGATCGAGACGCGGGGGTCGTCGACCAGCAGCCCGCCGAGCGCGGGCCCGCCGACCAGCAGCTCGACCAGGCCCTCGGGCGCGGCGCCGAAACGCGCCAGCGCGCGCCGCACGATCGCCTGCGTGGCCAAGGCCGCGAGCGGCGTCTTCTCCGAAGGCTTCCACACCACCGGGTCGCCGCAGACCAGCGCCAGCGCCGCATTCCACGACCACACGGCGACCGGGAAATTGAAG
Organism: Burkholderiales bacterium; assembly: GCA_028868875.1. Taxonomy (GTDB): domain Bacteria; phylum Pseudomonadota; class Gammaproteobacteria; order Burkholderiales; family Burkholderiaceae_C; genus Rubrivivax. The sequence goes on along the minus strand of JAGWTS010000140.1, from coordinate 7,305 downwards.
GCCGAGATCACGCCGCACACGCCCAGCGGATGCCAGGTTTCCATCATGCGGTGGCCGGCGCGCTCGGTCGCCAGCGTCAGGCCGTGGAGCTGGCGCGACAGGCCGACAGCGAAGTCGCAGACGTCGACCATCTCCTGCACCTCGCCCGCGCCTTCGGAGGCGATCTTGCCCGCCTCGAGCGTGACGAGCCGGCCCAGGTCGGCCTTGGCCGCACGCAACTCCTCGCCGAGCAGCCGTACCAGCTCGCCGCGGCGCGGCGCCGGAACGCTGCGCCAGACGCGGAACGCCGCGTGGGCGCGGCCGATGGCGTCAGCAGCCGCGGCCGCGGTGGTCTGCGCCGGCGCCGCGATCGGCTCGCCGGTGATCGGGGAATGCACGACGAGATCGCCGCCGTTGTAGGCGCTGCGCGGCAGGCCCAGGCGCTGCAGCAGCGCATCCACTTCGACGGCGACGCAGGGGGCCGGGGCGTTGGGCATGGCAGCTCACACAAAGGGGGGCGATGTCACGATCTCACTCTGATCATCGGCGAGACCGGATGACCAGCATAGCCCAGCGCATGAGCCCGATTCGGCGCCGGGGCGGCACGCGCGCAGAGCGCCGTGTGCGGGGTGCTCCCTGCGTGCTTTCAGGACCGCCATTTCAACTGAAACGCCGGCCGGCCCCGCACCGGCCCGGCCTCGTGACAACTGAAATCCGGCGCATCTTGCCGGCCCGCCCGGAGGCGGCGATCCTTTCGGCCGTGCCGATAGAGCACTTACAGGAGACGACAACCATGGTTGCATTCACATCGGCCCAGAAGAAGACCGTTCTGGCGGCCTTCCTGGGCTGGATGCTCGACGCCTTCGATTTCTTCATCCTCGTGTTCCTGCTCAAGGACATCGCGAAGGAGTTCGGGGTGCCGGTCTCGGGGGTCGCCTACGCGATCTTCCTGACGCTGGCGATGCGCTTCATCGGCGCCTTCATCTTCGGCCGCCTGGGCGACCGCTTCGGGCGGCGGCCGATCCTGATGCTCGACATCGCGCTGTTCGCGATCATCGGCGCGGCCGCGGCCTTCGCGCCCACGCTCACGGTCTTTCTCGTGCTGCGCGCGCTCTTCGGCATCGCGATGGGCGGCGAATGGGGGCTGGGCAGTTCGCTCACGATGGAGTCGATCCCGCCGCAGTCGCGCGGCCTCGTCTCGGGCATCCTGCAATGCGGCTACCCGGCGGGCTACCTGCTCGCCTCGATCCTGTTCGGCCTGCTCTACCAGCACAACTTCTTCGGCTTCACCGTCACCTGGCGCGCGATGTTCCTGCTCAGCATCCTGCCGGCCTTCGTCGTCTTCTTCATCCGCCGCCACGTGCCCGAGTCGCCCGCTTTCGAGGCCGCGCGCAAGACCGAGCGGCCGGGACTGATGAGCACCCTGGCCGCGAACTGGAAGGTCGCGCTGTATTCCGTGCTGATGATGATGTGCTTCAACCTCTTCAGCCACGGCACCCAGGACCTCTACCCCACCTTCCTCGAGAAACAGATGGGCTTCGCGTCGTCGACAGTGAGCTGGATCTCGATCGTCGCCAACCTGGGCGCGATCGCCGGCGGGCTCAGCTTCGGCCGCTGGTCGGAGCGCATCGGCCGCAAGAATGCGATCACCATCGCCGCCCTGCTCGTGCTGCCGGCGATTCCGCTGTGGGCCTATGCGTCGACGCCGCTGCTGCTCGCGCTCGGCGCCTTCGTGATCCAGGTCGGCGTGCAAGGAGCCTGGGGCGTGATCCCGGCACACCTGAACGAGCTCTCGCCGGGGCCGGTGCGCGCCACCCTGCCCGGCTTCGTCTACCAGGCCGGCAACTTCCTGGCTTCGTACAACGGGCCCTTCCAGGCCAAGATCGCCGAGTCGCACGGGGGCGACTACCGCTTCGCGCTCGCCTCCGTCGCCGGGGTCGTGGCCCTCGCCATCGTCGTCGTCATCCGCTTCAGCCCGGAACGCCGCGGCGAGGTGATGAGCGTTTCGCACTGAATCGCACGGCCGCGCAGGGGCGGCGCCGAAGCCGGCTCCGCCCGACGTGGCGGCGCCGGCTTTCGGGGTAAGGTCCGCGCACGGCATTCTTGCGGAGCACGGCCATGCGAGGCAGAGAGCGGTTTGTTCGACGCATCGACGAAATCGACGAATGCGGCCCCAGGTTGCAGGCCGCGGCGCGCCCTGTCGCGGCCACCGGCGGCCGGGCGGTGGTCGAGGGCATCGAGCGCGCGGCAAGGCAACCTGGCTGGCGCCTCAGCGGCGTCGAGCGGACCGCCCGGCCAGGCCATGGATGGGCCTGCCCGCCCTGCTGCTGCCCGGCCTGATCGCGCTCCTGCAGCGCAGGCGACCCGACGACGCGCCGGCCCGTCCGGCGACCGCCGCCGCCTGAGGCCACTCTTCAAGACCCGAGCCATGTCGCACATCGTCCACCGCTCGCTCTCGTTCACGCCGCCGGTCGCCACCGGCTCCAAGGGCCTCTACCTCTTCGACGCCGCGGGCAAGGCCTACCTCGACGCCAGCGGCGGCGCGGCCGTGTCCTGCCTGGGGCACGCCCACCCCGACGTGCTGGCCGCGATGCACGAGCAGATCGACCGCCTGGCCTATGCACACACGAGCTTCTTCACGAGCGCAGTGTCCGAGGAGCTGGCCGACCACCTGGTGCAGCACGCCCCGCCCGGGCTGGACCAGGTGTATTTCGTCAGCGGCGGCTCCGAGGCGATGGAAGCCGCGCTCAAGCTCGCGCGCCAGTACGCCGTCGAGATCGGCCAGCCGCAGCGCAGCGTCTTCGTCGCGCGGCGCCAGAGCTACCACGGCAACACGCTGGGCGCGCTCGCCGTCGGCGGCAACGAATGGCGGCGCGCGCAGTTCGCGCCGCTGCTGATCGACGTCGGCCGCGTCGCGCCCTGCTACGAATACCGCGAGCGCGCGCCGGGCGAATCGCAGGACGCCTACACGCAGCGCCTGCTCGACGAGATCGACGCCCAATTCCGCGCGATCGGCCCCGAGCGCGTCATCGCCTTCGTCGCCGAGACCGTGGGTGGCGCCACCGCCGGCGTGATCCCGCCCACGCCCGGCTACTTCAAGGGCGTGCGCGAACTCTGCGACCGCCACGGCATCCTGCTCATCGCCGACGAGGTGATGTGCGGCATGGGGCGCTGCGGCACCTTGCACGCGATCGAACAGGAAGGCGTCGTGCCCGACCTGATGGCGATCGCCAAGGGCCTGGGCGGCGGCTACCAGCCCATCGGCGCGGTGCTTGCGGCTGGGCATGTGGTGGACGCGCTGCGCCGCGGCAGCGGCCTGTTCATGCACGGCCACACCTACATCGGCCACCCCACCGCGGCCGCGGCGGCGCTGGCGGTGCAGAAGGTGATCCAGCGCGACGACCTGCTGGCCAACGTGCGCGCGCGCGGCGTCGACATGGCCGCGGAACTGCAGCGGCGCCTGGGCGGACACCCGCACGTGGGCGACCTCCGCGGCCGCGGCCTGTTCTGGGGCGTCGAGCTGGTGCGCGACCGTGCCAGCAAGGCGCCGTTCGACCCGGCGCTGAAACTGCACGCGCGCATCAAGAAGCAGGCGATGGCCAACGGCCTGCTCGTCTACCCGATGGGCGGCACCGTCGACGGCAGGCAGGGCGACCACGTGCTGATCGCCCCGCCCTTCATCGCGACGCAGGCCGACATCGCCCGCATCGCCGAACTGCTGGCGCGCTCGATCGACGAGGCGCTGGAGACCGCGAAGGCAAGCTCATGATCGATCGACTGCCCCCCTTGCCGCCCGAGGAATGGGACGCGGCCCAACGCGAAGCCGCCGAAGAACTCATGCGCGGCCCGCGCGGCGCCGTGCTGCCCCCCTTCGTGCCGCTGCTGCGCAGCCCCGAGCTGATGACGCATGCGCAACGCATGGGCGCGTACCTGCGCTACCGCAGCGCGATCGGCCAGCGGCTTTCGGAGCTGGCGATCCTGGTCACCGCGCGCCAATGGTCGCAGCGCGTCGAATGGGCCATCCATGCGCCGATCGCGCTCGAGGCCGGCATCGCACAAGCCACCATCGACGCCATCGCCTCGGGCCGCAGGCCGGGCGACATGCCGGCCGACGATGCGCTGGTACACGACTTCTGCGTCGAGCTGCACACCCACCAATCGGTCAGCGATGCGACCTGGCAGGCGGCCGTCGTGCGCTTCGGCGAGCGTGGCGCGGTGGACCTCGTGGCCCTCACCGGCTACTACACGCTGCTGTCGATGGTGATGAACGCGGCACGCACCGCCGTGCCGGATTCGCCGGCCGCGCCGCTCGAGCCGCTGACACCGTAGCGGCGCGGCGTCGCCGGCCCGTCAGCGGGCAGGCGAAACGCGGCGGCCGCTGCCGCGGTGGCCGGATCCGCCGGAGCGCCCGCATCACCCGCGCGCCCAGGCGCGGGTCGGGCCGTGCGCCGCCGTTCGCTGCGCGGCCCGCCCCGAGCGCCGCGGCCTTCAGTCGGCCCGCGCCGACAGGTACTGCTCGCGCACCGCCAGCCCCGCATACGGCAGCCAGGCGGCCGTCACGGTGGCGGCGTAGTCGGTGTAGCGGTACTGCACGCGCGCGGTGCGCAGCGCCGCGCCCTGGAGCGCGGCCGGCGCCGGGTCGCCCGACTCGAAGGGCGGCGCGCCGAGCCGCTCGCGCAGGCGCCCGGTGGCGTCGCCCCAGGCCTGGCGCTCGCCGGCCGCGTCGAGGCCGCGGCGGTAGACGTTGACGCCGATGAGCCGGCCTTGCGCGCCGAAGCTCAGCCAGAGCTCGCTCACCGGCGGCCCGGCCTCGCCGAGCGCCTTCGCGTCGACGCCGCGGCAGCGCAGATAGCGGTAGCCGCGCACCAGGGTCACGCAGTCGAGGTGGCGCGCGCGCGCCCAGGCGCCCGCCTCGGCCTCGGTGCTGCGGTCCAGTTGCAGGCCCAGGGCCGGCCTGGCAGGGGCGGGAGCCTGGCCGCGCAGTGCCGCCAGCCCGCTGGCGTGAGCGGCCTCGACGGCCGCCGGGTCGGTCTGCAAGACCGGGCAGGGCAGGCCGATGGCGCCGAGCAAGCGGCGCGCGCCGGGCAGGTGCAGCGCGCCCACGGCGGCGATGGCGACCGTGGCCACCGCGCCGGCCGCGGCGGTCCGGCGCCGGCTCAGGGCGCGCATGACGCGGCCGAGTTGGGCGCAAAGTAGGTCGGCTGCGGCGAGACGATCGTCGTCTTGAGCCCCACCAGCGTCGGCGCGATCTGCCCGAGCACGCCGCCCACCTGGGCCTGGGTGAACCCGGAGGCCATCAGGTCGGTGCTGAGCACGGAGGACAGATCGGTGATGAACTGGTCGAACACGCAGCCCGGCACGCCGACGTCGGCATGGGCGCTGGCCATGTCCTGGCACATCTCGGGCTGGGGGTTGGCCGTGTCCTGCGGCACGCTCACCGGACCGGGGTAGCTGTAGGGGCCGCCGAGCAGGGCGCTGAACTGCAGCGTCAGGCAGGCCTCGAGCCGTGCCGGGGTGTCGTGCTGCGAACTGTCGCCCGAGGTGTTGGCGACCACCTTGGAGAAGTAGGGCGCCTCCATCGGGTCGGCGAGCAGGCCGTTGACGGCGTCGGCCACCACCTTGCGCACCGCCGCCGGCGCCGCCGCGTCGCCGCCGAGCGCGGCCCAGAGGTTGGCGTTCTGCGGGAATTGCACGCTCGGCGGCTGCGGCGCGTCGCCGCCGCCGCAGCCGGCCAGTGCGAGGGTTGCGGCGGCGATCGAAATGCGAAGAGACTGTGTCATGCGAAATCCTCCTTCGGGTGGGGCGCTCAAGCGCCGAAGCTCAGGGCGTTGGCGGGGAGCGACTGGCCGAGCGCACCGGCCAGTGCCGTCCAGTGCATGGTCTCGTCGGCCGCCACCCGCCCCGCCACCCCGGCCAGGGTGGGGTCGCTGAAGGCGGGAATGACGCCCAGGTACGCCTTGGCGGCGCCCAGCTCGAGCGCGCCGGCAAGGCGCAGCACGTCTTGCTGCGACTTCAACCGCGCGGCCTGCATCGCCTGGGCGTACTGCGCGATCGAGCGGCCCTGCACCGGCGTGCCGCCGAGGGTGCGGATGGCGGCCATCAGGGCGTCGCGGTGGGCCTTGTGGTGCGACTGGAACAGCAAGGCGATGTCGAGCACGTTCTTCTGCAGCAGGCCGCTCTCGGCGCCGATCTGGTAGGCGGCGATCGCCTCGTGCTCGAGGCCGAGCGCGACATTGAGGATGCCGCTGTCCTTGGCCGGGTCGGTGCCGGCGGCGCGCGCCGGCGCGCCGGCCAGCAGCGCGAGCGTGCCGGCCGACAGGCCGAGCACGCCGGTGCCGATGAAGCCGCGGCGGCGCGGCGCGTTCGCTTCGAGGGGGTTTCTCATGTCGATCTCCTTGGGTTGCGGGCGGGGCGTGGCGATGGCGTCGCCACCAAGACCCATACGCAGCCTTTGCAAGAACGGATGCAGCGGGATGCAGCGCCGCGCCGGATGCATCCGCCCGGGCACGGCCTGCGTATGCTCGACACTGGACCCCTTGCAGGAGCCGTCTTGAATGCCGTAACCGACGCCGCCGCCCGACCCGACCCGGGGTCCGACGATCTGGGCCCGCTGCTGGCGCGAACCGCGCTCGGCGACCGCGCCGCGTTCGCCGCGCTGTATCGCCGCACCTCGGCGCGCGCCTTCGGCGTCGTGCTGCGCATCGTGTCCGACCGCGCCCAGGCCGAGGAGGTGCTGCAGGAGACCTACGTCAAGGTCTGGCGCGCGGCGGCCGGCTTCGACGCCGCGCGCAGCCAGCCGCTGACCTGGCTGCTGAGCATCGCCCGCCACGGCGCCATCGACGCCTTGCGCCGCCGCCGCGCCGAGCCCGCGACCGTGAGCGGCCATGGCGACGACGAAGGCGGCGACGACGAGGGGCTGCTGCAGCGCCTGCCCTCGGACGAGCCGGGGCCGCTGGAACTGCTGCGCCGCGCCAGCGAAGCGGCCCAGCTCGAGCGCTGCATGGGCGCGCTCAGCGGCTCGCAGCGCACCAGCCTGGCGCTGGCCTATTACCAGGGCCTGTCGCACCAGGAGGTAGCGCAATCGATGCGCGAACCGCTGGGCAGCGTCAAGAGCTGGGTGCGGCGCGGCCTGCTCAGCCTGCGCGCCTGCCTCGACCGCGTGGCCGGCCTGCCGGCGCGGGCCGGTGCGACGGGAGGGCATTGAGATGGACTACGGACACCCGGACCTGGCCGACCGCCTCGCCGCCGAATACTGCCTGGGCACGCTGCGCGGCCCGGCGCGGCGGCGCTTCGAGGCGCTGCTGCCGGCGCACCCGGCGCTGGCCC
>JAGWTS010000139.1 GCA_028868875.1 Burkholderiales bacterium | reverse complement strand
GCCGGCTTGTTGTTCGGCCCAGGCCGCGAGAACGGGCAGCAGGCTGGCGCGCAGTTCCTGCTCGCTGCGCCGGCCGGTGGCCGCTAGGGGCAGGCGGCCGGCGCCGCGCAGGCGCTCGATCTGTGCCTGCACCCGGGCTTCGAGATCGGCCTCCGCGCCCGGGGTTTCGAGGACCCGGTGCATCGCTTCGTCGAGCATGCCGTACTGCTCGAGGCCGTCGAGGGCGAAGGTCTCGTCGTCTGCCCCGGCTTCGTCTTCTTCGCGATACACCACGTCGAGGCGGCGGCGGAAGAATTCGCGCACGGGGTTCTTCAGAAAGCGCGCGAGCGCGGCGATGGTGAGCGCCAGGCCGGGGTCGGGCACGAAAGGCGGCAGGGGCTCGGCAGCGGACGCTGCCGCAGGCGCGTGGGCGTCGCGCCATTCGCGCGCATGGGTGAACAGGGCGGGGCGCGCGCCGCCCGCGCCGCGGTCGCGCCGGGGTTCGACCTGCGCCTCGAAATAACGCCGGCTGAAAGGCTGCAGCGGATGCTCGGTGGTGCGCGCCCCGACCACGGCCTGGCCCCAGCCCGCGGCCAGGTAGTCGCGCAGCTGCGAGACCAGCACCGAAGGCGGCTGCGCGCTGTTGTCGCGCTGGCTGCGGCCGGTCCAGCTCACGTAGAGCGTGCGGCGCGCCGAGAGCAGGGCTTCGAGCATCAGCTCGCGATCGTCGTCGCGGCGCGAGCGGTCGCCGGCGCGGGCCTGGCCGGGCAGGACCATGAGGTCGAAATCGCTGCGCCGGCCGGCGCGCGGGTACTCGCCCTCGTTCATGCCGAGCAGGCACACCACCTCGAAAGGAATGGCGCGCATCGGCAGCAAGGTGCAGAACGTGACGCCGCCGGCACGGAAGCGCCGGCCCGCGCCGGGTTCGTCGAGCGTCGCGACCACGGCTTCGCGCACGACCGCCAGCGGCAGCGCTTCGTCGAAGCCGCCGCTCTCGCAGGCCTCGGCCCAGCGCTGGGCGGCGCCGCTGAAGGCGGCCAGGCTCAGGCGCTCGAACTCGTCGCCCGGTGCGGCAAAGGCCTCGGCCAGTTCGCGCAGGCGGCGCAGCCATTCGCGCGGCGCGGCGCTGCTGCGGGCCAGGGCGGCCCAACGCTCTAGCGCAGCGAACAACGCGGCGAGCGAGCCCGCGAGCGCGGCTTCGAGCCCGCCCACTTCCGGGTAGGGCTCGATGCCGGCAAAGGCCGGCGCCGCGCCGCCGGCATAGCCCAGCAGCATGCGGCGCAGGCCGAAGACCCAGGTGTTGATCTCGCCGCAGGCGCCCAGGCCGAGGGCTTCGCGCTGCGCCGCGTCCAGGCCCCAGCGGATGCCCGCGCCGTCGATCCAGCGCGCCAGCCGCGGCAGGTCTTCGGCCTCGAGGCCGAAGCGCCGCGCCAGCGCCGGCACTTCGAGCAGGTCGCGCATCTCGCTCTGGCTGCAGCGCTCGGCCGGCAGCCGCAGCAGCCAGTCGAAGGCCGCGAGCAGCGGGTTGTGGCCGACGGCCGCGAGGTCGGCGATGTCGAAGGGGATGTGGCGCGCATCGCCGCGTTCGTACTGGCCGAAGACCGAGCGGATGGCGGGCGTGAAGGCCTCGATGTCGGGCACCATCACGACGATGTCGCGCGGCGCCAGCGCGCGCGCGCCCTCGCCCGCGGGCGCGGCGAGCAGTTCCAGCAGCTGGTCGTGCAGGATCTCGACCTCGCGCTGCGCGCTGTGGCCGATGTGAAAGACGATCGAGCGGTCGGCCTCGGCGACGGCGGGGCGGTCGTGCTCGGCCAGCGGCAGCAGGTCGCGGATGGCGGCCTGGACCTGCTGCAGCAGGCTTGCCGGCGGCGTGTCGTCGAACAGGTCGACGCGCGGCAGCTCGAGCCCGTGCCGGGCCGCGGCGGTTTCGTCGAAGCGGTCGAGCTGGCGCACGAAGTCGCGCGCCTGGCGCCCCCAGGCCGCGAGCAGCGGATGGGCATGGGCGTGCATCTGTTCCAGGCCCAGGGCCGAGAGGTCGCGCCCTTCGCGCAGCGGCAGGCGCCGGCGGCGCCCGGCGCGCAGCAGTTCGCGCCCTTCGAGGATGTCGGCCCAGTGGTAGCGGCAGGGGTTGAGCACCGTGAGCAGGACCTGGCTGTGCCGGCCCAGGGCGGCCAGCGCCTCGAGCGTCTGCAGCGGCAGATGGGTCATGCCGAAGACGACGATGCGGCGCGGCAGCGCGGCGGCGGGCGCGGCGCCGGATTCGAGCGCGTCGATGAAGCGCCGGTGCAGCTCGGCGCGGCTGACGCCGGGCTCGGTCACGCCAACGCCAGCGCCAGCGCCCGCCGGCGACGGATTCGGCGCCAGCAGCTCGCGCCACAGCGCCGCCTGCCAGGCCTGGTCGGGCGGCAGGGTGGCGGCGCGCGCATCGGGGCGGGGCAGGGTGTCGCGGCCGGCGGCCCAGGCGGCGAGCCAGTCGGCGCGATAGACCTGGTACTGGTCGAAGAGGTCGGCGAGGGCGCGCGCGAGCTGCAGCCGCCTTTCGGGGCCGCCGCGTTCGAGAAAGCGCAGCAGGGGCTCGAAGCCGGGGCGCGCGGCCAGCGCCGGCAGCAAGGCCATCAGGCGCCAGCACAGCGGTTCCTTGTCGAGCGCGCTCTGCCCCGGCACCGCGGCAGGCCCCAGCACCTGGCGATAGGCGCGCCAGAGAAAGCGTCCGGGCAGCTCGACCCGCGTCGCGGCGCAGATGCCGGCCTGCGCGGCCAGGCTCATCTTCACCCACTCGGCCATGCCGTTGTTCTGCACCAGGAAGACCTCGTCCTCCAGCACCTGCAAGGGGTTGGCGGCGAGCCAGTCGAAGACGGCGCGGCCGAGCAGCTCCAGGCGGTTGCCGTGGAGGATGAGAAAGCCGGGAGGAACAGGGCTGGGCATGGGGGCGATTCGTCCGCGCGCGAAGCCGGGCGCTGCGGCGCGGAACGCGGATGCTACGGCGTGCGCGCCGCGCCGCATCGCGCGTCAGCGCCGCGCCCACCGCGTGCTGCATCGGGCCCATCACCTGCGCGTCGAAGACAGGGGCCCGGGCGCCGTGGGTTCGCGCAGATTCGCACCGAATCGGACCTCAAGAGTTTCCGAACCCTGCCGAAAAAGAACGATTGCCGGAGGTAACCATCCATGAAGTCCCACGCATCTGCCAACCGCGCCTACCGCCTGATCTGGAGCGCCGCGAGCAGCACCTGGGTTGCGGTTTCCGAACTGACCCGCGCCAGGGGCAAGGCGAGCCGGCCGGCGCTGGCGCTGGCGCTCGGCATGTCGGCGCTGCTCGCCCAGGCCGCGCCCAGCGGCGGGCAGGTGAGCGCAGGCAGCGCCACCATCGTCGGCTCCGGCACCACGACGACGGTGAACCAGAGCAGCCAGAACCTGTCGCTGAACTGGGCCAGCTTCAACATCGGGGCCCAGGAGAGCGTCGACTTCAAGCAGCCCAACGCCGCGTCGATCGCCGTCAACCGCATCGCCGACCCCAACGGATCGCAGATCTTCGGCCACCTGAACGCCAATGGCCAGGTCTATCTGATCAACCCGAACGGCATCCTCTTCGGCGCCGGCTCGCAGGTGAACGTCGGCGGCCTCGTGGCCTCGACCCTCGACCTCGCCGACGCCGCGCTGAGCACGACGACGCGCAGCTTCTCGGGGCCCGGCACCGGGGCCGTCGTCAACCAGGGGACGATCAGCGCCGCGCCCGGCGGCTACGTGGCGCTGCTCGGCAACCGGGTCCTGAACCAGGGCCTGATCCAGGCCCAGATGGGCAGCGTGGCGCTGGGCGCGGGAAGCGCCGTCACCCTGAGCTTCGGCGGACCCGGGCTGCAGATGCAGGTCGACCGCAGCACGCTCGACAACCTGGCACAGAACAGCCAGCTGATCCAGGCCGACGGCGGCACGGTGCTGATGACGGCTGGCGCCAAGGACAGCGTGCTCGCGAGCGTGGTCAACAACAGCGGCGTGATCGAGGCGCGCACGGTCGAGAACCGCAACGGCAGCATCGTGCTCGCGGGCGGTGCCGCGGCGGGCCGGGTCGAAGTCGGCGGGACCCTGGACGTGTCCTCGGCGAACGGCAGCGGCGGTGTCGTCACGGCCACGGCGCAGCAGGTCGACCTCGTCGACGGCGCCCTCGTGAATGCGAATGGAAGCAGCGGCGGCGGCACGATCAACATCGGCAGCGGCTGGGAGGGCGGTGGCGGCATCGCCCCGGCCACGACCGTCACGATGGCCGCGGGCGCGACGCTCGAGGCCTCGGCCACCGCAGCCGGCAACGGCGGCCAGGTCACCGTGCGCTCGGACATCCACGACCCGCTGGGCAAGACCCTGGCGCACGGCACGATCCGCGCCCAGGGCGGGCCCGAGGGCGGCGACGGCGGGCAGATCGAGACCTCCGGCTACTACCTCGACGTGGGCGGCCTGGGCGTGAGCGCGTCTGCCGCGAAGGGCGCCGCCGGACTGTGGTTGCTCGACCCGAACAACATCGACATCGTCGACACCAGCAGCAGTTCGCTCACGACCTCGGGCGGCACCGCGAGCTACACGAACTCGACGACCTCGACGATCGCGGCCTCGACCCTCGTCACCGCGCTGGAGGCAGGCAACAACGTCACGATCACGAACTCGGGCCCGATGGGCGACATCACGGTCGACAGCCCGATCGTCAAGACCAGCGGGGCGACCGACGTCACGCTGACGCTGCAGGCCATCGACACGATCATCGTCAACCAGCCGATCGGCTTCACGGCCGGCAGCGGCAACGCCGGCAAGCTCAACGTCAACCTCTGGGCCGACACGGACCACGACGGCGCGGGCATCGTGATCCTGAACAACAGCATCACGACGGGCGGCGGCAGCCTGAACTTCGGCACCGGCGCGACGGCGACGGTGGGCGGCGTGGCCAACACGATGGTGGGCGGTGATGTCTTCGTCGGCGGCAGCTCGGCCGTCAACCTCACGACCACCGGCGGCGCCGTCGCCTTCAACGGCCAGCTCATCATCGCCAACCCGGCCGGGCTGAACATCGACAGCATCACCGGCAGCGCGAGCGGCGGCAACGTCACGTTCAGCGGCCTGGTCGATTCGGGCAACTCGTATTCGCTCAACAGCAGCGTCACGAGCTGGACCAACGCGTTCGCCCAGAACAAGTCGGGCAGCGGCGCCAATGTCGGCGACACCTATCTGGGGACGATCAACTCGAGGCTCGAGAACGCCGTCGCCAGCTACACGGCGCAGTACACCGGCGTCTGGCTGGGCGCCCAGCGCGTGATCGGCATCGGCACCGACAACGTCTGGCGCTGGGTCGGCGGGTCGGACGGGCTCATGAACGGCGGCCTGGGCCTGCCCTTCTTCACGCAAAACGCCAGCGGCGGGGGCGGCAGCGCGATCAACGGGGCCTACACCAACTGGAACAGCGGCGAGCCGAACAACTACAACGGCTCGGGCCTCTCGACACCGCCGACCACCGCAGGCGCGGGCGAGAACTCGATGCAGTTCACCGGCACCGCGGGCCAGTGGAACGACCTGAACCCCTACACCCAGATCCTGCCCTCGGTCGTCGAGAAGAACCTCGCGGCTTCGTCGCTGATGGTCAACGCCGGCAGCGGCACGAGCGCCGGCAACGTGACCTTCGCCGGCGCCATCGGCGGCGTCAAGGTGCTGAACAACCTGGCGCTGACCGGCAACGTCATCAACCTGAACGCCAACCCGGTTATCAACACCTCGGGCACCCAGACCTACACCGGCCAGGTGACGGCCGGCGGCGTCCCCAAGAACATCGTCACGGTGGCGGCGCCGAACACGACGCTGGCCTACGGCAGCACGGTGCCGGCCTACGCCACGAGCTGTTCCGGACTCGATTGCCAATACCTGACCTCGAACGGAACGGTGACGGTCTCGCAGGCGGTCGGAGCGGTCGGGCTGTACGGCCTCACGGCCTCGGGGGCCGTCTCGTCGAACCCGGTGGACCTGATCGTCTACAACGCCGGCTCGCTGCTCGTGAACCCGCTCGCGATCAACGTCATCGGGACCGTGGTCGCAGCGCGCGGCTACGACGGCACGACGACGGCGACGCTGAGCGGCGGCAGCCTCTCGGGCGCGCTCTCGGGCGACCTCGCGAACCTGACGCTCGCCCAGTCGGGTGCCTTCGCCTCGAAGAATGCCGGCACCAATATGCCGGTGGTCGTGAGCGATAACCTGGGCGGCTCGGCCGCCGGCAACTACACGCTGCTGCAGCCGACCGACGTGACCGGAACGATCACCCGGGCGAGCCTCGGCGTGGGCGGCAGCACGACGGTCTCCGGGAAGCTCTACGACGGCACGACGCTCGCGGCGCTCAGCGGCGGCACGCTGTCCGGAACGATCTACGGCGGCGACACGCCGACGCTCGTCCAGGCCGGCAGCTTCGCGACGAAGAACGTCGGCAGCGCGATCGCCGTCACCCCGGCCGACAGCCTGAGCGGCACCGGCGCCGGCAACTACGCCCTGACGCAGCCCTCGGGCTCGTACAGCGCGACGATCACGGCGGCGCCGCTCACGGTCACGGCCGGCGCCGTCAGCAAGACCTACGACGGCGGCTTCGGGACGAACGGCGCTGCGCCGACCCTCGGCGCCCTCGCCGGCGCCGCCGCGGGCGAGACCCTGGGCAGCAGCGGGATCGAGACCTTCGCCGACAAGAACGTGGGCAGCGGCAAGACGGTCTACGCCTCGGGGCTGACGGTGCTGGACTCGTCGCTGCACGACGTGACGTCGAACTACGCCATCACCTACGTCGCCAGCACCGCGGGCCGCATCACGCTGGCGCCGTTGACGGTCACGGCCACGACCGTGGTCAAGACCTACGACGGCACGCTGGGCACGAACGGCGCGCTGCCGCTCGTCGGCGCGCTCGCCGGCGCGGGCGCGGGCGAGACCCTGGGCAATGCCGGAACCGAAACCTTCGCGGACCGCAACGCGGGCAGCGCCAAGACCGTCAGCGCCGCGGGCGTGACGGTGCTGGATTCGTCGCAGGCCGACGTGACCTCGAATTACGCGATCACCTATGTCGCGGACCATGCGAGCCGCATCGCGCAGGCGCCGCTCACCGTGACCGCCATCGCCGTGAGCAAGACCTACGACGGCACGGTCGGCACGAACGGCGCGCTGCCCGTCATCGGCGCGCTCGCCGGCGCCGCGGCGGGCGATGTGCTGGGCAGCCGCGGGAGCGAGACCTTCGCGGACAAGAGCGCAGGCAGCGGCAAGACCGTCCATGCCGCGGGCGTGACCGTGCTGGACTCGGCCCTGGCCGATGTGACTTCGAACTACGCCATCAGCTATGTCGCCGACAGCGCGAGCCGCATCGCGCAGGCGCCGCTCGCCGTGACCGCCATCGCCGTGAGCAAGACCTACGACGGAACGGTCGGCACGAACGGCGCGCTACCGCTCATCGGCTCGCTCGCCGGCGCGGCGGCAGGCGATGTGCTGGGCAGCAGCGGGAGCGAGACTTTCGCGGACAAGAACGTCGGCACGTCCAAGCCGGTCAGCGCCTCGGGCGTGACGATCAAGGACGCCGGCGGCGCCGACGTGACTTCGAACTACGCCATCAGCTACGCTTCGAATCCAGGCGGCAGCATCAGCCGGCTCGCGAGCGTGACCTGGGTCGGCGGCGCCACGGGCAACTGGTTCGATCCGGCGAACTGGGCCGGCGGTGCCGTCCCCGACCTCTCGAACGTCGCCAACGTCGTGATCCCTTCCGGCGTGGTCGTCTCGTTCTCGAACAGCCTCGTCGCCCCGGCCCAGGCCGGCGCCGTGAACCTGGACAGCCTGGGCACGGCGGGCAGCCTGGCGATGGCGGCCGGAACCCTGAACGTCGGCAGCGGTGGCGTGGCGCTGGCCGGCCTGGATCAGTCGGGCGGGGTGCTCACCAGCATCGGACCGATCGCGCTGGGCAGCCTGAGCCAGAGCGGCGGCGCACTCGCGACGAGCGGCAATTTCAGCACCAGCACGCAATTCACGCAGAGCGGCGCGGGCACGCTCGCCGTGGGCGGCGATGCGTCGATCGGCGCCACCCGCGGCGATGTGCAACTCGGCAATCTTGCGAGCACCGGCCCCCTGAGCGTCACCGACACCGGCGGGTCCATCGGCCAGGCGACGGGAACCGTGCTGAATGCGGGGGCCGCGAGCAACTTCGCCGCCTCGAACGGCGCCAGCGCAGCGAACGTCGTGCTGACCAATCCGGGCGACAGCTTCGCAGGCCCGGTCTCGATCTCGGGCACGAACGCCACGCTGGCGGTGGACGGCCCGCTGAGCTTGGGCAGCGTGGCCACCAGCGGCAACCTGACGCTCAATTCGAACGGCGCGCTCGACCTGGGCAACAGCAGCGTCGGCGGCAATCTCATGGCGAGCAGCGGCAACGGCAACGTGACGCAGGACGGCGCGCTGGCCGTGGGCGGTACGACGAGCATCGACGCCGGCAGCGGCACCATCACGCTGGCCAACGCCGGCAACACGCTTGCGCAGCCGGTCAGCCTTGCCGGCGCCAATGCGTCGCTCACGACCGCCGGCCCGTTGACGCTGGGCAGCGTTGCCACCAGCGGCAACCTCACGCTCGCGTCCAACGGCGCCCTCGATCTCGGCACCGGCCGCATCGGCGGCAACCTCGCGGCAACGAGCGGCAACGGCAACGTGACGCAGGACGGCGCGCTTGCCGTGGGCGGAACGACGAACGTCAACGCCGGCAGCGGCAACATCACACTGGCCAACGCCGGGAACACGCTGGCGCAGCCGGTCAGCCTGGCCGGCGCCAATGCGTCGCTCACGACCGCCGGCCCGCTGACCCTGGGCAGCGTGGCCACCAGCGGCAACCTGACGCTGGCTTCCAACGGCGCGCTCGACCTGGGCCGCAGCAGCGTCGGCGGCAATCTCGTGGCGAGCAGCGGCAACGGCGACGTGACGCAGGAGGGAGCGCTTGCCGTGGTCGGAACGACGAGCATCGACGCCGGCAGCGGCAGCATTGCGCTGGCCAACGCCGGCAACACGCTGGCCCAGCCGGTCAGCCTGACGAGCGGCAACGCGTCGCTTGCGACATCGGGCGCGCTGACGCTGGGCACGGTGGCCGCCAGCGGCAACCTGACGCTCGCGTCCAACGGCGCGCTCGACCTGGGAACGGGCCAGGTCGGCGGCAACCTGTTGGCCAGCAGCGGCAACGGCAACGTGGTCCAGGGCGGCGCGCTGGCCGTCGGCGGCACGACCGGCGTGGACGCCGGTGCAGGCAGCATCGTGCTGACCAGCGCCGGCAATGCGCTGGCCGGTGTGGCGGTGTTCCACGGCGCCAGCGTCAACGTCGGCGGGTCCGGCACCGGCGTGCCGCCGCGCGATACCAGCGCCCCCGTCCTGTCCAGCGTGGCCGTTCAATCCGCACTGGCCGCGATCACGGCCCAGAGCGGCACCATCGCCGCCGTGCCGGGCGCAACGGCGATCTCCCTGGGCATGGCCGCCACCGCCGCGGGCTCCGCGGCGGTGGCGGGCGTGCTGCCCGGCGGCGACGCGGCGGCGAGCGCCCAGAATGCGGTGACCCCGACCGCGACCACATCGGGAGCGCCTGCGGCGGCGAGCGGCGGCGGCAGCAGTACCGCGACGAGCGACGGACCTGCCGTGGCGGGCCTGCCTGCGTATCGCGCCCTCGGCGTCAGCAGCGGCCTGCACGTGATCGATGCCGGTGTCCGCCTGCCGGAATGAAGCCCCTGAACCGAAGACCGACAATGACCAGCATGCCGACCTCCCGAAACACCCTCGTGCGCCGCATCCTGGGCAGCGTGGCGGCCTTCGCCGCCGCTGCGCCCGGTCTGGGCGCAGCCGCCGCGACCGTGGACGCGGGCTCGCTGCTGCAGCAGACGCAGCCGGCGCAGAACCGGCCGCCCGCCGGCGAGAGCGCGCCGCGCATCACGATCGAGCGCGCACCGGACTCGAAGCTCGGGCCGAGCGCCCCGTTCAGGGTCGAGCGCATCGAGATCGACGGCAACGTCCACTTCGGCACCCCCCAACTCCACGCGCTGATCGCCGAAGCCGAAGGCAAGAACCTGACGCTGGCCGAGGTCGGCGGGCTCGCGGCCCGGATCACGGCGTATTACCGCAGCCAGGGCTACATGCTGGCGCGCGCGATCGTGCCGGCGCAGACCATCCGCGACGGGGTCGTCAAGATCCAGGTCATCGAGGCCGTCTACGGCCGCATCGCCCTGGACAACGAGTCGCCCGTGCACGACTCGGTCCTGCTGGGCCTGCTCTCGCCGCTGCATGCGCACGACGCGGTGACGCAGGCGGCGCTGGACCGCAGCCTGCTGCTGGTCTCGGACGTTCCCGGCGTGCGCTACACCGCCACGCTGAGCCCGGGCGACACCGTGGGCAGCTCCAACCTCAGCCTCGAAGTCAGGCCGGGCTCGCGCTACAGCGGCACGGCGGGGCTGGACAACTTCGGCAACTCGAGCACGGGCCGCTTGCGCGCCAATGCCAGCCTCGGCGTCAACAACCCCTTGCACCGGGGCGATGTCTTCAGCGTCAACCTGATGAGCGCGGGCGAGGGCATGAATTTCGCGCGCGCCGGCTACGAGACCTATGCCGCGCCCAACGGAGCGCGTGTCGGCGCCGCGTTGTCCGGGCTGAGCTACAAGCTGGGCGGCGCCTATGCGCCGCTCGCGGGCCACGGCACGGCCGACCAGGCCGGCCTCTGGCTTCGCGGCCCGCTCGTGCGCGCCGAATTCCGCAACCTCAATGCCCAGCTCGAGATCGACCACCTGAAGCTGGCGGACGAACTCGACAGCAGCGCCACGCATACCGACCGCCATGCCGACATCGCCGCCTTCAGCCTCGCGGGCGACGCCAAGGGCGAGGGCTTCCTGAGTTCATGGGGGCTGGTGGCGACCTTCGGTCAACTGCACTTCGACGACGCCATCGCGCGCAGCGTCGACGCCGGCACCGCGAAGACCGCCGGCCGGTTCTCCAAGCTCGACCTGAACGTCGGCTACCTGCGCGCCCTGGGTGCCGCCGATTCCGTCTACCTCGCCGTCGCAGGCCAATGGGCCGGATCGAACCTGGATTCGTCGCAGAAGCTTCAGCTGGGAGGGCCGTCGACGATCCGCTCCTACGACAGCGGGGCCGTGTCGGCCGACAGCGGCCTGTATGCGAGCGCCGAGCTGCGCCACGACTTCGCCAACGAAGCCCACGGCCGCTGGCAGGCGGTCGCGTTCGTCGACCTGGGCCGGGCCATGCAGAACCGCCGCCCCTGGTCGGCGGCGCCGAACTGGGGCACGCTCGAAGGCCTGGGCCTGGGCGCGCGCTGGGTCCAGGGGCCCTGGTCGGCCAAGGTGGACGTGGCCTCGACGCTGGGACATTCGACGGTGCTCGTGAATTCGGGCGCCACGACGCGCGGCTGGGCCGAGCTGAATCGGGCGTTCTAGCTGACGATTCGAGTCTTCGAGACCGGCGCGCAGGTGCACGAAGGAAGTTCTCCATCGCTCAGTGCGTTTGCCAAAATTTGCCAAGAACACTACGATGGCCGCATGAGCACGATGAACATCTCTCTGCCGGAAGCACTGAAATCCTTCGTCGACGAGCAGGTCAACACGCGCGGCTTCGGGACCAGCAGCGAGTACGTTCGAGAGCTGATTCGCAAGGACCAGGAGCGCCTTCAACTGCGGGGACTGCTGCTCGCCGGAGCCAGTTCCAAGCCGGCTGCTGCGGCTGACGCTGCGTATTTCGGCGCACTGCGCGAGCGCATCGGCAGCCGAACTGCTGCCCGAAAGTCGTGAAGCGCATCGTCCCTCGGGCGCTCGCCAACGGGGACGTGGAAGAGGCCATCGATCACTACCTTGTCGAAGCCACAGCGGAGGTCGCCCTGGGGTTCGTCGACGAGTTGGAGAAAGCCTACGCCCACATCGGGCGCCATCCGGAGTCGGGGTCCCCACGCTATGCGCACCAACTCGGGCTCGCCGACCTGAGAGTCTGGCGCCTTGGCCGCTACCCGTACTTGGTCTTTTACGTCGAGCGCGATGAGCACATCGACGTCTGGCGCGTGCTCCACGAACAGCGCAACATCCCGGCATGGATGAACCAGAGCTGAGACCGCGATCGCCCGTGCCATGGCGCAGGAACGCGGCCGGATGGGGCCCGCGCAATCCGCCCGGCCCAGCCTGGCGCGAGCGGCAGGGCTCCGTCGGGCATCGGCCCGGGCTTCACCCCGCCCACCCCAACCCCGCGTGCAGCACCCAGATCCAGCCGCTGATCGTGACGAACGACAGCACCGTCGTCACCAGCAGCGCCGCCGCGCACAGGCCTTCGTAGCCGTACTTTTGCGCCAGTACCGGGTAGATGCTGAGCATCGGCACCGAGGCGTAGACGATGCCGGCGCTGCGCAGCGCCGGCACCGCGGGCTGCAGCAGCAGCAGCCCGCCGAGCACGGCCAGCGGGTGCAGCAGGAGCTTGCCCGCGGCGACGAGGGCGATCTCGCGCCGCATGCCCTGCAGCCGCAGGCCGACGAGGGCGCCGCCGATCACGAACAGCGCCACCGGGCTCGCCGCCGCGGCGACGAGGCCGACCGAGCGCGTCAGCACCTCGGGCAGCTGCAGACCCGCCGCCGCCACCAGCAGGCCCAGCGCGATGGCCACGATCATCGGGTTGCGCGCCATGCCGCGCAGCGACGTCGCGAAGCTGCTGAACGAGCGCGTGCCGCTCTGCGCGCGGTCGGCCAGCGCCATCGCCAGCGGAATCATCGCGACGTTCTCGACGATCATGCCCAGCGCCAGCGCCACCCCGGCCTCCGCGCCCAGCAGCTGCGAGGCGATGGGGTAGCCGATGAAGCCGCTGTTCGACGACGACATGCCCAGCGCCTGCATCGCCGCCTGCGGCATCGGTCGCCGCCGCAGCCGGTGCTGCACGAACACGGCCGCGCCCATCACCGCGAGCGAGCCGAGGGCGTAGGCGCCGAGGTAGCGCGCGTCCAGCACCTCGCGCAGCGAGCGGCCCGACAAGGCCTTGAACAGCAGCGCCGGGACGCAGAAATCGGCGACGAAGAGGCCGAGCACGCGCGTGTCGCGCTTGTCGAACAGCCCGAAGCGGACCGAGAGCCAGCCCGCGCCCATGATCAGGTAGATCGGCGCAGTGATCGAGAGAATGCTCGGCATCG
>JAGWTS010000138.1 GCA_028868875.1 Burkholderiales bacterium | reverse complement strand
ACGTCGCCGAGGGCGCCGAAATTGCGCTGGGCGCGGCTGAAGACGACGCGCCGATGGCGCGCGACGAGGCCGAACGCGAGCGCGGCCACCACCGGCGAATACTTCATCGCATGGGCCAGCGCCACCAGCAGCAGCACGCCGAGCGCGAAAGCCACGGTGGCGTCGGCGCCGGGCTCGACGACGCGGCGCTGCAGCGCCGGCACCGCGAGCCCGAAGGCGCAGCCCAGCCCGACCGAGACCGCGACCACGACGAGGCTGTTCGACGCCGCCTGCCAGACGCTGCCCGAGCTCTGGAAGGTCCAGACGCCGACCACGACCTTGAAGGTGAAGACCGCGAGCAGGAAGTTGATGGCGGTGAGGTGCAGCAGGCGTTCGGTGACCTGGCCCGAGCAGCGCCTCTCGTTGACGACGCGCATCACCGTCACGGGCGAGGTCGACATCGCGAGCGCGGCCAGCAGCATGCTCATGAGCGGCTCGATGCCCCCCGCGCGGGCCAGGGCGAACACGGCCACCAGTGTCGCCAGCGCCTCGAGCACCCCGCTCGCCACGAGCCAGGGGTTGGCGCGCAGCCAGAGCAGGTTGATGCGGTAGCCGAACTCGAACAGCACGAGGCCGAAGGCGACGTGGGCGACGATCACCATCGCCCCGCCATGCGCCGCCGGCAGCAGCCCGAGCTGGCCCGCGCCCAGGCAGAAGCCGACGAGGCCGTAGACGCTGATGCGTGGCAGGCCGAGCCAGCGCTGGCCGAGCTCGCCCGCGAGCCAGGCCAGCATGGCGGCGAAAGGCCAGGCCAGCGGCGCGAGGGCGTGCAGGGCATTGAGGGCTTCGGTCATGGGCGGCTGCGGATCCGGTTGGCGCGCGAGTGGCCGGGAGCCTGCCGAAGCGGCGCCCGCCCGGTGCGTCGATCGATCGATCCTAACCAGCCGCCATAACGGCCTCGATCAGTCGGGTATGTCATGCGCCGGGCGCATGAGCCGGCTCACGAGACCGGCGCGATCATTCCCGGCATGCCGACGAAGCCCGGCCGGTGGCGGAAGTCGCGCAGCCACGTGCGCAGCGCCGGAAATTCATCGAGCGCGATGCCGCCCTCCGGCGCCAGTTCCGCGTAGGGAAAGCAGGCGAGGTCGGCGAGCGTCGCGTGCTCGCCCACGAGCCAGCGCCGGCCCGCCGCCTGGCGTTCGGCCAGATGGTCGTCGAGGACGCGGAAGACCGCGCGCGCGCCGCGCCTGCAGGCTTCGATTTCGCCCTCGAAGCCGAAGGCGTCGTGCAGCCGCGCCGCCGAGGCGGTGCGCGTGATCTCGTCGGCGGTCGCGAGCCAGAGCTGGATCTCGCCGCGCCATCGCACATCGTCCGGGTACCAGGAGCGCCCGGTGTCGTAGCGGCTGGCGAGGTAGACGAGGATGGCCTGGGCGTCGCGCAGCACGAAGTCGCCGTCTTCGAGCACCGGCAACTGGCCGAGCGGGTTCAGGCGCTCGACGAACCACTCGGCCTTGTGCTCGCGCCCGGGGTGGAAGTTCATCTGCCGCGTCTCCCAGGGCAGCCCCAGCGCGTGCAGCAGGAAGCGCACCTTCCAGCAGTTGCCCGAGAGTTCGTAGTCGTAGAGCTTCATCGCGAAGCCTTCAGTCGGCCACGGCGCCGTAGCGCACGCCGCGCGCCTTCAGCCAGCGCCGGTAGGCCATCGACATGGCATCGCAGCGCACCGGGAATTCCGCGCCCGGCTGCAGCGGCAGCCGGCGCGGGCGCTGGTTCTCGAGGATCGGCTTGTCCTGGCCGAAGATGGTGTGCTGGAAGGCGATGAGCCCGGTGTCGCTCGTCGCGTCGTCGAAATACGCGAGCAGGCAGTAGGCCACGATGTGCTCCTCGTCCAGCGGCTGCACGAACAGGCCGATGGCATCGAGCGCCCCGGGCCGCGGCACCGAGGTCTTGTAAAGCATGGCCGTCATCGGCTGCATCACCCGGTAGCGGTAATGCGCCTCGACACCCGCGGTCGCGCTGCCCGAAGTGCGCGGTTGGTAGAAGCGGCAATCGGTGGCCCAGATCTCGTCGGTCGCGGGGTCGACGGCGACCTGGTAGGGCGCCACCTCGGTCCGGCCCGGGTCACCCAGGTAAGTGGGGTGGACGAAGGAGAAATGCCCCATGTCGAGAAAGTTCTCGACCATGCGCAAGCCCGAGACGGCCACGCCGATGCCGTCGCAGTCGACGATGCGGCGGCCCGGCTCGCTGTATTCGGGAAAGGCGAAGAGCGGCCGCGCCGGCGGCGTGCCGGCGCAGACCCAGACGTAGCCGTAGCGCTCCTGGGCGGCGAATTCGCGCCCGCCGGCGCCCGCGTGCACGCGGCCTTGGTCGTCGCGCCACAGCAGCACCGGTTCGCCGAGGAGCCGGGTCGCGCGCGGCTGCTGCGCCGTCGCCTGGGCCAGCCTCGAAGCCGGGCCGACGGTGAGCCAGTCGTCGCGGAAGTTGGGGTCGGCGTTGTCGAAGGCCATCGGATGTTCTCCCTTCAGGGCGCCGCCTCGATCGACGCGCGCAGCCGGCGCAGCGCCGCCATCACCGAGGCGAATGCGGGATGGCGGGCGTCGATGCGCGACCAGGCATGCAGAAAGGTCAGGCCGTCGCGGGCCGGCGTCAGGTAGGCGGCGACCGCCTCGCGCGCCAGTTCGCCGCGCCAGACCAGGGCCTGCACGGCCTCGAAGCCGGCCGCGGCCAGCGCCTGCGAGACCGGCCCGAGGCCGGCGCGGATCGCGAGCGATCGGCAGAAGGTGGTGGCCCGCGCGTCCGCGGCCGCCTGCGGCGGCGCGGCCGCGCCGCCGAGGCAGGTCCAGACCATGCCGCCGTGGTCCAGTGCAGCATGGGTCTTCACGCACAGGTTGCGCGGCAGCGGCGCGCCGGGCTGGGCCGGGATGGCGCCGCAGCGGCCCCCGTCGGCCTCGTACTCCCAGCCGTGGTAGGCGCAGGCGAGCCGGCCCGCGTGGACGCGGCCCAGCGACAGCCGCATGCCGCGGTGCGGGCAGCGGTCTTCCCAGACCTGGGCCAGGCCTTCGGCCGAACGCCACAGCGCCAGTTCCTCGCCCTCGGCGCAGGCGGCGACGACGTCCTGCGCCGCACGCAACTGGTGCGAGGGGAGCAGGGGTATCCAGGCTGACGCTTTCGTGTTCATGGAACTTGCCGGGTCCAGGCGTTATTGCGCGTTGCCGCCGATGATGCCTTCGGCGAGCCAGTCCATCTTGCCGATCTCGGCCATCGGATAGGTGGCGCCCGGCGCCACGCGCAGGACGCCCTTCTGGTCCTTGATGGGCCCGGCGAAGACCTGCAGGCGCCCGCTCGCGATGTCCCTGGCCTTCGCGTTCACGAGATCGGCCACGTCCTTGGTCACGCGCGGCCCGAAGGGCGCCATCTCGAGCACGCCTTCGGCGAGCCCGCCGAAGAAGAGCTGGCCCTTCCAGGTGCCCGCCATGACCTCGCGCGTGACCTGGGTGTAGTACTTGCCCCAGTGGTGGGTGATGCCGGTGAGGTCGTTCTTCGGCGCGTACTTGCGCATGTCGGAGTGGAACGAGATGCTGGCCACGCCCCGCTCCTCGGCGGCGGTGACGACGGCCGCGGTGTCGGTGAAGTGCGTGATCACGTCCACCCCGGCGTTCATCAGCGCGATGGCCGCATCGCGCTCCTTCGGCGGGTCGAACCGTCTGCGGGTTGTCGGCGGCGACGCGCAGCACGGGGTCCATGTAGCCGAACCAGACCGCGAAGATGAGCTTGTTGCCGTCTGCGGTGAGCTGGCGCGCGACGCGCTCGGAGTCGGGCCCCTCGTTCGTGTTGGGGACGGCGGTCACCGCGATCGCGCTGCCCAGGCTGCGCTCGAGCGCCTGGCGCGCGAGGTCGTGCTGATGGGTCCAGCCCACGTCGCCGACCGGGCCGAGGAAGATGAAGCCGACCTTCATCGGTGCGGCGGCCCGCGCGGCCGTGCCGAGAAGCGCCGGCGCCAGGGCCGAGGCGATGATGAACTTCCTGCGCTGCTGCATTCAGACCCTCGCTTGCTAGACTCGAAAACGAACGTTTCTTGATTGCCGTCAATGTAGAGGCCTTGACGCCTCGGCGAAAGACTGGCGGCGGGACGCTGCGTTTCATTTCCGGAACGATGCCGATGAGGTCGCGATGCAGATGGATCTGAGGTGGATCGAGGCCTTCGCGGCGATCGTTCGCTGCGGGGGCCTGACGCAGGCCGAGACCGAGAGCGGCCAGTCCAAGGCGACGCTGAGCCGCCAGCTCGCGCGGCTGGAAGAGGTGCTCGGGGCCCAGCTGTTCACGCGCACCGGGCGCAAGGTCGTGCTGACCGAGGCCGGGCGCGCCTTCTACGCGCATTGCGACGCCTTGCTCGCCGAGATCTCGGCGCGCGTGGAAAGCGCCCGCACCCAGGTGCAGGAGATGAACGCGGGCAGCGCGGGCGCCTTGTCGGTGCTCTCGGACACCGAATTCAGCACGACCTTCGTCTGACACGTGGCGCGCCTGTTCCTCGAGCAGCATCCGAAGGTCGTGTGCCGCCTCGACGTGGCCGGGCGCGCAAACTCGCCCGCGGTCGAGGACGTCGACTGCTACGTCTGCACCGCGCCGCCGGGCCTGCCCAATCTCGTCGGCAAGCAGCTCGGCCAGCTCAAGTACGGCCTGTACGCGAGCGCCGACTACATCGCCCGGCGCGGCGCCCCGGCGACGCCGGGCGAGCTCGCCCAGCACGCGTCGATCCTGATCGGCGAAAGCCCGCAGCGCCCCGTCCTGCTGCGCCATCCGGGCGGCGCGGCGCAGGCCTACGCGCCGCGCGCCGCCCTCGTGACCAACGACTACTGGGTCATGAAGACCTTCTGCATCGACGGCTTCGGCATCGCGCTGCTGCCCGAGTTCTTCGCCAAGCCCGAGCTGGAGGGCCGCATCCTGCGCCCGGTCCTGCCGGACTGGGAGCCCGAGGGCCGGCGCATCTACTGCGCGTTCCAGCGCCAGCGCTACATGCGCAAGAAGATCCGCTCCTTCATCGACCTGATGGCGAGCTGCGTCGCCGACATCGATGCGCTCAACGCCTACGTCGCGACCCAAGGCGCGCGCGGGCGCCGGCTGCGGGCCTCCTGACGCGGGTCCGGCCCGCAGCCGCGCCGGGCGCCGCGACCGCATAGGCCGCCGCCCCGGCGCGCCACGCACACATCCGGTAACGCCGCCCGTCCTCGCCCGAGGTATGGTGCCGCCCCATCCCCGGGCCCGGGGCCAGCCGGCCCGGCGCCGGCCACGATCGGGCCCGCCGCATCTGCCTCTCCCCTCTCCCGCCATGAAGTTCCGCACCACCCTCCTGACCCTGCTCACCGCCGCGCTGCTGGCCGCCTGCGCCCATGCGCCCCAGCCGGCCGCGGGCGCCGCGCCGCCGGTCAAGCTCGCGATGTCGCAGACCGAGCGCGGCGTGATGATCTGGCTGCCCGACAACGTGTTGTTCGATTTCGGCAAGGCCGACCTTTCCGCGGCCTCGGGCGCCTACCTCGACCGGGTGGCCGACATCCTGAACCACAAGACCGATCACTCGCTCTCGCTCGAAGGCCATACCGACAACGTCGGCAGCGTCGCCTTCAACCAGAAGCTCTCCGAGGACCGCGCCGCGGCGGTGGCCCGGGCCCTGATCCAGCGCGGGGTCGCGGCCGCGCGGCTGAAGACCGTGGGCTACGGCTTCAGCCGGCCGCTGGCGCCCAACGACACCGAAACCGGGCGCCGCCTGAACCGTCGCGTCGAGATCATCGTCCTCGGCGAGACCGTGGCCCATCTCAGCGCCGGCGAGCCGGCGAACGCCTTCGAGGACGCCTTTGCGCACGTCAAGGCCGAGATGGAGAAGCAGCTCGACGCGGGGAAGGCCGAATGAGCGAGAGCCCGGGCAGCCCCGGCCGGCGACTCTGGCTGCGCGGCGCTGCGGCCTTCGGCAGCTGGGTCGCGGGCGGGGCAGCGCTGGTCGCGGCGGCACAGCCCTCGTCGACACCGGCCGATCGGCGCCACGGCCCGGCGCGCGCTCCGCGCCTGGCGGTGGTGCTGGGCGCGGGCTCGGCCCACGGCTTCGCCCACATCGGCGTCATCAAGGCGCTGGATGCGGCCGGCATCCGCCCCGACCTGATCGTGGGCTGCAGCGCCGGGGCCCTGGTCGGCGCCTTCTGGGCCGCCGGCTTCAGCGGCAGCAAGATGGAGACCCTGGCCGATCGCGTGCGCGACCAGGACATCGTCGACGCCGTCGCCGGCGGCGCGAGCCGGCCCGGCATGGTGCTGGGCCAGGCGCTGCAGAACTTCGTCAACGACGGCACCGACAACCGCCCGATCAACGGCCTGGCCACGCCGTTCCTGTGCGTCGCGACGCGCTACCCGACGGGCGAGCTGCAGGTGTTCGACCGCGGCGACATCGGCTTCGCGGTGCGCGCCTCGTGCAGCATTCCGGGCGTGTTCATGCCGCCGAGCCGGCAGGGCCAGACCTACCTCGACGGCGGCCTCGTGAGCCCGCTGCCGGTGCAGACGGCGCGCGCCGCCGGTGCGGGGCTCGTCGTCGCGGTCGACGTCGGCGCTTCGAACACCGACGCCGCCGACCCGGCGGCCGGCATGTACGGGCTGCTGATGCGCTCGTTCGAGATCATGGGCGACTCGCTGCGCCGCAACGAGGCGGCGCTGGCCGACATCGTGATCCGCCCCGAGGTCTCGCGCATCGCCAGCACCGACTTCTCGGCCCGGCACGCACTCGTCGAAGCCGGCTTCATGGCCGGCGCCCGGCTCGCGCCGGTGATCCAGGAGAAGCTCAGGCTGCGGCGCTGAGCCCAGCGCCCGGGCCCGGGGCAACGCTCAGACGGCGCGCGCCGACGCCGCGATGCGCGAGCCGCCATCGGCGACGAGCACCGCGCCGGTGACGAACGAGGCCTCGTCGCTCGCCAGGAAGGCGCAGGCGGCGGCGATCTCCTCCGGGCGGGCCATGCGGCCGAGCGCAACGCGAGCCACGGTGCGTGCGCGCGCCTCGGCTTCGTCGACGCCGAGCCCGGC
This sequence comes from Burkholderiales bacterium, assembly GCA_028868875.1. Taxonomy (GTDB): domain Bacteria; phylum Pseudomonadota; class Gammaproteobacteria; order Burkholderiales; family Burkholderiaceae_C; genus Rubrivivax. The sequence continues at coordinate 6,147 of JAGWTS010000138.1, read as the reverse complement.
CGCCAGATCGGCCATCTCGCGCCGGCTCATCGGCGTGTCGACCCAGCCCGGCGCGAGCGCATTCACGCGCACGCCTTGCGCGCCGTAGGCGCTGGCCGCCGTGCGCGTGAGCGCGACCACGCCGGCCTTGCTCGCGGCATAGCTCGCGGCGCCGGCCGAGGCGTTGAAGGCCGCGACCGAGGCGATGTTGACGATGCTGCCGGCACCGCGCGCGAGCATGCCCGGCAGCACCGCGCGCATCAGGCGCATGACCCCGCCGAGGTTGACCTCCTGGGTGCGCTGCCAGACGGCGTCGTCGACGCTCGCGGCATCGTCGGCGGCGATGACGCCGGCAGCGTTGACGAGCACGTCGATGCGGCCCCAGGCCCCGACCACGCGGCCGACGGCCGCGCGCACCGAGGCCTCGCTCGTCACGTCGCATTCGACGGCGAGGACGGCAGGCGACAACGAAGCCGCCAGCTCGGCGAGCAGATCGGGCTGCAGCCCGGCGGCAGCCACCTGCGCGCCCTCGGCGTGCAGCCGCCGCGCCACCGCGGCGCCGATGCCGCTGGCGGCGCCGCAGACGAAGGCGGTCCTGCCGGCGAATCGCATCTCAGTTCTCCATGGCAGCCATGGCCACCCTCGACGCATGAATCCATGGGTCAAGCAGACGCCGCGGAACCGGCTTTGCCGGGCCGCTGGCGTCGCCCCCCTGGGGGGGAGCGCCGAAGGCGCTTCGGGGGGGATTCACTTCAGGACTCCTGGAAGAAGGGGCTCTCGGGCAGCGTCGATCCGCCGTCGACGACGATCGTCTGGCCGGTCACGTAGCGTGCCGCCGGGCTCGCCAGATACAGCATCGCGTAGGCGATGTCTTCGGGCCGGCCGAGCTCGCCGGCCGGGATGTGCTTGGCGATGCGCGCGGCCTTCGCCGGGTCGGAGAGCAGCGAGCCGCCGAGCTTGGCGATGTAGCCGGGCTCGACGCCGTTGACCGTGATGCCTTCGCGCGCGAGTTCGAGCGCGGCGCTGCGGATGAAGCCGTTCACCCCCGCCTTGCTCGCTGCATAGGGCGCGCTGCCCGGCATCGCGACGCGCGGGCCCGTCACCGACGAGGTGACGAGAAGACGCCCGCCGCTGCTGCGCCCGGCCTCGCGCAGCGCCGGCAGCGCCGCCTGCGTCAGCCAGAAGCAGGCCTGGAGGTTGACCGCCAGGGTCTGCGCCAGCGTGGCGTCGTCGATCGCGCCGAGCTCGCGCCAGACGTTGACGGCGGCGTTGTGGACGACGATGTCGAGCGCGCCGAAGCGCTCGACGGCGCGCGCCACCGCGGCCTCGCATTCCTCGCGCCGGCCGACATCGCAGGCCATCGAATCGGCCTCGAAGCCCTCGGCTGCGATGCCTTGCGCCACCGCGGCCCCGGCCTCGGCGGTGCGGTTCGCGATCAGCACTTTCGCGCCGGCGCGGGCGAAGACCTGGGCGATCGCGGCGCCGATGCCGCGCCCGCCGCCGGTGACGAGGGCGACGCGGCCGTCGAGGCGGAACAGGCCGTTCATCGGGTGAGCGCCCGCACGAATTCGCCGAAGACCGCGTCGTGGCGGTCGACGTCTTCGGCCCTCGTTCCGGGGCAGCACAGCATCATGTTGTGGAAGGGCGTGATGAGCACGCCGCGGTTCATCAGGAACAGGTGCAGCAGGGCTTCGAGCTCGGGATCGCGCCCGGCGCGCACGTCGCGCGCATCGCGCGGCGGATCGGGCGTGAACATCGTCTCGACGCGCGCGCCCACCGCCATCGCATGCCAGGGCAGGCCGTGGGCGGCGATGCTCGCCTCGATGCCGCCGCGCAAGCGCTGGGCGAGCGCGAGCATGCGCGCAAAGGCCTCTTCCGTCAGCACCTCGGAGAGCACGGCTCGCATCGCCGCCACCGTGAGCGCGTTGCCCGCGAGGGTGCCGCCGAAGCCGGCATGGGCGCTTTGCCGCACCGTCGGCGGCACGGGAGGCAGTTGCTGCCAGACACGCTCGGCGGTGGCCTGCGAGAGCCCGAAAGCCGCCGCCGGCACCCCGCCGGCGATCGCCTTGCCGACGACGAAGAAGTCCGGCTCCAGCCCGTGCAGCCTCGTGTAGCCGCCGGGCCCGCTCGAGATCGTGTGCGTCTCGTCGATGACGAGCAAGGTGCCGGTCTCGCGTGTGAGCCGGCGCAGCGCGGCGTGAAAGCCGGGCGCGGGCGCGATCATGCCGAAGTTGGTCATCACCGGCTCGGCCAGCACGCAGGCCACGTCGCCTTCGCGCAAGGCGGCTTCGAGCGCCGGCACGTCGTTGAACTCGACGACGCGCGAGAGCCGTTCGTGCGGGAAGGCGTTCGGGTGGATGCCGTTGCGCATGCGCACCCGGCTTTCGAAGAGCTCGACATGCGCTTCCTCGACGCTGCCGTGGTAGCAGCCCGAGAACACGAGCACGCGCGGCCGGCCGGTCACCATGCGGGCGAGGCGGATGCAGGCGCGGTTCGCGTCCGAGGCCGAGGTCGTGAGGTTCCAGTACGGCAGGCCGAAGCGGCGCGACAGTTCGCTGCCGACCCATTCGGCGTCGCCGGTGGGCAGCATCAGCGAGCTGCCGACCCGGGCCTGGCGCGCCAGCGCCTCGACGACCGCCGGGTGGCCGTGGCCGCACATGCCACCGGTGTCGCCGAGGCAGAAGTCGACGACGTCGTTGCCGTCGACATCGCGAAAGCGCACGCCGTAGTCGCGCGCTTCGTCGGCCAGGTAGATCGGCCAGCCGCCGATCCAGCGCCGCATCCAGTGCGAAGGCGCGCCGTAAAGCCAGTGCTGCTTGCCTTGCTCGAAGAGGGCGCGCGATTTCGGGTGACGCTCGGCGTAGAGCGCCTGCTCGGCCTGCATCAGGGCCTGGATGCGTTCGGGGGCAACGGAGTTCATCGCAAGCTTTCGGGGGTGGGCACGCCCAGGAGTTCGAGCGCGCGGCGGAACGAGGCCGCGGGCTGCTTCACGTCGAAGGCCACGACGCGCATGCCGGCGCGCTCGGCGCCGGCGATGTTGCGCGCCTGGTCGTCGACGAAGACGCAGGCGGCAGCCGCCAGGCCGAGCGCGTCGAGGCAGGCCTGGTAGGCGCGCGCATCGGGCTTGAGCACGCCGGTGTAGGTGGCGTCGACTATGGCCGCGAAGCCTTCGAGCAGCGGCAGCCTTTGCGCGAAGCCGGCGCCGTAGAACAGGTCGAGTTCGTTCGACAGCACCGCGAGCTTGCAGCCGGCGGCGCGTGCCGCCGCGACTGCGGCCGCGGCCTCGGGCCGGATCACGGCCTCGATGTCGGCGCCGCGCGCGCGCTGCACCAGGGTCTCCATGCGCGTCCAGTCCTCGCCGAGCAGTCGGCCGACCTCGCGCGTGCGGGCGAGCCAGTAGTCGCGCTCGCTGATCGTGCCGGCCTGCATCGCACGCCAGAGCTCGTCGCCCGCGGGGTCGAACGGGCCGCGCCACGTGAGCGTGCCGGGGGCCAGGCCGAGCGCCGCTTCGCTCAGCCCATGGGTCTCGAACAAGGTGCGGCTGACGACGCCACCGAAGTCCAGCACCAAGGCTTGCTGGGTCATCGAACGACTCCGCGCGGCACCAGGCCCTTGTGCACCCAGTCGTCGAAGACCGCGAGCGCGGCATCGCAGAACGCGGCGTCATTGATGTGGGCTGCGACCTCGACCAGGCGCGCCGGCGGCGCGACGCGCGCGCGCAGTTCGTCGACCAGCGCCGCCAGCCCTTCGGGGTCGTGCAGCGGCTGGCCCGGCCGGTCCCAGGCCTCGATGCCGCCCGTGGGCAGCAGCAGGCAGGTCGGGCCGCTGGCCTCGGCCAGGCGCTCGCCGATCGCGCGCGCGGCTTCGCGCCGCTGCTGCGGCGTGATCAGCACCGAGGCGATGAGGCGGTTGTGGGCGTGTTCGGGCCGGCCCTCGAAGCCGGCCGGGCGCGCGCCCCAGGCGGCGTAGTCGAGCATGTCGGTGGCGCCGGGGGCGACGATCTGCGGCACGCCGGCGCGGCCGGCGCCGCGCAGGCGGTCGGGGCCCGAGCTGACGCAGGAGCCACCGAGATGGTTCACCAGTTCCTGCAGGCTGAAGTCCATGACCGCGGCGAAGAAGCCCTGGACCGCAAGGTCTTCGAAAGCGCGCCCGCCCATGCCGGTGGTGTGGAACACCGCGAGCTCGTAGCCGCGCGCCTCGAGCGCCGGCTGCAGCGTCTTCATGTACGACAGCGCACTGCTGCCGAGCGAGGTCATGCCGACCACGGGGCGCGGCCCGGCCGGCGCCACCGCGGCGCGGCAGGCGCCGACCGCAGCCCCGGCGGCTTGCGCGAGCGCGCTGCGGCAGACCCGGTTCAGGCCGTAGAGGCCGCCGGCCCAGAGCCGCATCATCAGGTCGGGCGCGATGCGCTCGGGCGGGATCAAGTGCGAATGGGCGATGGTCGAGAGCACGACCTTGGGCACGCCCAGCGGCAAGGCCGCGGCCACGTCCAGCGCGAGGTCGGTGGCCATCGTGCCGCCGAGCGCGAGCAGGCCGTCGAAGCGGCCCGCCGCGTGCAGGCGCCGCGCCAGGCGCGAGGCGCCCAGCGCCATCAGCGCCATCGCGCTGTTCTCGTCGCCGCTGGCGGCGATCTCGGCCAGCGTCGCACCGGCTTCGGCCGCGACCTCGGCGTTCGCGATCTCGGCCACGCAGCCTCCGCGGCCGAGCACGCCCACGTCCATGACGACGGCGCGCGCGCCCTGCTGCTCGACGCTTGCGCGCAGACAGGCGATCTCGTCGCTCTTGGTGTCGACGGTGCCCACGATGAGGACCGTCGTCGTCATCCCGCGGACTCGACCGCGGCGAACGCGGCTTCGAGCGTGTCGACGAGGAAGTCGACCTCCTCGCGCGTGATGACGAGCGGCGGGCTCAGGATGATGTTGGGGCCCGAGACGCGCAGCATCAGCCCGCGTTCGTAGGCCGCGCGCGCGACCCGCGCCGGAAAGTCGTTGCTGCGAGGCATCGGCGTGCGCGCGGCCTTGTCGGCCACCATCTCGATGCCTGCCATCAACCCCATGCCGCGCACGTCGCCGACCGTGGCGAAGCGCTCGACGAAGGTCCGCAGCCGCGCCTGCAGATGCGCGCCGACGCGCGCCGCGTTGCCCGGGATGTCCTCGGCTTCGAGGATGTCCAGCGTCGCCAGCGCCGCGGCCGCGGCCACCGGGTGCGCGCTGTAGGTGTAGCCGTGCGAGACCGAGGCGGCGCCGCTCTCGTCGCGCTCGAAGACCTCGGCCACCTTGGCGCCGATCGCGGTGGCGCCCAGCGGCACGTAGCCCGAGCTGATGCCCTTGGCCAGGCACCAGAGGTCGGCCTTCACGTTCCACAAGCGGGTGCCGAACATCGCCCCGCCGCGGCCGAAGCCGGTGACGACCTCGTCGGCGATGAGCAGCACGCCGTGGCGGTCGCAGATCTCGCGCACCAGCGGCCAGTAGTTGGGCGGCGGCACGATGACGCCACCAGCGCCCTGGATCGGCTCGGCGATGAAGGCGGCCACCGTGTCCGGGCCCTGGAAGACGATCTCGCGCTCGAGCATCTCGGCGCAGCGCCGGCCCAGCGCCTCGGGGTCGTCGAAGCCGAAGGAGTTGTGATAAGTCCAGGGCGTGTCGACGTGGAAGCAGCCCGGCAGCAGCGGCTCGTAAGGGCGGCGGAAGGCGGTGTTGCCGTTGACGCTCATGCCGCCGAAATGCACGCCGTGGTAGCCCTGGCGCAAGGCGACGAACTTGAAGCGGTCGGCCTGGCCGCGCAGCTTGTGGTACTGGCGTGCGATCTTCAGGGCGCCTTCCACCGCGTCGGAGCCGCCGTTGGAGAAGAGCACCGCGGCCACGCCGTCGGGCTTCATCAAGCCCACGAGGCGGGCCGAGAGCTCGATGGCGCGCACATGGGTCGTGCCGCGAAAGACGTTGTAGAAGGGCAGCTCGTCGAGTTGCGCGACGATGGCATCGCGCACCGCCCGATTGCTGTGGCCGAGGTTGCTGCTCCACAGCCCGCCGACGCCGTCGAGCATCTTGTGGCCGGCGAGATCCCAGATCCAGCAGCCTTCGCCGCGCGCGACGATGTCGGGCGCGCTCTTCTTCATCGCGCCCGGATGCGCCATCGGGTGCCAGAGGTATTGCGCGTTGTCGCGCCGGA
>JAGWTS010000137.1 GCA_028868875.1 Burkholderiales bacterium | reverse complement strand
GCCTGGTGCATCAGGTTCTCGCGCGTCAGGTCGTTGCCGCAGGCGCGCAGGATGTGCTCCATCACCTGCGAGGCGATGTAGCCGTAGAGGTTGGACGCATCGCGCGGGTCGCCCTCGCGGTAGTACTTGCCCATGAAGCCGCGCCATTCGAGCATGCCGGGGTCGTCCTTCCACTGCGGGTCGTTGGGGTCCTTGTAGTACTGCACGGTGAGCAGCCCGGTCGACTTGTCCAGCCCCACCGGGGCCAGCACCGAGCCGACCGAGGCGCCGACGTTGTTGATGATGTGCAGCGGCTTCCAGCCCGAATCCCAGGCCTTGCGGATTGCCTGGGCCGAGAACTTGGGCGTCGTGATATCGATGAAGGTGTCGGCGCCCGAAGCCTGCAGCGTCAGGATCTGCGAATCCACCGTCGGGTCGGTGACCTCGTAGGTGGCCTCGGCGACGATGAGCTTGGCGCCGGCCGCGCCGAGCCCGTCCTTCACGCCCTTGAGCAGGTCCTTGCCGTAGTCGTCGTTCTGCGAAAGGATGGCGATCTTCGCGTTCGGCTTGTTCTTCAGCAGGTAGCGGCCGTAGATGACGCCTTCGGAGTGGTAGCTCAGGTTGAAGCCCAGGGTCCAGGGGAAGTTCTGCGGATCGTTCCACTTGCTCGCGCCGGTGGCCAGCAGCAGGTTCGGCACCTTCTTCGCGTTGACGTATTTCTGGATCGCCGAGGCCGGCGGCGTGCCCAGCACCTGGAACAGCGCCAGCACTTCTTCCTGCTCGATGAGCTTGCGCACCTGCTCCACCGTCTTCGGCGGGCTGTAGCCGTCGTCCAGGCTGATCAGATTGACCTTGCGGCCGTTGATGCCGCCACTGTCGTTGATGCGCTTGAAGTAGGCCTGCTCGAGCTTGCCGATGGTCGCGTAAGCCGAGGCCGGGCCGCTGTAAGGCATGGTCTGGCCGAGCTTGATCTCGTGGTCGCTGGCGCCGGGGCCGTATTTCTTCTGCGCCAGGGCGGCGCCAAAGGGCAAGGCGGCGGCAGCGGCGACGAGGGCGCGGCGGGTGATGTCATGGCTCATGCTTTTCTCCTGCGGTGCGGGCAACGAGGGCCGGAGGGCCCGGTGAACGCCGCCGGCGCAAGCGCGCCGCGGCAAGGCGGATGAAGCCGGCCACCCCGGTCGGCATCGTGTACATGAAGACGATCAGGAACAGGCCGTAGATCGCCCAGGGCGCGGCCTTGGAGATGTCGCCGGCGAGGTTGGGCACGAACTGGACGAACAGCGCGCCCCAGATCGCGCCCGAGATCGAGGCCAGCCCGCCGACGACGATGCCGACGACGAGGCTGATCGAGAGGAAGATCGTGAACGAATCGGGGGCGACGAACTGGATCGCAATGGCCCCGAGCGCCCCGGCAACCCCGGTGTACAGCGCCGAAACACCGAAGGTCATGGCCTTGACCATCGCCGTGTCGACGCCCATGGCCTGGGCCGCGATCGGCTGGTCGCGGATCGCGACCATCGCGCGGCCGATGCGCCCGCGCAGCAGGTTCCAGGCGAGCGCGAACATCACGAGCGCGACCGCCAGCGCGACGAAATATAGCCACTGGTCCTGGTTCAGCGGCAGGCCGGCCGGGGCATCGGGCTTGGTGATGACGATGCCTTCGCTGCCGCCGGTCCAGTGGTCCAGGCGCTTGTATTTCAGGATTTGCGGCAGGGCCACGCCCAGCGCGAAAGTGGCCAGCGACAGGTACAGGCCTTCGAGGCGCAAGGCCGGCAGGCCGAAGAGGAATCCGGCGACGGCGCAGACCGCGCCGGCCACCGGAATCGTCGCCCAGTACGGCACGCCGAACTTGTCCATCAGGATCGCCGCGGTGTAGGCGCCGATGGCGTAGAACGCGCCGTGGCCGAGCGAGATCTGGCCGTTGTAGCCGGTGAGCATGTTCAGCCCGAGCAAGGCGATCGCGTAGACGATCACGAGCGTGAACTGGAAGACGCGGTAGTTGCCGACGCAGAATGGCAGCACGCTGGCTGCGACGAGCAGCAGCGCGAGCCCGGCCAGTGCGGGACGCGTAAGAGCGGGCCGGGCGGGCTTCATACGCGCGTGACGACGCGCCGCCCGAACAGCCCCGAAGGCCGCACGACGAGCACGCCGATGATGACGACGAGGGCCGCGGTGAGCTTGAGCTCGGTGCCGAGCAGCGCCCCGACGAGGTTCTCGAGCACGCCGACGATGAAGCCGCCGATGACCGCGCCGCCGGGGCTGTCGATGCCGCCGAGCAAGGCCGCGGCGAAGGCGTAGAGCAGGATGCCCGACATCATGTTCGGCTCGAGAAAGACCGAGGGCGCGACCATGATTCCGGCGACGGCGCCCAGGGCGCCGGCCAGCCCCCAGCCCAACGCCAGCATCCAGCCGACACGGATGCCCACCAAGCGGCTCGACTCGGGGTTCTGCGCCGCCGCCCGCATCGCGAGACCGAGCGAGGTGAAGCGGAAGAAGGCGAAGAGCAGGCCGAGTTCGACGAGCGTGATCGCCACCGAGCCCAGCTCGTGGCTCGAGATGTAGTGGTTGCCGAACAAAGGCTGTTCCGGAAACGGGCTCGGGAAAGGCTTGATCGTGAAGCCGAAGATCCAGCCCGCGAGGCTGTTGAGGATGACGAGCAGGCCGATGAAGACGATCACGACCGAGAGCACCGGTGCGTTCTCGACCGGACGCACGACGATGCGCTCGATCGCGACCCCGAGCACGAAGGCGATGGCCACGGTGGCGAAGAACGCGGCCCAGTAGGGCAGCCCGGCCTGGATCAGGCTCCAGGCGATGTAGGTGGAGAACATCGCGAGCTCGCCCTGGGCGAAGTTCACGAGATGGGTGGCCTGGTAGATCATGACCAGCGCGAGCGCGACGCTGGCATAGATGCCGCCGCTGGCGAGGCCGGAAAAGATCTGGCGCAGGAGCAGGTCGGCGGTCATCGATCAATAACCCAGGTAGGAGCGGCGCACCGACTCGTCGGCACCGATTTGCTCGGCGCTGCCGGCGATCACGACGCGCCCGGTTTCGAGCAGGTAGGCGCGCTGGGCGAGCGCGAGCGCCAAGGTTGCGTTCTGCTCGACGAGCAGGATCGCGACGCCATCGTCGCGGTTGATGCGGCGCAGGATCTCGAACAGCTCGCGCACGACCAGGGGTGCGAGGCCGAACGAAGGCTCGTCGAGCAGCAGCAGCTTGGGCCGCAGCATCAGCGCGCGCGAGACCGCGAGCATCTGCTGCTCGCCCCCCGAGAGCGTTCCGGCCTGCTGGTGGCGGCGCTCGCGCAGGCGCGGAAAGTAGCCGTAGACGCGCTCGTGATCGGCCGCGACGCCGGCCTTGTCGCGCCGCGTGTAGGCCCCCAGGCGCAGGTTGTCCTCGACGCTGAGCGCGCTGAAGGTGCCGCGGCCGTCGGGCACATGGGCCACGCCCCGGCGCACGATGTCCTCGGTGGCGCGGCCGCCGATCGCGGCACCGTCGAAGCGCACGTCGCCCTGGGTGCGCACCATGCCGCAGACCGCGCGCAGCGTCGTCGTCTTGCCCGCGCCGTTGGCCCCCAGGATGGTCGTGATGCCGCCGGCGTCGACGACGAAATCGATGCCGTGCAGCACCTGCGTCGGCCCGTACGAGGCCTGCAGCGAGCGCACCTCCAGCAGCGCCGCCATCAAGCCTCGACGCCCAGGTAGGCGCGGATGACCTCGGGGTGCGCGCGCACCTCGTCGGGCGTGCCGTCGGCGATCTTGCGGCCGAAGTCGAGCGCGATGACCTGGTCGGAGATGCGCATCACCAGATTCATGTGGTGCTCGACGAGCAGCAGGGTCAGGCGCAGTTGCTCGCGCAGCCGCCGCAGCAGCTCCATCAAGGCGCCGACCTCCTCGTGGTTGAGGCCGCCGGCGGGCTCGTCGAGCAGCAGCAGCTTGGGCGCCGCGGCCAGCGCGCGCCCGAGTTCGACCCGCTTGCAGGTGCCGAAAGGCAGGTCGGCGACGCGCGAGTCCGCGACCGCCGTCAGCTCGAGCAGTTCGATGAGTTCGTCGGCGCGTGCTCCGAGCCGGCCTTCTTCGCGCCCGACAGCGGGCAGGCGCAAGGCGTTGGCCAAGAAGCCGCTCTTCGTGCGGCAATGGCCGCCGAGCAGGATGTTCTGGCGCACGCTCATCGTGCGGAACAGCGCCAGGTTCTGGAAGGTGCGGCCGATGCCGAGTTCGGCGATGCCGTGGACCGGCGTCTCGACGAGGCGCCGACCCTCGAAGACGATGTCGCCTTCGCTGAACGGGTACAGCCGCGACAGGCAGTTGAACAGCGTCGTCTTGCCGGCGCCGTTGGGGCCGATGAGGCCGACGATGTCGCCGCTGCGGACCTCGAACGAGACCTGGTCGAGCGCCGTGATGCCGCCGAAGCGCACCGAGATGGCATCGACCTTCAGCAACGGATCGGTGAATCGGTCGGGGACTGCGATGACGGGCTCCTGTGCGCCGCCGCTCCGCAGTTGCGGAGCGCCCGGCGCGCGAAGCCCGTAAGCTAACGCCTGAGCGGTTTTTTCAAAGGGGGCTTACCCCATGTGCAGGCCGCCGTTGCACGAAAAATCGGCGCCGGTCGTGAAGCCGGAGTCCTCGCCCGCGAGCCAGGCCACGACCGAGCCGATCTCTTCCGGCGTCCCCAGGCGCTTGACCGGAATCGTCGCGACGATCTTCTCCAGCACCTCGGGCTTGATCGCGCGGACCATGTCGGTGCCGATGTAGCCCGGGCTCACGGTGTTGACCGTCACGCCCTTGGCCGCCATCTCCTGCGCCAGGGCCATCGTGAAGCCGTGCATGCCGGCCTTGGCCGCCGAGTAGTTGGTCTGGCCGGCCTGGCCCTTCTCGCCGTTGACCGAGCTGATCTGGATGATGCGGCCCCAGCCCTTCTCGACCATGCCCGGCACCACCTGCTTGGTGACGTTGAACATGCTGTTGAGGTTGGTGTCGATCACCGCCTTCCAGTCCTCGGGGGTCATCTTCAGGAACATGCGGTCGCGCGTGATGCCGGCGTTGTTGACGAGCACGTCGATCGGGCCGTGCTCGGCCACCGCCTTCGAGAACGCATCGACCGTCGAGTCCCAGTCGGCGACGTTGCCGACCGAGGCGTAGAACGTGTAGCCCAGCTGCTGCTGCTCGGCGATCCACTTCACGTGGTCGCGGCTCGGGCCACATCCGGCGATGACCTTGAAGCCTTCCTTGTGCAGGCGATGGCAGATGGCGGTTCCGATGCCGCCCATGCCGCCCGTCACGTAAGCCACTTTCTTCGTCATGTTCCTGTCTCCTTGGTTGAGGGTGATGTCGTCGGTCTCAGCGCTCGACCGTGAGCGCCACGCCCATGCCGCCGCCGATGCACAGGCTGGCGATGCCCTTCTTCGCATCGCGCCGGATCATCTCGTGCAGCAAGGTCACGAGGATGCGGCAGCCGCTCGCGCCGATCGGGTGGCCGATCGCGATCGCGCCGCCGTTGACGTTGACCTTGCTCGTGTCCCAGCCCATTTCCTGGTGCACCGCGCAGGCCTGGGCCGCGAAGGCTTCATTGATCTCGAGCAGGTCGAGGTCGGCCGGCTTCCAGCCCGCGCGCTCGAGCGCCTTGCGCGCCGCCGGCACCGGGCCCATGCCCATGAACGCCGGGTCGAGGCCGGCGCTGGCGTAGCTGGCGATGCGCGCCAGCGGCTTCAGGCCGAGGGCAGCCGCCTTCTTGGCCGTCATCACGACGACGCCGGCGGCACCGTCGTTCAGGCCCGAGGCATTGCCCGCAGTCACGCTGCCGGCCTTGTCGAAGGCCGGTCGCAGGCCGGCCAGGGCTTCGGCGCTGGTCTTCTTGTTGATGTATTCGTCGCTGGCGAAGACGATCGGGTCGCCCTTCTTCTGGGCGATGCTCACCGGCACGATCTCGTCCTTGAAGCGCCCGGCTTCCTGGGCCGCCGCCGCCTTCTGCTGGCTTGCCAGGGCCAGCGCGTCCTGCTGGGCGCGCGTGACCCCGTACTTCTTGGCCACGTTCTCGGCCGTGATGCCCATGTGGTACTGGTTGTAGACGTCCCACAGGCCGTCGACGATCATCGAGTCGACCATCTTCCAGTCGCCCATGCGCTGGCCGTCGCGCGAGCCGTTGAGCACGTGGGGCGACAGGCTCATGCTTTCCTGGCCGCCGGCGATGATGATTTCGCTGTCGCCATCGCGGATGGCCTGGGCCGCGAGCATCACCGCCTTCAGGCCCGAGCCGCAGACCTTGTTGATGGTCATCGCCGGCACGCCTTGCGGCAGGCCCGACTTGATGACCGACTGGCGCGCCGGGTTCTGGCCGGTTCCGGCCTGCAGCACCTGGCCGAGGATGACCTCGCCGATCTGATCGCCCGACAGCCCGGAACGCTCGAGCAAGGCCTTGATGACGGTGGCGCCCAGTTCGGTGGCGGGGGTCTTGGCGAGGGTGCCGCCGAACTTGCCGACCCCGGTACGGGCGGCGGCGACGATGACGATGTCGGTCATGGGAGTCTCTCCTGAGGAATGGATCTGAAATCAGGCCTTGGCCTTGACGTAACGGCCCGGCGCCGGCTCGATGGCCTTGAATTGTCGGCTACCCGGCGCCTTCGGTGCGGCCACCATCTTGCCGCCGAGTGGATCGAGCCAGCCGGACCAGACGGTCCACCAGCTGCCCGGGTGTTCGGTCGCGCCCTCGAACCAGGCCTCGGCGCTTTCCGGCAGCGCGTCATTGGTCCAGTGGCTGCGCTTGCCCTTGGCCGGCGGGTTGATGACGCCGGCGATGTGGCCCGAGGCGCCGAGCACGAACCGGCGCTTGCCCTCGAGGAGCGGAATCGAGGCGTAGGCGGCGGTCCAGGGCACGATGTGGTCTTCGCGCGAGCCGTAGACGAAGACCGGCGCCTCGATCCGGCCGAGGTCGACCTTCTCGCCGCAGACGGTGAGCGCGCCGGGCTTCTTCAGTTCGTTCTGCAGATAGGTGTGGCGCAGGTACCAGCAGTACATCGGGCCCGGCAGGTTGGTCGAGTCGCCGTTCCAGTACAGCAGGTCGAAGGGCGGCGGGCTCTCGCCCTTGAGGTAGTTGGCGACGACGTAGTTCCAGACGAGGTCGTTCGGACGCAGGAAGCTGAAGGTGGTGGCCAGCTCCTGGCCCTTGAGCAGGCCGGGGCCGCCCGGCGCCTTCTCGCCGATCGTGAGGTCGCGCAACTGCACCGAGGCCTCGTCGACGAAGATGTCGAGGATGCCGGTGTGGGCGAAGTCGAGCAAGGTCGTGAGCAGGGTCACCGAATGCGCCGGCTGCTCGCCGCGCGCCGCCAGCACCGCGAGCGCGGTTGCGAGAATGGTGCCGCCGACGCAGAAGCCCAGGGTGTTGATCGTCTTGGCGCCGGTGATGGCCTGGACCGTGCGGATCGCGGTGATCGGCCCCTGTTCGATGTAGTCGTCCCAGGTCTTGGCGACGAGCGACTCGTCGGGGTTGCGCCAGCTCACGACGAAGGTGCGGTGGCCTTGCTCGACGGTGTAGCGGATGACCGAGTTCTCGGGCTGCAGGTCGAGGATGTAGTACTTGTTGATGCAGGGCGGCACGAACAGCATCGGCCGCTCGTGCACGGTGGCGGTCAGCGGCTTGTATTCGATGAGCTGGAACAACTCGTTCTCGAACACCACGCTGCCTTCGGTGGTCGCGACGTTGCGCCCGACCTCGAACACGCTCTCGTCGGTCTGCGAGACATGGCCCTTCTTCAGGTCTTCGAGCAGGTGCTGCAGGCCCGCGCCCAGGCTCTCGCCCTTGGTCTCGACCGCCTTCTGCAAGGCCTCGGGGTTGGAGGCAAGGAAGTTGCTCGGCGCCGAGGCGTCCACCCATTGCTGGACCGCGAAGCGCACGCGCGCGCGGGTCTTCTCGTCGCCCTGGAACGATTCGGCCATCTGCATCAGCGTGCGCGCATTGAGCAGGTACATCTGCGCGGTGTAGGCAGAGGCCGGGTTCGAAAGCCAGGCCGCGTTGGCAAAGCGCCGATCGCCGATCGCCGGCGCCGTCTCGCCCTGAACGCGCTGCAGCGACAGATTCCAGATCTCGGTCGCGTTCTTCAGGTACTCGCCCTGAACCGCGGCGATCTGCTCGACCGGAAGGTTGGCACCGGACATCGACTTGAAGAGGTCGCCAAATGCGGCTGCGAATGCCGGCGCATCACCGGCGGGGGTCGGGGCGGATTTGCTCTTGCTGGCCACGCATGTCTCCTAGGCTGGATCGCCCCGCCGCGGCAGCGGGCCGAGTTCGGTTGTACGTCGGTTAGCTTACCATCAGATGACATCAAATATCAAATTGCGAAAACACACACCACCACGCGAGATGCACATCATCGTCACTGCCTGGCTCTATGTCGTCTCGATGATGGCTGTCGCCGAGGCATTGTCCAGCCAAGGCACCGTGCTCGGGGCCTTATTCACCTTTGTCGGATTCGGCTTGTTGCCTGTTGCGCTGCTGCTTTACATCGGCCGCCCCCGACGCCGCGGCCGCAAAGCGACCGATCACAGGCCCGCTCCGCCACCCGACCCCGCTGAGTGAGGCCCGGCCTGCGTCCGCCTCTCATCGCCTGTCCGGGGCTTGCGCGCTCGTCCACCTACCCAAGCACCACGCAGCCTGAATGACTTCGACTGGCCCATCCGATCGCTCGAGCGACCCGCAGCCCGACGCACCCATCGGCGCGCCGCAACGCCATCCCTTTCTTGGGTTGATCCCCCTGCTGCTGCTCTTCGTCGCGGTCTGGACCTGGGCCGGCATCGCCATGCGCACCAACCTCGACCGGCCGGGCGACATGGTCGAGGCCTATGTCTGGGGCCAGTCGTTGCAGTGGGGCTATTTCAAGCACCCGCCTCTTTCGGCCTGGATCGCAGGGACCTGGTTCCGGGCCGTGCCGGAAGGCCATTTCGGCTACGCCCTGCTGTGCGCGCTCAATGCCGCGGCGGGGCTGGCCGGCCTGGCCGTGCTGGCGCGGCGCCTGCTGCCTGCGGACTGGGCGCTGCTGTGCGTGGCCGCCGCCACCCTCACGCCGGGCGTGACGACGATGGCGATGCGCTTCAATGCCAACGCCGTGCTGGTCCCGACCTGGCTCTGGGCCATGGCGCTGTTCGTGCGCCTGATGCAGGACGGGCGCCGGCGCGATGCCATCGGATGCGGTCTGCTCTGCGCCCTGGCCGTGCTCGGAAAGTATTACTCGGGCGTGCTGCTGCTCACCCTGCTGGCGAGCGCGCTCATCGTGCCGACCTGGCGCCGCCGCTTCGCCACCGGCCTGCCCTGGCTCGCAATCGGCGTCGCTCTGCTCGCCCTGCTGCCGCACATCGTCTGGCTCGCGGCGCAGACCGACGGGCCCTTGCAGTACGCGCGCGAAGCGGCCGGCCGCCCGCCCGAGAAGGCAGAGATGCGGGCGCTGAGGTTCGCGCTCGCCCAACTGGCATTTCCGGCCCTGGCCCTGGGCCTGCTGGCCGGCGCGCTCGGTCCGCGCGGCCGTGGCGCCGCGATCTGGGCCGCGGTCACGGCCCCGCTGCGTCCGAGGCGCGAGCCGGCCTGGCTGCTCGCGATGCTGCCGATCGTGCTGACCGTGACCGCGACCCTCGTCACCGGCGCCCGCACCTCGACGGTCTGGGGCATGCCGATCCCGCTCGGCCTGACGCTGCTCGCCGTTTGCCGCGCCCAAGCGCGCGGCGCCACGATCGACTTCGGCCGCGCCAGGCGGATCCTGGTGGCGAGCTGGGTCCTGGTGATCCTGCTGGCCCCTGCACTGTGGTGGGTCGAGGCGCGCCAGGGCGACGATGCGGCCGGCGAGCCGCGGGCCGAGCTCGCCGCGGCCCTCGACCAGGACTGGCGACGCGAATTCGGCACCCCATTGCGCTGGGTCAGCGGCACCCGGGTGCTGGCCGCATCGACCGCCTTCTACGCCGACGACCATCCCGGCTACTGGAGCCTCTGGGGCCCGGCGCACGAGACGCCTTGGGTCGACCTGAAACGGGTCCGGGCCGAGGGCTCGGTCATCGTCTGCGCCGAGGACGATCGCGAATGCCAGGATGCCGCTGCGCGCATGAGTTCGCGCAGCACCGAACTCGAGGTCGCCAAGCACGCGCGCGGCTTCCGCTTCGCGCCGCGACGCTACCGCGTGGTCGTGATCGCACCGGGCGCGACCGGGCCCTGACCGGTCGCCTCCGACGCGCCACTTCGCGTCGGGCCGCCCGAGGCGGCATGCCAGCCCGGCAAGCCCGGATCGACCGTCGAGCGATCAGGCCCCGGGGATCCAGACCGCCGCCGCCATGCGCCCGCTGACGCCGTCGCGGCGGTAGGAGAAGAAGCGCTCTCGGTCTTCGACCGTGCACCAGCTGCCCCCGCTGACGGCCGCGACGCCGGCGCGTTCGAGCCGCGCCCGCGCCAGGCCGGCGAGGTCGGCGAGCCAGCGCGGCGAGCCGTCGGGTCGAGGGCGCGCCACGAACAGGGCCGGCGACTCCGGAAAGGCCGCCACCACGTCGGCGCCGACCTCGAAGCGGCGCGGCCCGATGCAAGGGCCGAGCCATGCGACGACCTCGTCCGGCCCGCAGCCGCTGCCTTCGCAAAGCGCCTCGAGCGCCGCTTCGGCGACGCCGCCGGCGAGGCCGCGCCAGCCCGCGTGGGCCGCGGCAACGGCCCGGCCATCGCGGCGCGCGAGCAGCACCGGCAGGCAGTCGGCGACGAGCACGGTGCAGGCGAGGCCGGGTTCGTCGGTCCAGGCGGCATCGGCTTGCAGGTCGCGGTCGTGGCCCAGGCGCACGACGCGCCGGCCGTGAACCTGGTGCAGCCAGACCGGTTGCGCGCCGCAGGACGCGGCGAAGCGGCGCCGGTTCTCGGCGACAGCCTGCACATCGTCGCCCACCATTGCCCCGAGGTTCAGGCTGTCCCAGGGCGGCGCGCTGACGCCACCGGCCCGCGAGCCCATCAGCGCCCCGACCGGCGCGCTCCAGGCGACAGAGAGTGAACGGTCAGCCTGCACAGCGATCCCCGCGGCATGCGGCGAGGCCCCCCAAGCAACCGCCGCGGATCCGGATCCGCCGCTGCGCCAGCGGTGCCGCCCTCGGGTGGGCTGCGGCCGGACACAAGGGCGCGACAGCGGCCTTGTGCCTGCCGCAGGCCCGGTCGCCTGCAAGCGCCAGGGCGCGCCGAAGGCGCTTCGGGGCGGGCGTCATTCCTCGGGACATTTCTCCGGGCGCGTATTCTCGAACGCGTCGAGCTTCATGCAGGCTTCGAAGACGCGCATCACCTGCGGCACGTGGTCGAGCCGGCAATCGAAGCGCCGGGCATTGAAGATCTGCGGCACCAGCGTGCAGTCGGCCAGGGTCGGGCGCTCGCCATGGCAGTAGCGCGCCGGCGCTGCCGCGAGCTGGCGCTCCACCGTCTCGAGGCCGGTCTCGACCCAGTGGCGGTACCAGCGGTTCTTGTCGTCTTCGGCGACCTTCAGATCGCGCACGAGGTAGCGCAGCACGCGCAGGTTGTTCAGCGGATGGATCTCGCAGGCGATGTCCAGCGCCAGGGCGCGCACCCGGGCCCGCCCGGCTGGGTCGGCTGGAAGAAGTGGCGGCTCGGGGTGGGTCTCTTCGAGGTATTCGATGATCGCCAGCGACTGCGTCACCGTCGCGTCGCCGTCGCGCAGCAAGGGCACGAGGCGCGAGGCCGAGACCGCCGCATACGACTCGCCCAGTTGCTCGTTCTTCACCAGATGCACCGGCTTGTAGACGTAGTCCAGCCCCTTGAGCGCGAGCGCGATGCGCACCCGGTACGAGGCCGACGAGCGGAAGTAGTTGTAGAGCTCCATGGTCTTATTCCACCGCGACGCGCAGCGTGCCGAGCCCAGCGATCGCGCCTTCCATGACCTGGCCGCGCGTCACCGCACCGACCCCGGCCGGGGTGCCGGTGAAGATCAGGTCGCCGGGCTGCAGCAGCCAGGCCGCGCTCAACTGTTCGATCGTCTCGTTGACGCTCCAGATGAGGTCGGCGAGGTCGCCCTTCTGGCGCGGCGCGCCGTCGACGCCGAGCGTGATCGCGCCACGAAGCAACTCGCCGCAGCGCGACTTCGGAACGATCGGGCCGATCGGCGCCGACTGCTCGAAGGCCTTGCCGATCTCCCAGGGGCGGCCCTGCTTCTTCATCTCGTTCTGCAGGTCGCGCCGCGTCATGTCCAGGCCGACCGCGTAGCCCCAGATGTGCGAGGCCGCGTCGGCGGCCGCGATGCGCGAGCCGCCGACTCCGATCGCCACGACGAGTTCGATCTCGTGATGCAGGCTGGACGTGAGCGCGGGGTAGTCGATGCGGCCGGTCTCGCCTTCGGCCACCGCCAGCACGGCATCGGCCGGCTTCATGAAGAAGAACGGCGGCTCGCGGCCGGTATGGCCCATCTCCTGGGCGTGCTCGGCGTAGTTGCGGCCGACGCAATAGATGCGGTGCACCGGAAACTCGCCGCCGCCGGCAACCGGCAGGGTCGTGACAGCGGGCGCTGGGAAGACAAGGCTCATGAAACCGCTCCGGCGATGATCGGGCGATCATGCCATGGCCGCTACACTGGCCCCATGTTCGAGCCCCGCCGCATCAAGCATTGCCGGGTCTGCGGCAGCCCGACGCGCTACCAGATCCCCGCCGACGACAACCGCGAACGCGCGGTCTGCAGCGTCTGCGCCGAAATCCACTACGAGAACCCGATCAACGTCGTCGGCACGGTGCCGGTCTGGGGCGAGCAGGTGCTGCTGTGCCGCCGCAACATCGAGCCGCGGCGCGGCCTGTGGACCCTTCCGGCCGGTTTTCTCGAACTCGGCGAAAGCACCTCCGACGGCGCCATCCGCGAAACCGACGAAGAGGCCGGAGCCCGCATCGAGCTCGAAGGCCTGTTTACGGTGCTCAACGTGGTGCGCGCCGGCCAGGTCCATTTCTTCTATCGCGCGCGATTGCTCGACACGCGCTTCGCCCCCGGGCCCGAGACGATCGAAGCCCAACTCTTTCGCGAGAACGAGATTCCCTGGGACGAGATCGCCTTTCGCACCGTGCGCCAGACGCTGGAACATTTCTTCGAAGACCGACGCGGCGCAGGCTTTGGCGTGCACGCCGGCGATATCACCTGAATCGGCCGATTTGTCGCCAAAAAATTAGTAATGAGTCTCATTCTCGTCAATTCGCGACGAATTCCAGCTTTTTATAGGTAGAAACCAGACACAATCGCCCCTGCTGTAAGCGCGGCGATGCCCTGCAGCGTTAGCGTAGTGGC
>JAGWTS010000136.1 GCA_028868875.1 Burkholderiales bacterium | reverse complement strand
GCGCCCGATGCCTATTTCGCCGACCTGCCCGGCTACGGCTATGCCGCGGTCGACCGCAACGCCAAGCTGCGCTGGCAGGAGGTGATGGCGGACTACCTGGTGCTGCGCCGGCCGCTGCACGGCGTGGTGCTGATGATCGATTCGCGCCTGGGCTTCACCGACCTCGACCTGCGGCTGCTGCGGCTGATGGCGCCGCGCTTCGTCAACGGCGAGGTGCGCCTGCTGGTGCTGCTGACCAAGGCCGACAAGCTCAACCGGCGCGAGTCCGACGCGGCGCTGGCCGGCGCGCAGGCGGTGCTGGACGAGTTCACGAGCGAGAACGCCGACATCGGCGTCACGCTGTTCTCGGCCCTGTCTCGGCGCGGCGTCGGCGACGTGGCCGAAACCCTGCACGCCTGGACCCGCAAGTGACCCGGACCCCCGGGCCGCGCCTGGCGCCCGGGCGGCCGCTTCAGCGCACGAGCTGACGCATCACGCGCTTGGCCGCATCGCGCACCAGCGAGCGCGGCTCCAGAGACCCCAGCAGCCGGGCCTGGCGCAGCGTGAGCAGGGCGCGCCGGCGCACGGCCCAGGTGGCGGGGCTGGCGCCGTCGCCGAGGAGCCAGATTTCGCCGCGCTCGCCCGGCCACAGGAGCTGGGCGTGGACCCAGCGCCCCTGCATCAGCAGGCGCCACCAGGCGCCCGGGCGCTGGCGCTCGAGCCAGCGCTCGGGGTCGGGGCTCGGCGCGCTGCCGGCCGGCGTTTCGTCGTCGATGAGCTGGGCCGGCACGGTGTCGAGCTGCGAGACGTCGAGCGCACCGGCGAGGCTGCCGGCGCTGCCCGGCTCGCCCTGCAGCCGGTCTTCGAGCCGCTGCAGTTCGGCGATCTCGTCGGCGGCCGCGGCGCAGCGTTGTTCGAGCCGGCGGTGTTCGAACTGCTGCAGCCGCTCCAGCGCCCACTGGTACAGGCCGGCGCTCGGTTCGGGCTCGGCCACGAGATGCTCGACCAGGCCCTGGACGTAGCGCAGCACGCGCTCGCGACCCGGGTGCCCCGGGCCGGGCAGGATCTCGCCGTAGAACGCCACCCGGTCGGTGAACTGCCACACCGGATGGCCTTCCTTGCTCAAGGTGAGCGGGTCGCGCAGCGCCACCCGCAGCGTGGAGGCCTGCAGGCGCGAGATCATGAGCCGGAGGTCGGATGCGACCGACTCGTCGGACAGGATGGCGTCGAAGAGCCGGCTCAGCAGCTCGACGAGCTGCTGGTCGACCCGGCTCGTCGCACTTTCGATGAGCTGGTTGCGATGGCGCTCTCGCAGCGCGCCCTGCGCGGCGAAATCGGTTTCCGGCGGCAGGCGCCGGATCTCGGCCTCGGCATTGCGCAGCACCTGCTCGAAGGGCGAGCCCGGCGCCAGCGAGACGCTGGCGTGGTGCACCGGCATGCTGTCGCGGATGCGCTGCAGGTCGGGGTAGTAGGTGGCGTCGGCCCCGACGCGCTGGCGCCGCGAACCGGAGGGCAGGACCAGCGTGCGGTAGGCGGCCGGCTCGATGCCGGCCGACTCCAGCCGCGACGAGGCGCCGGCGAAGGCCTTGCGCAGCACCTGCGCGAGCTGCGGCGCGGCATGGCGCAGCAGGGCGAGGTGGTAGCCGCGCGACAGCGGCAGCACGTTCACCGCGGCCCAGAAGGCGCGCGCGTACGCTTCGGCGCCGAGCGGGTTGTGGTCGCGCGCCACGTCCATGTCGCCGACCAGGGCCGAGGTGAAGGTCTGGAGCTCGCGCAGCTCGTATTCCGCGGCGCTGCGGATCGCCTCGATCGCGTTCGCGATCTCGACATCCACCGCCACCTCGTCCTCGTCGACGAGCGAAAGCGCCAGGCGCGACTCGGGGGCGGGCTTGTCGGCAGCGCTGCGCTTGGCGGCGCGCTCGCGCAGCGAGGCCGTGAAGCGCGCGACCACCGCCTGGCGGTGCGCGAGCAGGCTGGCGAGCAGGTCGGAGTTGAAGCTGCGCTCGCGCGGGCCCATGGCCGCAAGCACCTGGCGCACGTGGTCCGTGGTCGCGTCGATGACCTGTTCGGCGAGCAGCGGCGCGCGCAGGATTTCGTCCTCGACGAACAGCTGGAGCGCGGTACTGGCTTGGCTCGAACTCATCTCGAGTCCGATTATCCGGTCATGTCGGAAACATGAAGCCGAAAAAAAGCCCGCATCTTGCGGACGCGGGCTCGTGCGAGGCGGGGCAGGCGGCACGGGTGCCGCCTGCCGCAGCCGGACGCGGACTTACATGTCCATGCCCATGCCGCCCATGCCGCCCATGCCGCCGCCACCGCCCATGGGCATCGGGGTCTCTTCCTTCGGGGCCTCGGCCACCATGGCTTCGGTCGTCAGGATCAGGCTCGCCACCGAAGCCGCGTTCTGCAGCGCGGTGCGCGTGACCTTGGTCGGGTCCAGGATGCCCATGTCGATCATGTCGCCATAGGTGCCGTTGGCCGCGTTGTAGCCGTAGTTGCCCTTGCCGTTCAGGACGGCGTTGACGACCACGCTCGGCTCGTCGCCAGCGTTGAAGACGATCTCGCGCAGCGGCTGCTCGATCGCGCGCAGCACGATCTTGATGCCGGCGTCCTGGTCGTGGTTGTCGCCCTTGAGCGAGGTTCCCAGGACCTGGCGCGCACGCAGCAGCGCGACGCCGCCGCCGGCGACGATGCCTTCTTCCACCGCCGCACGCGTGGCATGCAGGGCGTCTTCGACACGCGCCTTCTTTTCCTTCATCTCGACTTCGGTCGCGGCACCGACCTTGATGACCGCAACGCCGCCGGCCAGCTTGGCCACGCGCTCCTGCAGCTTCTCACGGTCGTAGTCGCTCGTGGCTTCCTCGATCTGGACGCGGATCTGCTTGACGCGCGCCTCGATGTCGGGGGCCTTGCCGGCGCCGTCGATCAGGGTGGTGTTTTCCTTCGCCACTTCGATGCGCTTGGCCTGGCCGAGGTCGGTCAGGGCGACCTTCTCGAGCGTCAGGCCCACTTCCTCGGCGACGACCTTGCCGCCGGTGAGGATGGCGATGTCTTCGAGCATGGCCTTGCGGCGGTCGCCGAAGCCCGGCGCCTTGACGGCGACGACCTTCAGGATGCCGCGGATCGTGTTGACGACCAGGGTGGCCAGCGCTTCGCCTTCGACTTCCTCGGCGATGATCAGCAGCGGACGGCCGCTCTTGGCAACCTGCTCGAGCACGGGCAGCAGTTCGCGGATGTTGCTGATCTTCTTGTCGTGCAGCAGCACGTAGGCGTTCTCGAGAACGGCCACTTGCTTGTCGGCGTTGTTGATGA
Source organism: Burkholderiales bacterium (assembly GCA_028868875.1). GTDB lineage: Bacteria > Pseudomonadota > Gammaproteobacteria > Burkholderiales > Burkholderiaceae_C > Rubrivivax. The sequence continues at coordinate 9,966 of JAGWTS010000136.1, read as the reverse complement.
AGTACGGCGACAGGTAGCCGCGATCGAACTGCATGCCTTCGACGATGTCGAGCTCGTTGTCCAGGCTCTTGCCGTCTTCGACGGTGATGACGCCTTCCTTGCCGACCTTGTCCATCGCCTTGGCGATGATCTCGCCGATCGACTCGTCGCTGTTCGCGGAGATCGAGCCGACCTGGCTGATTTCCTTGCTCGTCGTCGTGGGCTTGCTGGCCTTCTTCAGCTCTTCGACGAGGGCCGACACGGCCTTGTCGATGCCGCGCTTGAGGTCCATCGGGTTCAGGCCGGCGGCCACGAACTTGAAGCCTTCGCGCACGATGGCCTGGGCCAGCACGGTCGCGGTGGTGGTGCCGTCACCGGCGTTGTCGCTGGTCTTGGAAGCGACTTCCTTGACCATTTGCGCGCCCATGTTCTGGAGCTTGTCCTTGAGCTCGATCTCCTTGGCGACCGAGACACCGTCCTTGGTGACGGTGGGGGCGCCGAACGAGCGCTCGAGCACGACGTTGCGGCCCTTGGGGCCGAGGGTGACCTTGACCGCGTTGGCCAGGACGTTCACGCCTTCGACGAGGCGGGCGCGGGCGTCGCCGCCGAAAACAACTTCTTTTGCTGCCATGTGGAGTTCTCCGGTTTCTTGGGGGGCGTGACGCTTACTTCTCGACGACGGCGAAGAGGTCTTCTTCGCGCATCACGAGCAGTTCGTCGCCGTCGACCTTGACGGTCTGGCCGCTGTACTTGCCGAACAGCACGCGGTCGCCGACCTTGATGTTCAGGACGACGAAATCGCCCTTGTCGTTGCGCTTGCCGGGTCCGACGGCGAGCACTTCACCTTGGTCGGGCTTTTCGGCGGCGTTGTCGGGGATCACGATGCCGGAGGCCGTCTTGGTCTCCTGCTCGAGGCGCTTGACGATCACGCGATCGTGCAACGGGCGAAGTTTCATAACATCTCCTGTGAGTTCAAAGGTTGGCATATCAACGTTTGTGCAGAAAGTAAGCACTCGTTCACATGCGTCGATCGAGGCGATTTTAGGGCGCCGCTGGATCGTTAGCACTCACCGGCGGCGAGTGCTAGCAGGCGGATTATAGGGGCCGGCTCGGAGACATCAAGGGGGTTCGAGTGCCGGCGGCCCCTTATTTGGCGGCGACGGGCTCGAGGCCGCCCGCGGCCGCCACGTACGCGCCGTTGCGCTGGCGGACGTACTCGACATAGCCTGCGGCCGGCAGTGCCGGCGCAAACAGCCAGCCCTGGACGACGACCCTGGGGTCGGCCGGCAGATGCTCGAGTTGCCACGCCTGCTCGACGCCTTCGACGACGACGTCCAGGTCCAGTCGCAGCGCCAGCGCACAGAGCTCGCGGAACACGTCGCAGCCCTTGGGATGGTCCAGGGCCGCGGTGAAGCTGCGGTCGATCTTGATGCCGTCGACGTCGAAGCGGTGCAGATAGCTGAGCGACGAATAGCCGGTGCCGAAATCGTCGATCTGGACCGTGGCCCCGGCCGAACGCAGCGAGCCGAGCGCGTGGCGCACCGTGGCCTCGTCGCGGATGAGCGAGTTCTCGGTGATCTCGAAGCTCAGCATGCCCGGGTGGTGGCGCGCGAGTTCGGCCAGTTCCGCGACCACGACGCGGTCGAGCAGGCTCTCGGGCCCGACGTTGACCGCCACCGGCAGCAGCGGCGTGCCCGAAGCCTTCCATTCGGAGAGCTGTCGCACGACCGCGTTCATGACCCAGAGGTCGACCTGCCGCGACAGATGGGCGCGCTCGAGGTCGGGCAGGAATTGGCCCGGAGTCAGGATCCGGCCCTCGCCGTCGTCGAGCCGCAGCAAGGCCTCGCCGCCGACGACGAAGCGGCCATCGCGCTCGAGCTTGGGTTGGTAGTGGACGACGAAGTCCATCGCGTCCAGCGAGGCGAGGCGGCCGCGCAGATCGGCGTTGGCGCCGAGTTCGCGCCGGAACAGGCCGACGGGATCGTCGAGTTCGACCGCGGCTTCCTCGAGGCGCTGGCGGTACTCGGTGTCGAGCGTCTTGACTTCCAGGGCCGAGTCCTGGCGCAGGGTGCGCTCCCAGGCGAGCACGAACGGCAGGTAGATCAGCACGCCGACGAGCAGGTTGCCGCCCTGCAGCAGCAAGGCCGCCCGGTCGCCTCCGCCCACGATCAAGGCGTTGAGCACCACCGGGCTGTTGAAGGGCAGGTCGGCCGCGACGTTGCGGATCCAGCCTTCGTGCAAGGCCAGCGCCGCGAGCCCCAGGTTCGCCACCGGAGCGAGCACGAAAGGCAGGAGCAGCCTGCCGTTCAGGATCAGCGGCAGTCCGAACAGGAGCAGCTCGTTGAGGTTGAACAGGGCCGGCACAAGGCTCACGAGTGCGATGAAGCGGTGCCGGTGCAGCCGCGAGCCGAGCAGCAAGGCGAGCGCCAGGGCCAGGCTGGCCCCGCTGCCGCCGATGAACACATAGGCGCCGAGGAAGGCCGGGTTGATCGCCTGGAGCCCACCGCCGAGGGCCTGCGGCATCCGCTCTAGCAGCGGCAGCAGCGCGTAGTAGCCGTTGACCCCTGCCGACCACAGCACCGAGTTCGACGCCGTGTAGGCCAGCGCCAGCTCCAGCGGCGAGAGCCGGCCGGCCCAGGCGGCTAAGGACGGCCAGGGCAGCGCCCGCGCCAGCGCGGCGCCGCCGTAGAGCGCGCCGACCAGTCCCGCGGCAGCGATGAGGGCCGGAAACACGAAGTTGAGCGAATCGCCCACGTTCTGGCCGGCGGCCTCGTGCGCGCCCGCCAGGCGCAGCCAGCGGATGCGCCCGACGCGCGCCGTCACCGCGACGACGCCGAAAGGCGCCAGCAGCGACAGAGGAATCAGTACCGCGTCGGCGGCGGCGCCGCAGTGCTGGCGCACGAAGGCCTCGACGATCGCGCCGCTGCCGACGCAGACGAAGGCGATCGTCGCGCGCGGCAGGTGGCGCTGCAGCGCCTGCATGGCGCCGATGGACCCCCAGATCACGATCGGCATCAGCTCGCGCATGCGCGCCGCCGCGGCAAGCAGGAAGGCGCCCAGCGGCGCCGCCGCCGAATCGCGCGGAATCGACAGGCCCGCCAGGGTGAACGCCGACCCGACCATCAGGTAGGGCAGGAGCCAGGGCAGGGCGTAGCGCAGGGCGCGCGCCACGCTCGAGCGGGCAATGCCCGTCAGGGGGGTGAAAAGCTGCATCGCCATCGCTATGCCGGCACGCCGTCGGTGAAACGAGCCTAGCCCGTGGCCCGGCGGGCCGCGCGGCGGCGCCGGCATAGCGACGCCCTCCGATGCGCTGCCTGTCCATACGATCGGTACCCCGAAAATACCTTGGTATACGCGTTCGGCCCGGGCGCCCGGGCCGCGCGTCAGGACCTGATCAGGCGCGCCGCTGCGACGCCCGAGGCGGCGCCGCGAGGCGAGCGCGGGCCGGCACTGCGCACATCGAAGCGGCGAGCAGCCAGAACGTGGCGTGCAGGCCGATCGCCTGGGCCACGAAGCCGATGCGGGCCGGCCCGGCGAGGATGCCCGCGGAGCCCGTCGACGTGATCGCGGCGACCGCGAGCACCGCCGGCATGATGCGCTGCGTTCCGGCGCGTCGGTAGAGCACGGGCACGAGGTTCGACGCCCCCAGTCCGATCAGCAGAAAGCCGGCCATCGCGACGCCCGCCACCGGTGCCTCCAGCAGCACGACGAATCCGGCCACGCTCGCGAGCCCGCCCCAGAGCAGCGTGGCCCGGTCGCCAATGCGCGCCGCGACCGCATCGCCGCCGAAGCGGCCGAAGATTAACAATAAATACAACGTGCACGAACGTGCATTCCGAAGAGTGCAAGACGACCTACCGCGCCGCGCTCGGAGGGGCGCGACGACTCGGAGTCGGGGCGGGCCGGACGCCCGGGCGCGTCAGCCGAGCCGGGGCTGGACGTCGCTCCAGCGCGGCAGCGGCGCCACCGCGCCGTAGCCCTGGGTGCTGAGCGCGGCGGCGATGTTCGCGGCGCGCGCCGCCGCGGCGAGCTCGTCGCCGGCGGCCAGCCGCGCGAGCATTGCCCCGGCGAAGCAGTCGCCGGCGCCGGTGGCGTCCAGCGGCGTCACCGGAAAAGGCGCCACTTCGACGAGGCCGTCGCCGGCCGAAACGAGCGAGCCGCGCGCCCCGAGCTTGAGCGCGACCCGGGCCACGCCCTGGTCATGGGCCCAGGCGACGATGTCGGCGGGCTGGTCCAGGCCGATCAGCGCCTGGGCTTCGTCGACGCTCGGAAAGAAGAGGTCGCATTGCGCCAGCGTCGCGCGCAGGGTCGCGAGGGCGCGCGGCGCCGGCCACAGCGCGGGGCGGAAGTTGAGGTCGAAGCTGACCCGCGTGCCGGCGGCGCGGGCGCGGGCGACGGCCTCGAACACGGTGTCGCAGGCGCTGCTGCTGATGGCCTGCGAGATGCCCGAGACGTGGAGCCAGCGCGAGCGCTCGACGAGGCCGGGGGCGAGGTCCGCCGGCCGCATCCGGCTCGCCGCGCTGCCGGCGCGGCGGTAGTCGAAACGGTGGCCCTGGGCGCCGTGGCGCACGAAGTAGAGGCCGGTCTCGGCGCCTTCGACGCGGCGCACGCCGGCGGTGTCGACGCCCTCGGTGCGCCAGAGCTCGACGAGGTCGTCGCCGAAGGCATCGCTGCCGAGCTGGGTGAGGTAGCCGCTGGCAGCTCCCATGCGCGCGGCGGCGATGACGCAGTTCGAGGTGTCGCCGCCGAAGCCGGCCGCCCAGCCGAGGCCGCCGCTGCCCTGGTTGAACTCGACCATGGCCTCGCCCAGCGCGACCACGTCGAGGGTCTTGGCGGCGCTCATGGCGCGGCTCCGGGCCCTTGCCCGCACCCGCCTCGGGCCGCGCCGGGCGCGCGCTCGGGATCGGTGCACCCGCAGCCGGGGCGGGACCGGGTTGGGTGCAGCCGGTGCGGACACTGGACAGGGCCGCTCGGCGAGCGGGTGCCGCCGGGCGCGGCGCAGGAGGGTGGGTTCACGGGGTGGCAGTCGTGCGGGCGCAGCCGTCCTTGGCCGCGCTCCATTCTGCCGCGGCCCGGCGCGGCGGCGAAGCGCGCGCCGCGGGTGGCCGCTGTCGAATCACGACCGCGCCCCGGCCCCGCGCCGCCCGCCGGAGCGCAGATGCGCCAGCGGGCGCTTGCCCGCGAGCTGGCGTTCGATGCCGTCGTTGAGCGCCGAGCGCAGCGCCAGCACCGCGTCGACATGGCCGTAGGCGCCCGGGAAGCGCAGGTCCAGCCACAGCCACAGGGTGCAGGCGCGCAAGGCCTGCTCCATGCGCTCGAGCCGGCTGTGGCCGTCCACTGCGTCGAGGAACCAGGGGCTGCCGGCCTGGCCGGTGCGGGCATGGCTGGCGGCCCAGTTGAGGAACTCCTGCAGCTGCGAATCGGTGCGCGTGTCGACGGGGGCCTGGGCGTAGATGAAGCGCTCTTTCAGCGTCAGGCGCTCGGCGCTGCGGTCGAGTTCGGCCGCCAGCGCGAGCATGGTGTCGAGCTCGGCGACCGCGAAATGGGCGTCGTCGAGTTCGAGCTGCTCGACGAAGACGCCGAGCACCTCGCGCAGCCGCGTCAGGTGCAGGCGCCCGGCGATGGTGTCGATGTGCCAGCCGTTGGGCGCCACCGGGGCCTTGAAGTCGCGCGGCGCCACCGGCTTGCGGCCGAGCAGCTCGGCGAGCACGCGCGCCGCCTTCGGCTCGGCGCCTTCCAGGAGGCCGACGAAGCCTTCCTCGTGGATGCCGTAGCGCCCGGCGCGGCCGGCGATCTGGTGCACTTCCGACGGTTCGAGCGTGCGGTCGCCTTCGCCGTCGAACTTCGACAAGGTGCTGAAGAGCACGCGCTGGATCGGCAGGTTCAGCCCCATGCCGATGGCGTCGGTCGCGACCAGGATGTGGCTGGCGCCGCTCGCGAAGCGCTCGGCCTCGCGCCGCCGCACCTCGGGCGGCAGGGCGCCGTAGATCACCGAGACCGGATGGCCCGCGGCCGAGATGCGGTCGCGCAGCATCAGGACGTCGCGGCGGCTGAAGGCGACGACGGCGTCGCCCAGGCGCAGCTGGTCCAGGTCGACCTCGCGCGGCAGCAGCTCGACATGCTGCTTGCGCTCGAAATGGCGCACGCTGCAGCGCTCGCCGCACAGGCCGAGCAGGTTGCGGATGGCTGGCACCGCATAGTCGGAACAGATCACGATGACCTCGTTCGCCGGCACCGCGACGATGGCCTGGGTCCAGGCCCAGCCGCGCGAGGCGTCGAAGATCATCTGCGCCTCGTCGATCACGGCCACGTCGATCGGGCGGTTCGTCCCCACCATCTCGATCGTGCTCGAGACGACGCGCGCTTCGGGCGCCGGCACGTTCTCTTCGCCGGTGAGCAGCGAGCAGGGCACGCCGCGCGCCGCGAGCCGGTCGCGGCCTTCGAGCGCGAGCAGGCGCAGCGGCGCGAGGTAGGCGCCGTCCAGCGCCTGCGCCAGGCGCTCGAAGGCGGCGTGGGTCTTGCCGCTATTGGGCGGGCCGACGAAGAGCGTGACGCTGCGCTGGAGCTGGCGCGCCTTCTGGAAGGTGTCGGGGTAGCCCTGGAACGCGAGCTCGCCCTGCAGCCCCTGCAGCGCCTCGATCTCGTCGACGCGGCGCTCCCAGCGGTCCTGGGCCCGGCTGCAGGCGGCGATGAGTTCGTCCGTGCCTTGCCCGGTCGCGCATTCCGCCGCCAGGCGCGCGAACAGCGATTCGAGCTGGCGCGGCTGGTAGGCGTGGCTGCGTTCGATCAAGGCCGCGAGGTGGCCGCGGATCTCGGCGCCGCGCGGATGCGCCGGGTCGGGGCCGAGCGCGGCGAGCAAGTCGGCGCGTTCGCCGCTGCGGTGGAAGGCCCAGACCGGCGCCTCGTCCTGCGGCGTGCGCCAGGGCAGGCTCACGGCCCAGGGCGCGCCATCGGGCACCGGCACCTCGATGGGGGTCACGACGCGGCGCGTGAAGGCGCCGGCGCGGCGCTCGATGCCCAGCGCTTCGAGCGCGGCCGTGCGTTCGAGCATCAAGGCCCGCGTGCCGCTGCCGCTGCCGACGGCGTCGAGGTGGGCAAGCGCGGCCTCGACCAGCCTGGGCTCGATCCAGCGGCTCGGGCGCCCGCCCGGCGCCGGCTTGCCGAGCTGGACGAGGCCGAGCTTGTCGAGGTGGGACTCGAAGCCGGGGCTGTTCTCGGGCAGATAGTCGGCCGGGGTCACGACCTGGGGCAGGGCATAGCCGGCCTGGCGCAGGCGTTCGACGGCTTCGGCGCCCAGACCCGGCGGCAGCCTTTTCAGGTGGCGCGGGTTGGGCAGGGGGGGCGTGGGAGCGGCGCTCGGCTTTTGCGTGACGGGCATGGAGGGGCTGGAGTGGAACCCGGGGACTCTAACCCGCTGGCCGAAAAGCGCGCCGGCCCAGGCAGGGGCCGAGCCGCGAGCCCGATATGGGGGCAAATCCGGCCGCGGCCCGGGCGCGGGCGTTGCTACGATCCGGCGGCGACGCCGTTTCGAACCTTGTTTGTTCGGCGGCGGCCCCGGCCCCTCTGGAATGAACGGAGATCGACTCGATGAACGAACACCCTGCGCGCCGCCTTTGGCTGGCCCAGGCCGCTGCACTCGCCTGCGCCGGCCTCGGCCGCCAGGTCCGGGCCGAAGGCGAATCGATGCGCGTGCTCTGCGGCTTCGCCCCCGGCGGCAGCGTCGACGCGCTGGCGCGCCAGGCGGCCGAACTGATCGGGCCGGCGCTCGGGCGCCAGGCCATCGTCGAGAACGTGACCGGCGCGGCCGGGCGCATCGCCGTCGAGCGGGTCAAGGCGGCGCCGCCCGACGGCTCCACCCTGCTCGTCGGGCCGCAGGGGCCGATGACCTTGTTCCCGTTCGTCTTCAAGCACCTGGGCTTCGATCCGGCCAAGGACTTCACGCCGCTGGCGCGCCTGGCGCTCGGTGACTTCGCCCTCACGACGGGGCCGCTCACCGGCGCCAAGACGGTGGCCGAATTCCGCAGCTGGGTGCTCGCCCACCCCGACAAGTCCAGCTTCGGCTCGCCCGGGGCCGGCACCCTGCCGCATTTCCTGGGCCTGCGCATCGCCTCGGCCATGGGGGTGAAGATGACCCATGTGCCCTACCGCGGCTCGGCCTTGTCGATGAACGACCTCGCGGCCGGCACCCTGGCCGCGACCGTCTCGCCCGTGACCGAGGCGCTGGCGCTGCACAAGGCGGGACGGGTGCGCATTCTCGCCACCGCGAGCGCGCAGCGCAGCCCCTTCCTCGACGGGGTGCCGACGCTGGACGAATCGGGCTACCACGTCGACCTGCCGGTGTGGTTCGGCCTCTGGGGCCCCGCCGGCATGGCGCCGGCCCTGGCCCAGAAGATCAACCAGGCGATCGCCCAGGGCCAGGCCGAGCCGGCGCAGAAGGCGCGCCTGGCCTTGCTGGCGCTGACGCCGGCACCCGTGTCCGGCGCCGAACTCGCGGCGCTGGAACTGCGCGAAGCCGCGATGCTCCGGCCCATCGTCGCGGCATCCGGCTTCACCCCCGGCGACTGAAAGCCCCCGCGATGAGCACCCGCCCCAACTTCATCTTCATCGTTGCCGACGACCTCGGCTATGCCGACCTGGGCTGCTACGGCGGCCGGCCGGCGCGCTTCGGCGCGGTCTCGCCCGTCATCGACGCCATGGCCGCGCGCGGCATGCGCTTCACGCGCGGCTATTCGAATTCCCCCGTTTGCTCGCCGACGCGCTTCGCCCTCATGACCGCGCGTTGGCAGTACCGGCTGCGCGGCGCTGCCGACGAACCCATCAACAGCCGCAGCCGCGGCAGCGCGGTGCTCGGCCTGCCGCCCGAGCATCCCACGCTGCCCTCGCTGCTGCGCGGCGCCGGCTACCGCACCGCCCTGGCCGGCAAATGGCATCTGGGCTACCCGCCGCACTTCGGCCCGCTGCGCTCGGGCTACGAGGAATTCTTCGGCCCGATGTCGGGCGGGGTGGACTACTTCACCCACCACAGCAGCAACGACGTCCACGACCTGTGGGAAGGCGAGGCCGAGGTGCGGCGCCAGGGCTACCTCACCGACCTCATCACCGAGCGCGCCGAAGACTGGCTCGGCCGCGTCGCGGGCGCCGGCGCGCCCTTCTTCCTGAGCCTGCACTACACGGCGCCGCACTGGCCCTGGGAAACGCGCGACGACGAGGCGCTGGCCGAAGAGGTGCGGCGCAACCTGTTTCACCTGCACGGCGGCAACATCCACACCTACCAGCGCATGATCCACCACATGGACGAGGGCATCGGCCGCGTCCTGGCGGCGCTGGAGAAGGCCGGCGTTGCCGACGACACCCTGGTGGTCTTCACGAGCGACAACGGCGGCGAGCGCTTCTCCGACAACTGGCCGCTCGTGGGCGGCAAGATGGACCTCACCGAAGGCGGCATCCGCGTGCCCTGGGTCGCGCAATGGCCCGCGCGCATCGCCCCGCGCGGCGAGAGCGGCCAGCATTGCCTGACGATGGACTGGTCGGCGACGATGCTCGATGCCGCCGGCGTCGCCGCCCACCCCGACTACCCGCTCGACGGCGTCTCGCTGCTGCCGGTGCTCGAAGGCGGCGCGCCCTTCGAGCGCGTGATGGCCTGGCGCATGAAGCACCGCGGCCAGCGCGCCCTGCGCGACGGGCGCTGGAAATACCTGCGCGTGGACGGCAACGACTACCTCTTCGACATCGAGGCCGACGAGCGCGAGCGCGCGAACCGCGCCCCGCTCGAGCCCGAGCGCCTGGCGGCGATGCGCGCGCAATGGGAAGCCTGGGAGGCGACGATGCCGCCGATTCCCGACGACGCGCTGGTCGGCCTGGCCTACACGGCCCGGGACATGCCGCAGCGCTGAGGCCCTCGGCGCGGCGCCTCAGGCGCTGCCGGCCTGGATGATCATCTGCGCGACGACCTCGAGCTGCAGCTTGTTGGCCTGCTCGTCGACCTTG
>JAGWTS010000523.1 GCA_028868875.1 Burkholderiales bacterium | reverse complement strand
TGCAAAGCGTGGAAGTATCGTCCGAGAATTCCACCCGCTACAGTCTCATTTCGAATGACGATATTCCGCAGTGAATAAAGAACTCCTCGCCGATCCCTCGCTGGCCACCGCGGTCGCGGCCATCGTGCGCCGCGCCGGCGACCTGATCCTCTCGATCTACGAAACCGATTTCGCGGTGCGCGGCAAGGCCGATGCGTCGCCCGTCACCGAAGCCGACGAGCGCGCCGAAGCGCTGATCGTTCCCGCGCTGCAGGCGCTGGCGCCCGAAGTGCCGATCGTCGCCGAGGAGGCGGTCGCCGCGGGCTCCGTGCCCGAGATCGGCGCCTGGTTCTGGCTCGTCGATCCGCTCGACGGCACGAAGGAATTCGTCAGCCGCAACGGCGAATTCACGGTCAACGTCGCCCTCATCCACGAAGGCCGGCCGGTGCTGGGCGCGGTGCTCGCTCCGGTGCCGGGCCGGCTCTTCGTCGGCGTCGAAGGGCAGGGCGCCTGGGTCGAGCAGGGCGGCACGCGCCGCGCCATCCGCTGCCGTGCGGTGCCGGCCGAAGGGCTCACCGTGGTGGCCAGCCGTTCCCATGGCGACGCCGCGGCGCTCGAGGCTTTTCTCGCCGGGCGCCGGGTAGCGCAACTCACCAACGCCGGCTCCTCGCTGAAGCTGTGCCTGGTCGCGGCGGGCGAGGCCGACCTCTATCCGCGCCTGGGACGGACGATGGAATGGGACATCGCCGCCGGCCACGGCGTGCTCGCCGCGGCCGGCGGCAGCGTGAAGACGCTGGCCGGTGCGCCCTTGCGCTACGGCAAGCCCGGATTCGAGAACCCGTATTTCGCCGCCTCGGGCGCGGCCTGATGGAGCGCGGAAAACCCGGACCGGCGGCGCCCGGGCGGCCTTCTAGAATGGTGCACCCCCACTGAGTCCCGAGGAGCCAGCCGCATGCCATCGTCCCGCCGCGCCGCGGTCCCGAACGCCGAAGCCGCGTCGACCCCCGGCATGCGAATCCTCAAGAAGTACCCGAACCGGCGCCTCTACGACACCCAGACGAGCAGCTACATCACGCTCGCCGACGTCAAGCGCATGGTGCTCGACGGCACCGAGTTCGAGGTGCGCGATGCCAAGTCGGGCGAGGATCTGACGCGCAGCATCCTGCTGCAGATCATCCTCGAGGAAGAGTCGGGCGGACTGCCGATGTTCTCGACCTCGATGCTCTCGCAGATCATCCGCTTCTACGGCCACGCGATGCAGGGCATGATGGGCGCGACGCTGGAGAAGAACCTGCAGGCCTTCACCGAGATGCAGAACCGCTTCGCCGAACAGGCGCGCGGCCTCTACGACCCGGCCAAGCTCTCGCCCGAACTCTGGACCCAGTTCGTCAGCGGCCAGAACCCGCTGATGCAGAACCTGATGGGCAGCTACCTCGAGCAGTCCAAGGCGGTGTTCGAGAAGATGCAGGCCCAGATGAGCGAGCAGATCGAGAAGGCGGGCTCGCTGTTCCCGGGCTTTCCGCCGGGCCGCAGCAAATAGCCGGGCGCGCCGGCGGCGCTTTCGCGCGATCGACGAAAATCGCGCGATGACTGCCGCATCCCCCACCGTCGGCTTCGTCTCGCTCGGCTGCCCGAAGGCGCTGACCGATTCCGAGCTCATCCTCACCCAGCTCAGCGCCGAGGGCTACCAGACCTCGAAAACCTTCACCGGCGCCGATCTCGTCATCGTCAACACCTGCGGCTTCATCGACGACGCAGTCAAGGAAAGCCTGGACACCATCGGCGAGGCCCTGGCCGAGAACGGCCGCGTCATCGTCACCGGCTGCCTCGGGGCGCGCAGCGACGCCGGCGGCGCCAACCTCGTGCAGCAGGTGCATCCCAAGGTGCTCGCGGTCACGGGCCCGCATGCCACGGCCGAGGTCATGGAAGCGGTGCACCGCCATCTGCCCAAGCCCCACGACCCCTTCGTCGACCTCGTTCCCGCTGCCGGCATCAAGCTCACGCCGCGCCATTACGCGTACCTGAAGATCAGCGAGGGCTGCAACCACCGCTGCACCTTCTGCATCATTCCGAGCCTGCGCGGCGACCTCGTGTCGCGCCCCATCGGCGCCGTGCTCGACGAGGCGCGGGCGCTGTTTGCCAGCGGCGTGAAGGAGCTGCTGGTCGTGAGCCAGGACACCAGTGCCTACGGCGTCGACCTGCGCCACCGCGTTGGCTTCTGGGACGGCAAGCCGACGAAGACGCGGCTGCTCGAACTCTGCACGGCCCTGGCCGACCTCGCCGAGCCCCATGGCGCCTGGGTGCGGCTGCACTACATGTACCCGTACCCTCACGTCGACGAGCTGTTGCCGCTGATGGCCTCGGGCCGCATCCTGCCCTACCTCGACGTGCCGTTCCAGCATTCGCACCCGGATGTCTTGAAGCGCATGAAGCGCCCGGCCAGCGGCGAGCGCAACCTGGAGCGCATTGCGCGCTGGCGCGAGGCCTGCCCCGAACTCGTCGTGCGCTCGACCTTCATCGCCGGATTCCCCGGCGAGACCGAAGAAGAGTTCCAGCACCTGCTCGACTTCGTGCGCGAAGCCGGCATCGACCGTGCCGGCTGCTTCGCCTACTCCGCGGTCGACGGCGCCGCAGCCAACCTGCTGCCCGGCATGCTCGCG
>JAGWTS010000003.1 GCA_028868875.1 Burkholderiales bacterium | reverse complement strand
GGGCTTGGGGCTGGGGCTGGGCATCCCGGGACTCGGTGGAATTCGCGACGCGGGCCGGCTCGATCAGCCGGTCCGCCATGAAATCGCTTGCAAACCCGGAGGGCTGCAGGGCCGCGCGGGCGCGGGCCGCGGCAAGGCCGCCCGCGCCCGCGCCGACGCGGTCACTGGAACGTGATCGCGCCGTTGACGACCAGCGTCGTCGGATACACCGGCGGCGAGGCCGTGTTGGCCACGCTCAGGTTGGCGCCCGTCGTCAAGCCGTTGACGGTGGGCAGCGCCGCGGCGCCACCGTCGCCCTGGAAGTCGATCTGCGAGATCGGCGCCATGGCCAGTGCCTGGGCCACCGTGAGGGTGGAGACGGCGCAGTTCTGCGTCACCGCGAACGAGCTCAACGGGATCGAGTAGTTCGTCGCCGCGGCGGCCGTCGGCGTGACCACGGCCAGCAGCTTGATGTTGCAGGACCCGCTCGTCGTGTAGTGCTTGCCCAGCGTCAGCATCACGCCGAAGTTGTGCGTCGCACTGGCGAACCACTCCGGGTTCTCGCCGAAGCTGAACTTCATCGTCGTCTGGCCGGCGATCTGCACCCCCGGGGTGTCGGCGCTGCCGCTGATGCCGGTCGTGAGCCCCGGCGCCTGGACGAAGACGCCGACGTACTCGCCCGCCGCCGGACTCGGCGTCTGGTAGTAGTAGTAGAAGCCGCTGTTGGCCGCCGTCACCGTCGGCGTGAAGCTGCCGCCGCTGCCGCAGGCCGCCGGGGCGCCGCAGTTGTAGCCGTCCAGGTTGCTGCCGCTGTAGCCGCCGAAGGAGCCGCCCTCGACCGTCAGGTTCGCAGCCGCGAATCCCGACGAGAAGGTCAGGGTCGACACCGTGGCCGGTGCCGCAGCGACCGTGAAGCCGTCGGTCACGGGCGTGGCCGCGGCGTAGCTGGCGTTGCCGGACTGGGTCGCCGTCAAGGTGCACTGGCCCGCCGAGACCAGCGTCAGCATCGTGCCGGTGACGGTGCAGACCGTGGGCGTCGTCGACGCGATCGTCACGGCCAGGCCCGAGCTCGAGGTTGCTGCGAGCGCCGCCGGCGCCGTGCCCAGGGTCTGGTTGCCCGGAGACGTGAAGCTGATCGTCTGCGCCTGGGGCGCCGCCGCCGCGGCGACCCCGAAGGTGTCGGTCACGGGCGTGGCCGCGGCGTAAGTCGCGTCGCCGGCCTGGCTCGCGGTGATGCTGCAGCTGCCCGCAGCCAGCAGCGACACCGCGTTGCCGCTGACCGTGCACACCGATGTCGAGTTCGACGCGTAGCTCACCGCCAGGCCCGAGCTGGCCGTCGCCGCGAGCGCCGGCACTGCGCCGCCCACGGTCTGGTTGCCCGGCGAGGCGAAGCTGATCGTCTGCGCCGTGAGCGCGGGCGTCGTGACCGCTGGCGCCGACGCGCCGCCGCCGCCACAGGCGGAGACGAGCAGGCTGGCAGCCAGCGCACAAGCCGGCATCGTGAACGGGATCTGAACTTGTCTCATGGCTGTCTTCTCTGGGTTGTTGCGCAACGAATGCCGACCCCGCTGACACGCCCGGCCCGGCGACGCCGGTCGGCTGCGCTCGCTTCGGGGTTCGGCGGATCCGCGAGCGCTGAGTTTGAAAGCGCTTACATCCTGTTTATGAAAGCGCTTGCAAAGATCATGGCACAAGCCCGGCCTGCTTGGCAATCGGCGCTCGCCTATGGCTTTCCCTAGGTGCCGCGTCGAGTGACTTGTCGAGTCCCTTGCCCGCGGATCTCGGGTCGTTCGACCCGGGCCCGGGCCGCCCCGGCGTGCCGACGACGCCGGGGCGCGGCCGCGCTGCGGATCCACGGTTCGGGACGACCGCGTCCTCGGCAAGGGCCCCTGCCCCGGCGCGACGTGCACGGCCTGCGGCCGGCCCGGTGTCAGTGCGCCTGGGCCAGGGAGTGAGGTGCCACGTCGAGCGCCTTGCCGTCGCTGAAGTGGACCGTGATCGGCGCCACGCCCGCGTTGTAGGCGAGGTAGGTCCGGTGGCCGTCGGCGGTCTTGAACACGCTGTACAGCGTGGTATCGGCCCGGACCTCGAAATCGGGAGTCCCCATTCGCTGCAGGCTCAGCAGCCAGTGCAAGGCATGGCTGCGCGTGTCGCCGAGCTCGAACGAACCCCAGCGATCCCATTGCGCGAGACCGGCGGCCGGGTCGGCCAGCGCCAGGTACTCGGCGAACAGGTCCTGCCAGATGTCGGCCGGCTTGGCGCGCCGCCCGCGCGACTCGTAGGCCGCGGTCTCGGCCGCGAGCGCCGCCAGGTTGCGCCGCACGTAGGCGGGGTCGCGCCCGAGGTAGGTCGACGCGGTCGTGATCGGCAGCAGGTTGATGCCGTGGATCTGGCGCGGCTCGTCGATCCACCAGGTGTTGTGCGCGTACTGGGCACCGAAGAGCTGGCTCACCTCGACGTTCTTGTACTCGGGCGCCAGCACCTGGCGCTGGAGGTCGAAGACGTAGGTCTGCACCGAGGCGATCTCGGTCGTGTACAGATACAGCCCGAGGTCGCGCAAGGCGCGGTTGCCGGTTTCCTCGCCCCACAGCACGAGGCCGGCCCAGGCGTTCACGGCTTCGGAAGAAGACTCCTGGTTGTTGCCGAAGTCGCCGAGGCCGACGCCCGAGGCCCACGAATGGCCTTCGTAGGGGTCGAAGTTGCGCAGGAACGGATAGTCGCTGCGGCCGCGCTCTGCGGTGGCGATGTCGGCGACGAGCAGGTCGGTCATCGCGCCCCACTTCCCGGGCGCCGCGAAGCCCGGGTCGCGCAGCGCGATGTCGGCCATCGCGTGGATCCAGTAGCCGTAGGCGAAGTGGTGGTCGTTCATCTGCGAGACCGAGAAGAACTCCTCCGGGTAGCTCACCACCGTGCCCAGCGCCTTGTCGCAGACGAAGTAGCTTTTCGAATCCTGGCCCGAGAACCAGGCCTGGATCCGGTCTTCGGCCAGCGCGAGCAGATGGCCGCGCATCGCGAGGTCGCCCTGCTGTTCGGCCACGCTCATCAACTGGGTGATGCGCTGCAAGCCCTTGCCCTGCCAGTAGGCGCTCCTGCCGTAGTCCGATTCCAGCACCATGCGGCGCGAGTTGCGCAAGTCGATCTTCATCACATCGCGCAGATCGTCGTCGCGCGGCGTTCCCTTCACCCCCGGCCAGTAGGGCACGAAGCCGTGGTAGTTGAGGCGGGTCTGGAAGCTGGATGCGGCGAGCAGCCGGATGCGGCCGCGCACCGTGTCGTAGCCCGGGCCGAGGCGGGCGGCGAGCGCGGCGTTGCCGCTCCACTGGTGCGGGTACAGCCCCAGCAGCGGCGTCTCCTCGGGGCCTTCCATGGTCCGCGTCGTCGCGCTGAACGTGGTTTGCACGCTGCTGGTGGCGGCGTCGTACGCCCAGGCCACCCGCGTGTCCTGGATGAAGGCGTAGGCGTGCGCAGTGAACAGCGCCAGCGTCGCCGGCTCGCTGTCGGGCAAGGCCGCGGCAGCGAGGTAGCCCTTGCCCGCCGGCAGGTGCAGCTGCCAGACGGTCGGCGACAAGGCCTGCCAGCTGCCGCCGTGCGGGCCGAAGAAGGCGTAGGCCTTGGCGCCGGCCTGCAGCGCGAGCACCGGCGAATCGTCGGCGCCGCCGCCCAGGCGCACTCCGGCCTGCGGCAGGTGCAGCCGCAGGTCGCCGCGCGAGACCTCAAAATCGACGAAGGGGCTGCCGTGGGCCACGCTGGCGCGCAGGTCGTCGGCGCCGCGCGCCATCGAGATCTCGATCGACCAGTCGCCGGCCTGGGCCAGGCGCGCCGGGCCCGGCGCGAAGGCGACGGGCGAAATCACGACCGGGTCGCGATGCGGATAGCGGATGACGACGTCGTGGCGCTCGGTCGGGACCACTTCCTTGGACGGCAAGGCCATCTCCAGGCCTTGCGGCGTCGCGCGCACGCTCAGGGGCTGGGCGTACAAGGCCTGCGGCTTGGGGTCAAAGATCAGCGCCGAATACCACTGGTTGGTCGGCGCCGCGCGGCGCGCCATCTCGGGGCTGCGGTAAGGCGCTCGCGGCGGCGGCTGGTCGCCGGCTCGGGGCGCGCTCAGGCAGGTCGCGGCACCGACGTTCGCGGATTGCGCCGCGGCGCCGGCGGCAACGGCCAGGCCCAGGGCCAGCAGGGCGGCGAAGGACGACTTCATGGCGGGGCCACCTCGGCGGGATTCGGATGGGGCCGGATCGTATTGAAAGCGCTTTCACTTTGCCAGCTCAGGTTTACCCGGGGTGCCGGCCGTGGCCCGGGTAAACACCGGGGGCGTGCCAGTTGACGGGGTGAGAGTGCTTAGACTACGCTCGTGAAAGCGCTTTCAGTTCAGCCTCCGGCGGCAATCCGCCGCGCCTGTGCTCGAGCATCCCCCCACCACCAGCACGGTCCGCCGTCCGACCATGAACCTTTCCTTCCCCAAGCGCCCGGCCGGCAGCGGCCTGCGGCGATCGGCTGCTCGGCTCGTCGTGCTCGGCGCCGGTCTTTTCACCGCGCTGGCGGCCTCGGCCCTCGACTACGGCCCCTTCAGCCTCGTCGGCTTTGCGAAGTACGACGCAACGCTGAGCAACAACGCCTGCCCGAACTGCCAGCTCTACCCGGGCGCCTCCAAGGACGAGCCCTGGGGCGACACCCTGGTGCCGGGCGCGCCCTACGGCCGCCAGACCGCCAGCATCGAGCAGGAGCAGCTCTGGGCCGGGGCGCACTTCGACCTCGGCCACGGCTTCGAGCTCGACGGCCTGATGAGCCAGCGCTGGCAGTTCGGCAAGGCCGCCTTCCCGGGCTTCCTGTTCGAGCGCAACGTCAGCGTCCACCACGAGGAATACGGCAGCCTCGAAATCGGCGCGATGACGACCCGCGGCTGGAGCCTGGCCGACTATCCCTTCGGCACCGAGATCGGCCTGTCCTACGCCTGGGGCAGCAGCGGCGCCGGCTACGGGCTGCTCACCGGCGCCTTGCGCTACACCTCGCGCGTCTTCGACGTCGCCGGCGGCGACCTGGTGCTCGAAGCCACCTACGACCGCGGCAACACCGCGTTCAAGATCCACAAGCCCAGCTTCAGCGAGTACTGGCTCCAGTACCACCACGGCGACCTGCAGTTCGACGGCATCGTCCAGAACACGCGCAACGGCACGCCGCTGGCCTTTGCGCAAAGCCCGTTCACGGGGCTGACGCCGTTCCCGGCCGACGACGCCAAGCTCGGCGGCTCGGGCCAGAGCATCGTGATGGCGATGGCGCGCTGGCGCGTCACGACCCCGCTGCAGCTCTACGCCGGGCTGCGCCGCAACCGCTGGAGCGGAGCCTACGCCGTGATCACCCAGTACCAGGCGAGCGGCAGCATCTGGAACGACATGTTCAACGTCTGCTGGAACAGCGACGTGGCCTCCTGCGCCAACAACCCGGGCTATGCGGCGACCTCGACCGACTGGATCGTCGGCGGCCGCTACACCACCGGGCCCTGGTCGTTCTACAGCGGCATGATGATGCTGGGCAAGGCCTCGACCGCGAACCCGAGTCCGCGCGCCCAGAGCTCGGCCAACAACTGGGCCCTGCTCAACACCCTGGGCGCCGAATACGATTTCGGCCACGGCTTCAAGGTCTCGGCCACCGCGGCGACGATCCACTTCGGCCAGATCGGCCGCTCGCCGATGTCGATGGCAGCGAACTCGCAGTTCGTCGCCGCCGACTCCCGCGTCACGCGCAACGGCAACTCCCTGACCCTCGAAGCGGTCTTCGCGTTCTGAAGCAGCCGCCCTCCAACCGATCCCGAGCCATGCCCAAAATCATCCAACAGCTCCTGCGCGCGCTCAGCGTGCTCTGCGTCGTGGCCCTGCTCGACGCCTGCGGCGGCGGCGGCACCGTGCCGCTGCCGGGGGTCGCGACGCGCGCCCTGGACCCCTCGTTCGCGACGCGCAAGGCGGTGGCCTATTCGCCGTTTCGCACCAGCACGGCGCCCGGCGGCACGCCGGCCGAGACCGTGACGACGGCCGAGGTCGACCAGGACCTGGCCTTGCTCGCCCAGGGCGGCTTCGGCCTCATCCGCCTGTTCGACTGCCAGACCGACGCGTCCTTGCCCAGCGGGGGATCGGCCGAGATGATCCTGCAGCGCATCGCCGCCGGGCATTTCGACATCAAGGTCCAGCTCGGCATCTTCATCCAGAGCGGCAACGAGAGCTTCAACCAGGCGCAGCTGCAGCGCGCGATCACGCTCGCCAACACCTACTCCAGCGAGATCCTCGCGGTGAGCGTCGGCAATGAGAACATGGTGAGCTGGTCGTCCAACGGGGTCTCGCCGACGACGATGGCGGGCTACATCGAGACGGTCCGCAACGCCGTCACCCAGCCGGTGACCGCCGACGACAACTGGCTCTTCTACTCGGGCACCGACAGCCGCAGCCCGGCCCCGGTCCTGAACACGCTGGACTTCGTCTCGATCCACACCTACCCGATCATCGACACCATCACCACCCCCGGCTCCTGGGACTGGCAGCAGACGAGCGTGCCCGCGACGCAGCGCGCTGCGGCGATGATGAACGCCTCGATCGCCTGGGCCACGACCAACTACCGGACCGTGCGCCACTACCTGGACGGCGCCGGCTACGCGGCGCTGCCGATCACGATCGGCGAAACCGGCTGGAAGGCCGTGGCGACGGGGGGCGAGAGCCAGCGCGCGAGCCCGATCAACCAGATGATGTACGTCCAGGGCCTGGCGGCGTGGAGCGCCTCGGGCGCCGCCGCATCCAAGCCGACCGCGATCTTCTACTTCGAGGCCTTCGACGAACCCTGGAAGGGCAGCGACGACGGCTGGGGCCTGTTCAACGTCAACCGCCAGGCGCGCTGCGCGCTGCAAGGCCTCATCCCGAGCAGCCAGTGGGAGAGCTCTGACTGCAGCGCGGCCCATGCCCTGTACTACGTCCCGACGAGCTCGAACGGCACCATCAGCGCCAACCGCTACACCGTCTTCGCCGATGTCGCGGTCGCCGGCCAGGCGACGCCAACCGAAGCGATCAGCTGGGTCGGGTTCAACAGCCCGGCGACGGCCTTCGCGGGCCAGAACTCGAGCGCCTCGGCGCCCGGCGACGCGCCGAACAGCCTGCAGATCACGCCGGCCCCGCAGAACGCGTCGCCGATGTTCGGCTGGGGCCTGATCGGCCTGCTGCCCACGACCGCCGACGACCTGTCGCAGTTCGTCGCCGCGGGCACGCTGAACTTCAGCATCAAGTCGACCTACCCGGGCAAGATCCAGGTCGGCTTCCTGACCGGGACGACGGCGGCGAGCAATGCCGTCCAGGCCTACGTCGTCGTCGACCCCGCCAGCGCGCAGTACGGCTACGTCAACGACGGCAACTGGCACCAGGTGTCGATCCCGGTCAGCGCACTCGTCGCCGCCGCCACGCCGGCCTACGGCCAGCCGGCCAGCGCGAGGCTGGACATGACCCTGGTGACCCAGCCCTTCACGATCGCCGACCTCTACGCCTCGACCGGCAAGTCGACGCCGGCCCAGGGCGTGGGCAACGCCACCACCTTCTGGGTCGACGACATCTACTGGGCCAAGTAGGGGCCCGGCCTGCGCGGCGCGCCCGACGCGCCGGGCGCGCGACCTCGTTCGCGGCTCCCGGCGTTGCCCTCGGCGTTCCTAGCGCCGCCCCCGGGTCGACTCGCGCACCACGAGCTGCGGCGCCGGCAGCTGCAGCCGGGTCTTGAGCCCGCGCAGCATCTCGAGCATCGCGGCGGCGGCGATGCGCCCGACCTCGTAGATCGGCTGGTGCACGGTGGTCAGCGGCGGAATCGTGTAGCTCGCCGAAGGCACGTCGTCGAAGCCGACGAGCGAGACATCCTGCGGCACGACGAGGCCGCGCCGATGCAGGGCCAGCGCCGCGCCGAAGGCCATCTGGTCGTTCGCGGCGAACAAGGCGCTGAACGAGGCGCGCGCGCCGAACAGGCGCTCGGTCGCGTCGAGTCCGCTCTGCTCGGTGTACAGGCCCGAGGCGAACAGCCGGGCATCGACGCCGAGGCCGGCCTCCTCGAGCGCGGCGAGGTAGCCGCGCTGGCGCTCGACCGCGTCCGGGTGCTCGGGCTCGCCGCCGATGAAGGCGATGCGGCGGTGGCCCAGGCCGATCAGGTGCCGGGTGGCGAGGCGCCCGCCCTCGAAGTTGTCGAAGTTCAGCGAATGCAGGCCGGTGGCCTTGAGCGAGCGCCCGGTGACGACGACCGGCAGCGCGCGGGCGCAGGCGCGCAGCGCGGAGTCGCCCAGGCGGCCGCTGAAGACGATGATGCCGTCGACGCGGCGCGCGCGCAGCGTCTCGATGCAGCGCGCCTCGTCGTCGGCATTCCAGTGGCCGCTGACGAACAGCGGGCTGTAGCCGGCGCCGCCGAGCTCGTCTTCGATGCCGCGCAGTGCGACGCCGTAGAACGGGCTGTTGATCGCCTGGGTCACGACGCCGACGCTGAGCGTGCGCCCGCCGGCCAGGCCGCGCGCGACCGGGTTGGGCACGAAGCCGAGTTGCGCGATCGCGTCGTCGACCGCCTGCTTCTTCGCGGCGCTGACGATCGCGGTGCCGTTGAGGATGCGCGACACCGTGCTCGCCGAGACCCCCGCCCGCTCGGCCACCCTTTGCAGCGTCACGGGGGCCGCGGCGCCTGGACCATTCCGGATCTTCATCCGCAGCTCACCTCTTCTTGGGGCGCCGAGTGTAAGCGGCACGCGCGCTTGAAAGCGCAACCAGATCGCCCGGCCCGGGGCCGTTAAAGTCGCGCTTGCGCGCGCTGCCGGCGCCGGGCGCGGCCGGTTGCAGCCGCCCTCGCCGCGCCAACGCAGATCGGAGAAGCAGACCATGACGGAAATGCCCGGGCCCCGCAAGAGCCGCAAGTCGACGCTCAAGGCCGCGCCCGGCGGCGTCAACATCGACACCGTCGCCGAGGCCGCCGGGGTCTCGGCCGCCACCGTCTCGCGCATCCTCAACGCCACCGCCGCGGTCAGCGCGGCCAAGAAGCAGGCGGTCGCCGACGCCATCGCGCGCCTGGGCTTCGTCCCCAATCCGGTGGCGCGCGGCCTCGCCCGCGGCCGCACGCTGAGCATCGGCGTCGTCACCCAGTCGATCGACAGCCCCTTCTACGGCGACGCGCTGCGCGGCATCGAAGACGAGCTCGCGAGCTCGGACTACAGCCCGCTGTTCGTCAGCGGCCACTGGGACGCGCAGACCGAGGGGCGCTGCATCGAGACCCTGCGCGCGCGCCGCGTCGACGGCCTCATCGTCTTCACCGGCCGCTCGAGCGACGCCGCGCTGCGCACCTGCGCCAAGGCCTTGCCCGTCGTCGTCGTCGGCCGCAGCCTGAAGGCGCCGGGCCTGTTCGCGCTGAACTTCGACAACTTCGAAGGCGGCCGGCTCGCGACCGAGCACCTGATCGGCCTGGGCCACCGCCGCATCGCCTTCATCGGCGGCGACCCCGGCCACCCCGACGCCGCCGAACGCCAGCGCGGCTACGCCGCGGCGCTGCAGGCAGCCGGCATCGCCTGCGAGCCCGGGCTCGTCGTCGCCGGTCGGTACCACGAGGAAAGCGGCCTGCAGGCCGTCGAGCAGCTGCTGCGCAGCCGCCAGCGCTTCAGCGCCGTCTTTGCCGCCAACGACCAGATGGCCGTGGGCGCGGCGCTGGGACTGCACCGCCTCGGGCTGGCGGTTCCGGCCGACGTCTCGCTCATCGGCTTCGACGATCTGGTGTCCTCGGCCTTCTCGATCCCGCCGCTGACCACGGTGCACTACCCCGGCCTCAAGCTCGGCCGGCTCGCCGCGCTGTCGATGCTGCAACTGCTGCGCGGCGCCAGGCCTGCCGCGGCGATTCCGGCGCCGCGCATCGTGGTGCGCGAATCGACGCGCCTGCTCGCTGCCTGAGCCGCGCGCCGCCGATGTTCGCGCTTTCCCTCGATTGACGCGCCCCGGAGGCCTCGTTATAGTGAATTTCTGAAAGCGCTTTCTTACGCATTGCCGGCGATCGAATTCCTCGGTCCCCGACGCGTTAGACCCCCCGCATCGGGTGGTTCTGCCTTCAACCAGGATTCAGCCATGCAGATCACGAAACGAGGCAGCGCACTGCTGCGTACAGGGGCCGGCGCCCTGCTGGCGGCCTCGGCGCTGACCGCGGCCCAGGCGCAGCAAACACTCACCGTGGCGGCCTATCCGGCCGTCGACGCCATCGTCAAGTCGGCGATTCCTGCGTTCAAGGCCAAGCATCCGAACGTCGACATCCAGGTCGTGAGCCGCCAGTTCGCCGACCACCACACGGCGATGACGACGGCCCTGGCCACCTCGTCGCACCTGCCCGACGTGATGGTGCTCGAAGTCGGCTACGTCGGCCGCTTCGCCCAGGGCGGCGGGCTCGAGGACCTGACCGGCCCGGCCTACGGCGTGCAGAAGTTCAAGTCGCGCTTCGTGCCCTATGCCTACGACCAGGCGACGAGCCGCGGTGGCGCCGTCGTCGCGGTGCCCAGCGACATCGGCCCCGGCACCCTGCTCTACCGCGCCGACATCCTGGCCAAGGCCGGCGTCGATCCGGCCCAGATGACCAAGTCCTGGGACAGCTTCGTCGCCGCCGGCGTCACGATCAAGGCCAAGACCGGCGCCTACCTGATGGCGAACGCGCGCAACATCAAGGACATCGTGATCCGCACCGGCATCGAGCCGGGCGCCGGCATCTACTTCGATGCCAAGGGCAAGCCCGACGTGACCTCGCCGCGCTTCCTGCGCGCCTTCGAGCTCGCGCGCAGGGTGCGCCAGCAGGGGCTGGACGGCAAGATCAACGACTGGTCCAACGAATGGGGCGAAGGCTTCAAGCGCGGCACGCTGGCATCGGAGATGACGGGCGCCTGGCTGGCCGGGCACCTGAGCACCTGGCTGGCACCGAACACGAAGGGCCTGTGGCGCGCCGCGCAGCTGCCCGAGGGCTCGTGGGCGGCCTACGGCGGATCGTTCTACGCCATCCCCAAGGCCGCGAACCCGGCCAACAAGGCGATGGCCTGGGAGCTGATCAAGATGATGACGCTGGACCGCAGCGTCCAGATCAACGCGTTTAAGACGCAGGACGCGTTCCCGGCGCTGCTCGAGACCTACGACGACCCGTTCTTCGACCAGCCGATCGAGTTCCTCGGCGGCCAGAAGGCGCGCCTGATCTGGCGCGAGGCGGCGCGGCACATCAAGGCCGTGACCGTCAACGAACTCGATCCCTTCGCCGAGGAAGTCGTCAACACCGAGCTCGACAAGGTGCTCGACCAGGGCAAGGACCCGGCCGCGGCGCTGGCCGACGCGCAACGGCTGCTCGAGCACCGCGTGCGGCGCTGAAGCCGCCCCGCCCCCAGCGCATGACCGCCGCGAGACCCTTGCCATGAAGCTGCCCGCCGCGCTGCGGCTGTCGCCGCGCTGGACGCCCTACGGGCTGATCAGCCCGTTCCTGATCCTTTTCGCGGTCTTCGGGCTGTTTCCGCTGGTGTTCTCGCTGGTCCTGGCCTTCCAGTCCTGGGAGCCGGCAGGCGGCCTGGCGTCGATGAAGTTCGTCGGCCTCGGGAACTTCAGCTTCGCGCTCCAGGACGAGTGGTTCTGGAAGTCGCTGGGCAACACCGGCTGGCTCGCGCTGGCCTCGGGCCTGCCGCAGCATCTGGTCGCGATTCCGCTGGCGTATTTCATCCACTCGTCGTTCAAGCGCCTGCGCAACGCTGCGGTTGGCGCCTATTTCCTGCCCTACATCACCTCGACGGTCGCGATCGCGATCATGTTCAGCTCGCTGTTCTCGACCGACTACGGCCTCATCAACGTCGGCCTGGCGGCGCTGCGCCAGGTCCCGCTGCTCGGCGCGCTGCTGCCGCAGCATCCGGTCGACTGGATGGGCCGGCCCGAGAACATCAAGCCGGCGATCTCGCTCATCGTCTTCTGGCGCTACGTCGGCTTCAACCTCGTGCTCTACCTCGCGGCGCTGCAGACCATCCCCAAGGACATCTACGAGGCCGCGACGATGGACGGCGCCGGCAGGCTGCAGCAGTTCTTCTACATCACGCTGCCCAGCCTGCGGCCGATGATCTACTTTGGCGTCACGCTCAGCGTCATCGGCGGGCTGCAGTTGTTCGAGGAACCCTTCATCCTCACCGGCGGTCACGGCGGCTCGGACCAGGCCGGCATGACGAGCGCGATGTACCTGTACCGCACGGCCTTCGAGTTCAACGACTTCGGCACCGCGAGCGCGATGTCCTGGCTGCTGTTCGTCGTCGTCGCGCTGCTCACCTGGCTGACGAACCGCGCATTTGCGCCGCGCGGCCCTTCGGCCTGAGGAGCCCCTCGAATGAAAACCGATCGCCTCGCCCCCTGGGCCGCCTACGGGCTGGTCGGCGCCGGCTCGCTGATCATGCTCGCGCCCTTCTACTTCATGTTCGTCTTCGCGACCCATTCGCGCACCGAGATCTTCAGCCTGCCGCCGCCACTGGTCTTCGGCGACCAGTTCCTGGCCAACCTGAAGATCCTGACCGAGCGCATCCCGTTCTGGCGCAGCCTGGGCTGGAGCCTCTACGTCGCGCTCGCCTCGACCGCGCTCACGCTGCTGTTCTGCTCGATGGGCGGCTACGCCTTCGCGCTCTTCGAGTTCCGCTTCAAGGCGCCGCTGTTCGCCCTCGTGATGGGGACGATGCTGCTGCCCTCGTTCATGAACATGATCCCGACCTTCATGATCATGGACGCGCTGGGCTGGATCGACCAGCCGCGCGCGCTCTACATCCCGGGCGCGGCCAGCGCCTTCGGCATCTTCCTGATGCGCCAGTTCGCCTCGTCGTCGATTCCCAAGGAACTCGTCGAGGCCGCGCGCATGGACGGCTGCGGCGAGTTCGGCATCTACTGGCGCATCGTCCTGCCGCTGCTCAAGCCCGCGCTGGGCACGCTCGGGCTGATCACGTTCATCGCCTCGTGGAACAACTTTATCGGGCCGCTGATCGTCTTGCGCAGTCCCGAGATGTACACCTTGCCGCTGGCCTTGCGCAGCCTGCAAAGCCCGGTCGACACCGAATGGGGCGCGCTGATGGCGGGCTCGGCGATCGCCACCGTGCCGCTGCTCGTGCTGTTCGCGATCTCGTCGCGCCAGCTCATCTCCGGCCTCACCGCCGGGGCCGTGAAGTGAGGGCGCGGCCGGGGGCTGCGACTCCAGCCGCCGGCGCCGGGCCGCGGCCGCTGAGAACAAGGGAATTCGACATGGGACAGGTATCGCTGCGGGGCATCCGCAAGAGCTACGGCAGCGTCGAGGTCATCAAGGGCATCGACCTCGAGGTGCACGAGGGCGAGTTCCTCGTCTTCGTCGGCCCCTCGGGCTGCGGCAAGTCGACCACCTTGCGCATGATCGCCGGGCTCGAGGAGATCAGCGCCGGCGAGCTCGAGATCGCCGGCCAGCGCGCCAACGACCTGCGCCCGGCGGACCGCGGCGCGGCGATGGTGTTCCAGAGCTACGCCCTGTACCCGCACATGACGGTGGCCGAGAACATGGGCTTCTCGCTCAAGATGGCCGGCCTCGGCCGCGCCGAGCGCGAGCGCCAGGTCGGGCGCACCGCCGAGATCCTGCGCATCACCGAGCTGCTGGGGCGCTACCCGAAGGAGCTCTCGGGCGGCCAGCGCCAGCGCGTCGCGATCGGCCGGGCGATCGTGCGCAAGCCCAAGGTCTTCCTCTTCGACGAGCCGCTGTCCAACCTCGACGCCGCGCTGCGCGTGAACATGCGCATCGAGCTCGCGCGGCTGCACGCCGAGCTCGGCACGACGATGATCTACGTCACCCACGACCAGGTCGAGGCGATGACGCTGGGCAGCCGCATCGCGGTCTTCAACAAGGGCGTGGTCGAGCAGCTCGGCGCCCCGATGGACCTGTACAACCGGCCGGCGAACGAGTTCGTCGCGACCTTTCTGGGCGCGCCGCGCATCAACCTGGTCGACCGCCCGCCCGCCAGCGGCGCCGACGCCGCGCATCAGGCGCTGTGGGACGCGCTGGCCGGCGCCGCGCCGGCTTCCGCCCAGCGCGCCGGGCTGCGCCCGGAACACCTGCACGTGGGCCCGGCGGGAGCGGGCATCGCGGCGAGCGTAGTCCTGGCCGAGCACCTGGGCGATTCGTCGATCCTGCACCTGCGGGTCGAGGGCGTCGCCGAGCTGCTCCATGCCAAGGTCGGGACCGAGGCCGCCGAGGTCGCCTCGGGCCAGACGCTCGGCCTCGTCCCCGATGCGTCCTGGGCGATGGCGTTCGACGCCGCCGGCCGGCTGCTTCAGTAGGCGCTCGGCCGGCCCCGGGACGGGGCTGTCGCGGTCGAGAGGCCCGCTCATTCCACGGCGCCCAGGGCGCGCCCAGGGCGGCGCGGAGGCGCGATTCGACACGAGCGCAGGCGGCCCCCGGGCTGACTGTTGATCGGAGGCGCTTGGACGCGCTCGGGACGCTTCGGCTGGCCTGCCGCCGACAGCCCCTGCCGCGCTGCTCTCACGCCGGCACCCGATCGCTGCGACGCGATCCCTCTCGCCCCGCTCTCCCGCTCGATCCCGCTGCCGGTGGGACGACGGCGCCCACAAAGCGAAACGGGCTAGCTCCTTGTGGAAGCTAACCCGTTGCTTTTGTTGGTGCGGCTGGCAGGATTCGAACCCACGACCCCTTGGTTCGTAGCCAAGTACTCTATCCAACTGAGCTACAGCCGCTGAGCCGCGCAGTATAGCACGGCGAAAGATCAGTCGATTGCGGCGCCGGCCCGTTCGCATTCGCGGGCACGTTCCTCGTCGGCTTCTTCGCGCGCCAGCGCGGCCAGCAGACGCCAGGCGCGGCGGCGCGTGCGTCCGGGCAGTGCAGGCGAGGCGCCCGCCTGTTCGAGCAGGCGGCGTGCCTTGCCCCAGAGCTGGCGCGCGGCGAAGGCGCTGCCCACCGCGGCGGCGACGGCCGGCTCGTGGCCGAACGAGACCAGCGCCGCTTCGAGGCGCGGCAGCCACTCGCTGCCGATACCCTCGCCGGCCTCCATCAGCGCCAGCGCCACCTGTTCGCGCTCTTCGCGCGAGAGCTCGCTCAGGCGGTCCCAGAACGGGCGCAGCCAGGCGCGCGCTTCATCGGGCAGGCCCAGGGCCAGCGCGCGCAGCGCGGCCCGGGTCGCAACGACGGGGTCGCGCCGGTCGGCGCTGTCGAGCTGGTCCCAGAGGCGGCGCAACTGCTGGCCGTCATGCGCCCCTTCCAGCGCCTCGAAGGCGAGCGAGCGCAACAGGCCAAGCGCTGCCACCGGCGAGAAGGCCTGGTGGTTGGCGAGCAGGCGCGCGGTGTGCAGCGCCTCGACCGACTGGCGCATCATCCGGGTCGCCTGCAGCTTCAGCCGCAGCGCCTGGGTCCGGCGCTGGGCGCCGGGCGGCAGCTCGGAAAGGAGTTCGAGCGCACGCGGCGCATCGCGGTCCTCGATCGCCCATTCGGCGGCGAGCAGCCGCGCGCCGTCTTCGGCACCGCGGCCGGCGCCGCCGACCTGCAGCACCGGCAGCAGTTGGGCCAGGGTCTCGTCGCGGCGCGCGCGGTCTTGCAGGCGGTGCAGGCTGCCGGCGGCGAGCAGGTGGCCGATCACGGTGAACTCGGCGTCGCCTTCGAGCCCGGGCGTGCCCTGCTGGATCGTCAGCGCCCGGGCGGCGGCCTTGTGGGCGCGGCTGTAGCGGGCGCTGAAGAAGTCGGCCTGGGCCTCGCGCAAGGCGGCCTGGGCGGCGCGCTCGCGTCGCAGCGCGCGCCATTCGCCGGCGCGCCGCGGCAGGCTCACCAGCGCACCCAGCGCCTGCGCTGCCGACATCAGCACGAAGCAGCTGACGAGCACGATGATGACGAAGAGGTTGAGCGACAGGTCGGTGCGCCAGCCCCCCCAGTAGATCGTCACGAGGCCGTCGTTGGGCCCCAGCGTCGTGGCGGCGACGACCGCCACCGCAAACAGCAGCACGAGCCAGATCACACCGCGCATGGCGGGTACTCTCGAAGGCAACGAGCACCGGGCACCGGCGGGCCGCAGCGGCCACTCCGAGCGGACGCCGCGCATCCGCCTTCGCCGCTGCGCTGGCGTCGCCCCCCCGGGCCACCAAGGGGCCCATGGTGGCCCGGGGGGAAGGCGCCGAAGGCGCAGCGGGGGGAACTCATCACCTCCCCGCGGCCGCGGTGGCGATCGCGGCCAGGGTCGCGTCGGGCCGCGGCACGCTGACGAGTCGCGCCTGGCTCTGCACCTGGTGCAGCAACTCGCTCGCCGAACGCACGCGGCGCGAACTGCGGTCGAAATAATGGTCCAGCGTGGCGAGCGCGTCGCGCAGGTCGGACTGGGCGGTGTCGAACTGGCGCGACAGCAGCGCCAGGCGGGCGTTGAGCAGGCGCAGCTTGAGGTTCTCGCGCAGGAACCAGGCCTGATCCGGCGCCAGGAGCACGGCGTCGGGGTGGTCGATGCGGGTCACGCGGATGAGCGAACGCGCCTGCTCCCAGACATAGGAAGCCGCACTGCGCCAGCGTTCGCGCCAGTCGAGCAGACCCCAGCCCGCGCCGCCGGGGGCCGGGGCCGAGGCCGCTGCGGCCGGCGCCCGCGCCGCTTCGGCCGGGCGGCGCCCGGGTTGCGCCAGCAGCGGCAGGTCGTCGACGACGCGGATGACCTCGTCGATCCGGATCGTCAGCACCGAGATGTCGGTGGCGCCCGCCGAGCGCGCGCGGTCCAGGTCCTGCGCCACGGCGCGGCGCACACGCTCCAGCCGCGGCTGGTTCAGACGGGACAGCCGCTCGTCGGTCTGCTTGAGCGCCGCCACGAGCGGCTCGGCGCTGCCGGTGATCGCGCTTTGCTGGACGGCGACGCGGATGGACGAGTCGATGTCGGCGAGCACGTTCTCGTCGCGCGAACGGGCGAGCGACTGGATCAGGTCTTCGAGCTGGCTGCGCTGGAGCGTGGTCTCGGCCACGCGCTCGTCGAGCAAGGTCATCTTGGCCGCGACGTCGCGCGCCACCTCTTGCGCATCGCGCGAGGCCGTGCGCGCTTCGGCCACCTGGGCCGCGGCGTCCTGCTGGCGCCGCACGAGCTCGGTCTCGAGCGTCTTGACACGCTGCTGGGTGCTCCAGGCGATGGCGAACGAGGCCGCGGCCAGCGCCGCCAGCACGGCGGCGCCGACCGCGATCCAGCGCCCCGGAACGGCAGTGGGGGCAGGCGATGCGGGAGGAGGGGCGGTGGCGGTCACTGGGGGGGCGATTGTATCGGCGTGCGCCGCAAGAGAGCGGCCACCGCCTCGGGGTCAGGCGCGAGCGCATCGACGCGGCCGAAGCCGAGTTCGCGCGCGCTCTGGACGATGCGCGGATGCGAGGCCGCGGCGCGCGAGCCGCCCCATGCGGCGCCCGGCGCCAGCGCCTGCAAATGGCGCAGCGCCTCGCTGCTGCTGAAGAGCCAGAGGTGCGCTGCCGGATCGGCCAGCGCCGCCGCCAGCAGCGCCGCGCCGGCGGCGTCGAGAAGCGGCGGCAGGCGCCGATAGGCGGCGACGAAATCGACCCGGGCGCCGCGCGCGCGCAAGGTCTGGGACAGCCATTCACGCCCGTCTTCCCCGCGCACGACGAGCACGCTGCGCCCACCCCAGTCGCGGCCGGCGAGGCGCGCCCAGAGCGCTTCCGAATCGAAGCTGGGGGCGTCGACGCCGGGCTCGACGAGTTGCGCTTCGCCCAGCCCGGCGGCGCGCAAGGCGGCCGAGGTGCCGGGGCCGGTCGATCCGGCCAGCGTGGCCGCCGGCCAGGCCTGCGCCGGCGCGCGCCGGGCGAAGAAATGCTCGACCGCGTTCGGGCTCACGAACACGACCAGGCTGCGCGCGGCCAGCGTCGCCCAGGCGGCCTGCAGCGGCGCCGGATCCTCGACCTCCGCGATGCCGATCAGCGGCAGCGCGGCGGCGTCGAGCCCCAAGCGCCGCAGCCGCGCCACCCAGTCAGCGGCCTGGCGCGGCGGCCGGGTGACGAGGACGCGCATCTACGCCGGCAGGTAGGCGCCGGCGCCGGCCGCGCGCAGCGCTGCCGCCGCCTGCTCGCCCAGGGCGCGCGCCTGCAACGGGTCGGCCGGCGCGCCGTCGATCCGGGTCGTCAGCAGCGGTCGGCGCAGGTTCTCGCTGTCGCCCAGCGCCGCCACCAGCTCCAGCTGCGGACCGCGCCAGACCGCGTGCGCCGCCAGCGGCATGCTGCAGCTGCCGCCGAGCGCACGCGAGACCGCGCGCTCGGCCTCGACGGCGAGCTGCGTCGGCCGGTCGATGAGCTGGGCCAGCAGCTCGCGCAAGACCGTGGCCTCTTCGCGCAGCTCGATGCCGAGCGCGCCCTGCCCCGCCGCGGGAATCATTTCGTCGGCCTCGAAGCGGCAGCGGATGCGCGCCTCGAGGCCGAGCCGCATGAGGCCGGAGGCGGCGAGCACGATCGCGTCGTAGCCGCCTTCGTCGAGCTTGCGCAGCCGGGTGTCGAGGTTGCCGCGCAGGGTCTCGATGCGCAGGTCGGGCCGGCGCGCGAGCAGCTGCACCGCACGCCGCAGGCTCGAGGTGCCGACCACCGCGCCTTGCGGCAACTCGGCCAGGCGTTCGAAGCGGTTCGAGACGAAGGCATCGCGCGGGTCCTCGCGCACCAGGATGGCGCCGAGCACGAAGCCCGGGGGCAGATCCATCGGCACGTCCTTCATCGAATGGACGGCGAGCTGGGCCCGGCCGTCCTCGAGCGCAGTCTCTAGCTCCTTCACGAACAGGCCCTTGCCGCCGACCTTGGACAAGGCGCGGTCGAGGATCTGGTCGCCCCGGGTCGTCATGCCGAGCAGCTCCACCTCGAGGCCGAAGCGGCTCAGCAGCAGGGAGCGGACATGTTCGGCCTGCCACAGGGCGAGCCGGCTCTCGCGCGTGGCGATGAGGGTCTTGGACTTCATGGCGCGATTATCGGCACGCCGATTGCTTGCCTCGGGGCGATGCACAATTGGTAATCTGGTTACAACTTTCGAGGAGTTTTCCGTGCCCCGTGTTTCAGACGCCGCTGCGAAGAACAAGCCCCTGGTCGAGGATATCCGGTTACTCGGCCGCATCCTCGGCGACGTCATCCGAGAGCAGGCGGGGCAGGAGGCCTTCGAGCTCATCGAGCGGGTGCGCCAGCTTTCGGTGGCCTACCGCCTGAAGGCCGACGCCTCGGCCGGGCGCGTGCTCGACCGCCTGCTGAAGAACCTCTCGGCCGACCAGACCGTGAGCGTGATCCGCGCCTTCAGCTACTTCTCGCATCTGGCCAACATCGCCGAAGACCGCCACCACGTGCGCCGGCGCGCGGTCCACGAAAGCGAAGGCCATCAGCAGGAAGGCTCGCTCGCGGTCGCGTTCGAGCGCCTGCACCGCGCCGACCACCGCGCGGCCGACATCGCTGCGGCCCTCGAGAACGCCTACATCTCGCCCGTGCTCACGGCGCACCCGACCGAAGTCCAGCGCAAGAGCACCCTCGACGCCGAGCGTGCGATCGCCGAGCTCATCGGCGTGCGCGACGACCTCGCGAGCGACGCGGCGCGGCGCGACAACGAGGAGGCGATCCGCGCCCGCGTGACCCAGCTCTGGCAGACGCGCATGCTGCGCACGGCGCGCCTGACGGTGGGCGACGAGATCGAGAATGCGCTCAGCTTCTACCAGAGCACGTTTCTGCGCGAGATTCCGAAGCTCTACCGCGAGGTCGAGCGCGCCCTGCACGGGCACAAGGTCGCCCCGTTCCTGCGCATGGGGCACTGGATCGGGGGCGACCGCGACGGCAACCCGAACGTGAGCGCGGCGACGCTGCGCCAGGCCTTGTCGCGCCAGTGCGAGGTGGCGCTGCGCTTCTACCTCACCGAGGTGCACGAACTCGGCGCCGAACTCTCGATGAGCGCGATCCTGACGGCCATCACGCCCGAGATGCAGGCGCTGGCCGAGCGCTCGCCCGACCAGCACGTGCACCGCCAGGACGAGCCCTACCGGCGCGCCTTGATCGGCATCTACTCGCGCCTGGCCGCGACGCTGCAGCGCCTGACCGGCACCGAGGCCTTGCGCCATGCGGTGGCGCCGCAGAACCCCTATGCCGACGCGGCCGAGTTCCGCGCCGACCTGCAGATCATCGAGCGCTCGCTCGAAAGCCACCATGGCCGCGCCCTGGTCGCGCCGCGGCTGGCGCCGCTGCTGCGCGCGGTGCAGGTCTTCGGTTTTCATCTCGCGACGCTGGACCTGCGCCAGAGCAGCGACCAGCACGAACTCGTCGTCGCCGAGCTGCTGCGCGTCGCGCGCATCGAGCCCGACTACCGGGCGCTGGGCGAGGACGCGCGGCGCGAGCTGCTGCTGCGCGTGCTGAACGACGCCCGCGCGCTGGGCGTGCGCGGCGCCGACTATTCCGAACTGGCGCGCGGCGAACTCGCGATCTTCGACGCCGCGCGCGAGGCGCGGGCGCGCTACGGCCGCGAGGCGCTGCGCCACTGCATCATCTCGCACACCGAGGACGTGAGCGACCTGCTCGAAGTGCTGCTGCTGCAGAAGGAAGCGGGGCTGCTGCGCGGCACGCTCGACCGCGACGCCGTGGCCGACCTCATCGTCGTGCCGCTGTTCGAAACCATCGGCGACCTGCGCAATGCCGAGCCCATCATGCGCGCCTACTACGCGCTGCCGGGCGTGACCGCGATGGTCGTGCGCAGCGGCGCCGAGCAGGACATCATGCTCGGCTACAGCGACAGCAACAAGGACGGCGGCTTCTTCACCAGCAATTGGGAGCTCTACCGCAGCGAAGTCGCGCTGGCCGATTTGTTCGAGGCGCTCGAGCGCGAGCACGGCATCAGGCTGCGCCTGTTCCACGGCCGCGGCGGTACCGTCGGGCGCGGCGGCGGCCCGAGCTACCAGGCCATCCTGGCCCAGCCCCCGGGCACGGTGAAGGGCCAGATCCGCCTGACCGAGCAAGGCGAGGTCATCGGCTCCAAGTACGCGAACCCCGAGATCGGGCGCCGCAACCTCGAGACCCTGGTGGCGGCCACGCTCGAGGCCACGCTGCTGCACCCGACGAAAAGTGCGCCCAAGGCCTTTCTCGACGCCGCCGCCGAGATCAGCGCGGCGAGCTTCGCGGCCTACCGCAAGATCGTCTACGAGACTCCCGGCTTCACCGACTACTTCTTCGCCGCGACACCGATCCGCGAGATCGCCCAGCTCAACATCGGCTCGCGCCCGGCCTCGCGCAAGGCGAGCCAGGCGATCGAGGACCTGCGCGCCATTCCCTGGGGCTTCTCCTGGGGCCAGTGCCGGATGGCGCTGCCGGGCTGGTGCGGCTTCGGCTCGGCCATCGAGTCCTTCCTAGGCAGCGGGCCGGAACGCTCGGCGCGGCTCGAACTGCTGCAGCGCATGTACCGGCAATGGCCCTTCTTCCGCGCCCTGCTCTCGAACCTGGACATGGTGCTGGCCAAGAGCGACCTGCGCATCGCCGCGCGCTATGTCGAACTGGTGGAGGACAAGCGCGCCGCGCGCCGCATCTTCACGGCCTTGCGCAACGAATGGACCCGGGTCGACGCGGCGCTCGCCCAGATCACGGGCGAGACGCGGCGGCTGCAGTCGAACCCGACGCTGGCGCGCTCGATCGAGCATCGCTTCCCGTACCTCGACCCGCTCAACCACCTGCAGGTGGAACTGCTGCGCCGCTACCGCCAGCGGCGCGAGGGCGACGCCGGGGTCGAGCGCGTGCAGCGCGGCATCCACCTGTCGATCAACGGCATCGCGGCGGGCTTGCGCAATACCGGTTGAACGGCGTGCAGCCGCAGCCCGCGCGGCGAGCCGCGGCAGGCCCGGGCCGGCCGAACGACCGCAGGCTCGAAGGCGCGCGCCACCGCTAGGGCTACGCGTCGGCCAGGGCCGCGCGCACCGCGGCCACCTGGCGCCGCGAGACCGCCAGCCATTCATCGGCCGGGGCCACGCAGACCGCCCAGCCTTCGTCGGCGGCCGCGCCGGCGCGACGTTCCAATGCACGCACCGCATGGCGCGCGACGAGGGCGTTGCGGTGGATGCGGAGGAAGCCCGGGCCGAGCCGGGATTCGAGCTCGGCCAGCGCGTCGTCGAGCACGTAGCTGTGGTGCGCGGTGCGCAGCGTGACGTACTTGAGCTCGGCCTTGAGATAGAGCACCTCGTCGATCGGCAGGCGCAGCACGCGGCCGCGGTCGTGCACCACCAGCAGCGGCGCCGCGGATGCGGCCTGCGGCGGATGCAGGCGCTGGTGCACGCGCCGCAGGGCGGCCTCGAGGCGCTCGCGCCGCACCGGCTTGGTCAGGTAGTCCACGGCATCGAGGTCGAACGCCGCCACGGCATGGCTCGCATGGGCGGTGACGAAGACCACCAACGGCGGCCGCGCCAGCGAGCGCAGGGCGCCGGCCAGGGCGAGTCCGCCGCGGCCCGGCATGCGGATGTCCAGCAGCAGCAGATCGGCGTCGTTCGCGCGCAGCCAGGACAGGGTCGAATCGCTCTCGGCGGCTTCGAAGACGACTTCGGACTCAGGCTCGGCCATCGACTCGACGAGCGTGCGCAGGCGCATCCGTGCCGGGGCCTCGTCGTCGACGATGACGATGCGCAAGGCAGCCTGGGGATTCGTCCGCGCGTTCACTGGCGCACCCTAGGGCCTGCGGTCGATCGCGCCGAGCGGGAATGAGCTCGAAGGCATTGCCTGCGGGCGCATCGGAAATTTCCGCGCGCCGCGCTCTGCGCGATGAGCGACCGGGAGCGACCCGGCGCACTCCGGGATGAGCGCTCGCAAGCGCTGCGGCGCGTCATGGCAAAGGCAGCACGATGCGCGCATGAAACTGGTCGCCCTCGCGCCAGACCTCGCATTGCGCGGCCACGTCATGCAGCAGGCGCAGCCTTTCCCTGATGTTGTGCAAGGCCATGCCGTGGCCCGGGCTCGACGGTTCGTCGGGGACCGTGTTGCTCACGGTCAGCAGAACCTGGCCGTGCCGGGCCTCGGCGCGCACCGCAATGCGGGCTCCGGCGGCTGCCGGCTCGACGCCGTGGCGCACCGCGTTCTCGACCAGCGGCTGCAGCACCAGCGGGGGCACGCGCGCCTCGGCGCAGGCGGGGTCGACCTCCCATTCGACGCTCATGCGCGAACCGAAGCGCACCTCCTCGATCGCGAGATAGGCGCGGGCGAGCGAGATCTCCTCTTCCAGCGCCACCGAAGTGCCGGTATCGGCGAGCGCGACGCGGAACAGCTGCGCCAGGTCCTCGAGCACCGTCTCGGCACGCGCCGGGTCGCTGCGCACCAGGGCGAGCGCGGTATTGAGCGCATTGAAGAGGAAATGCGGGCGGATGCGCGACTGCAGTTCGGCCAGCCGGGCCTGGACATTGGCCGGGTGCCAGATGCGCGCGCGCAATTCGAGCCAGGCCCAGAGCATCGCCGCCAGGCCGGCACCGGCCAGGCCGATCGCGAGCGGACGCAAACCGCCCGCCGCAGCGGCCAGCCCGAGCCCCCACAGCGGCAGCCAGCCGATGAGCGCGGCGATGGCCCCGAGCGCGAGAACGAGGGCGGCGCGCGGCGCCGGCCTGGCGCGCCGCAGGCCTTTCTTGGCACCGCAGACCGCGACCAGCCAGACCAGAGTGGCGGCGACCCCGCCGAAGGTGCTGCCGGCCTGGCGCTGGCCCCAGTCGGCCAGGTTGGTGGACAGCGCGAGCGCGGCCACCACGAGCACCGCCTGCACCAGCAGCAACGCGCGCAAGGCAAGCGCCGGGTGGCAGACGTCGAACGCCGCCGCAGTCTGGGCTTCGCTGCGCGCGCGCTCCTCGGCGGCGGCGTCGAAGCGCGTGATCGGAAAACTCGAGCTGCGCGGCGCACGCAGGCTGTCGGGCCAAAGACTGGCCGGCCGGGTTTCGTCCAGCGATGACTCGGGGTTCGACATCTCGGCTGCGGATAATACGGGCTCCCCTTGTCCGCGTTCGTCCGCGCAGCCGCATGTCTTCCAATCCGTCTTCCAACCCGCTGGCCAACAAGGCGCAGGCCTGGTCGGCCCTGTTCAGCGAGCCGATGAGCGAGCTCGTCCAGCGCTACACCGCCAGCGTCGGTTTCGACCAGCGGCTCTGGCGCGCCGACATCGAAGGCAGCCTCGCGCATGCCGAGATGCTGGCGGCCCAGGCCATCATCGGCGCGGCCGACCTCGAGGCGATCCGCCGCGGCATGGCCCAGATCAGCGAGGAAATCGAGTCCGGGCGCTTCGAATGGAAGCTCGAACTCGAAGACGTGCACCTGAACATCGAGGCGCGACTGACCCAGCTCGTGGGCGACGCCGGCAAGCGCCTGCACACCGGGCGCAGCCGCAACGATCAGGTCGCGACCGACGTGCGCCTGTGGCTGCGCGCCGAGGTCGACGCCATCGCCGCGCTGCTCGTCGGGATGCAGCGCGCGCTGGTG
Source organism: Burkholderiales bacterium (assembly GCA_028868875.1). Classification (GTDB taxonomy): domain Bacteria; phylum Pseudomonadota; class Gammaproteobacteria; order Burkholderiales; family Burkholderiaceae_C; genus Rubrivivax. The sequence continues at coordinate 28,988 of JAGWTS010000003.1, read as the reverse complement.
GAACTCGCCGCCGGCCACACCGAAACCGTGATGCCCGGCTACACCCACATGCAGGTGGCGCAGCCGGTGAGCTTCGCCCACCACCTGCTGGCTTACGTCGAGATGTTCGCGCGCGACGCCGAGCGCCTGGCCGACCTGCGCCGGCGCCTGAACCGCATGCCCCTGGGCGCGGCGGCGCTGGCCGGAACGAGCTACCCGCTGGACCGCGAGCGCGTCGCGCGCACGCTCGGCTTCGACGGCGTCTGCCAGAACAGCCTGGACGCGGTGAGCGACCGCGACTTCGCGCTCGAATTCGCGGCCTTCGCGTCGATCGCGATGATCCACGTCTCGCGCCTGGCCGAGGAGATCGTGCTCTGGATGAGCCAGAACTTCGGCTTCATCGACCTCGCCGACCGCTATTGCACCGGCAGTTCGATCATGCCGCAGAAGCGCAACCCCGACGTCGCCGAACTCGCGCGCGGCAAGACCGGGCGCGTCGTCGGCCATCTGATGGGCCTGCTGACGCTGATGAAGGGCCAGCCCCTGACCTACAACAAGGACAACCAGGAAGACAAGGAGCCGCTGTTCGACGCCGTCGACACGCTGCGCGACACCTTGCGCATCATGGCCGAGATGGCGGGCGGCATCGTCGTCAAGCCCGAGGCGATGGAGCGCGCCGCGCTCAAGGGCTACGCCACCGCGACCGACCTCGCCGACTACCTCGTGAAGAAGGGACTGCCCTTCCGCGACGCCCACGAGACCGTGGCCCATGCCGTGAAGCTCGCGATCCGCGAAGGCCGCGACCTGGCCGAGCTGCCGCTGGCGACGCTGCAGGGCTTCAACCCGGCGATCGGCGAAGACGTGTTCGCCGCCTTGACGCTGCGCGGCTCGATGGCGGCGCGCAAGGTCGTCGGCGGCACCGCGCCCGAGCAGGTGCGCGCGCAGATCGAGCACCATCGCCAGCGCCTCGCACCCGCCTGAACCGCAGCGCGGCCGGCGCGCGCCGCCGCCCCGCCGTACGATGGGTCGATGCCAAGCGTGAAGCCCCTGCGCTGGATTGCCCACCTCGACATGGACGCGTTCTACGCGTCGGTGGAGTTGCTGCGCTACCCCGAGCTGAAGGGCCTGCCGGTGGTCATCGGCGGCGGCCGGCGGCACCAGCCCGAAACCCTGGCCGACGGCAGCCGGCGCTTCGCGACGCTGCGCCACTACACCGGGCGCGGCGTCATCACCACCGCCACCTATGCGGCGCGAGACTACGGCGTGCATTCGGGCATGGGCCTGATGAAAGCGGCGCTGCGCTGCCCCGACGCGGTGCTGCTGCCCACCGACTTCGAGCAGTACCGACGCTACTCGCGCCTGTTCAAGGCCGCGGTGGCCGAGGTCGCGCCCGTCATCGAAGACCGCGGCATCGACGAGATCTACATCGACCTGAGCGAGGTGCCGGGCGTGCACGAGGCGGTGGGCCACGACCCGCTGGGCGGCGTGCGCGCCATCGCCCAGGAAATCCGCAACAACGTGCGCAGCACCACGGGCCTGAACTGCTCGATCGGCGTCACGCCAAACAAGCTGCTGTCGAAGATCGCCTCCGAGCTCGACAAGCCCGACGGCCTCACGATCGTCACCGCGGCCGAGCTTCCGACGCGCATCTGGCCGCTGCCGGTGCGGCGCATCAACGGCATCGGCCCGAAGGCCGGAGCGCGGCTCCAAGCGCTGGGCATCACCACGATCGGCGAGCTCGCGGCGCGCGACAAGGCCTGGCTCGTCGCCCGCTTCGGCCGCGGCTACGGCGCCTGGCTGCACGACGCGGCGCACGGCATCGACGAGCGCGCGGTGGTCACCCACAGCGAGCCGGTCTCGATGAGCCGCGAAACCACCTTCGAGCGCGACCTGCACGCCCGCCACGACCGCGCCGAGCTCACGGCCGTGTTCAGCCGCCTGTGCGAACAGGTGGCGCAGGACCTGCAACGCAAGGGCTACGCGGGCCGCACCATCGGCATCAAGCTGCGCTTCGACGACTTCAAGACCGTGACGCGCGACCTCACGCTGGCCGAGCCCACGGCCGATTTCGCCGCCATCCGCCATGCCGCCGGGCTGTGCCTGAAGCGGGTGGACCTGACGCGCCGGCTGCGCCTGCTCGGGGTGCGCGCCGGCACCCTGGTGCGGCCGCGCGCGGGCGACCCCGAGCGGGCCGCGGCGCAGGCCCCCGCGGCGGGCGTGGACCCCGGGCTGTCGCTCTTCGACGCGCCCGCGGACCCATCCTGAGCGTTTGACTCAGGTCAGCCAGCGGCAGTCTCGGCGCGGCTAGACTGCGCGCTCCGCCCCAAGCGTCCCTGCCCCGCCCGCCCATGTCTGCCCTCACCTGGTCCGAAGCGCTCGCCCTGCAACACCCGCAGATGGACGACACCCACCGCGAGTTCGTCGATCTGCTGACCGAGCTCGAAGCCGCGATCGACGGCCCGGCCGATGCGCTGGCGGCCAGCCTGGAGCGCTTCGTCGCCCACACCGAAGCCCATTTCGCCCAGGAAGACCGCTGGATGGGCGCGCTCGGCTTCGCGGCCGAGAACTGCCACGCCTTCCAGCACGCCCACGTGCTGCAGCTGCTCGCCGAGGTCAAGGCCAAGCACGCGGCCAACCTGCCGCTGCTGCGCCAGCTCGTCGCGGGTCTGGCCGAGTGGTTCCCGCAGCACGCGCAGATGATGGACGCGGCGCTGGCCCAGACCATGGCCGAACAAGGCTTCGACGCTACCCGCGGCGAAACCGAGCGCCCGCGCGGCGCGAACGCGGCGCCGATCACCGGCTGCGGCAGCGTCAGCTGCTCCGACTGAGGCGGCGCTACTGCGCCTGCGCCGCGGCGACGAGCCAGCGCCGCACCACCGCGTCTTCCGCTTCATCGAGACCCGCCAGCAGCGCCGCCTCGGCCGCGCGCACCGCCGCCTTGCAGCGCGCGAGCAGGCTGCGGCCGGCCGGGCTGATCTCGATCAAGAGGATGCGCCCATGCGCGTCGTGCGGCCGGCGCGCGATCGCCCCGGCGCGCTCGAGGTTGGCGACGATCACGCTCATCGTCTGCGGCGTCAGCAGCGCCAGGCGCGCCAGCTCGGCGCCCGAGACCCCGGGGTAGGCCGCGACCATCGTCAGCACCGAGAACTGCGGCAGCGTGACCCCGCAAGGCGCCAGCGCATGCTCCATGCGCGCCCGATGCGCAGCATGGGCCTGGCGCAGCAGGTAGCCGATGTGCCCGGAACGGCCGCGCCGGCCTTCGCCGACGGCGGGCATGGGGGTCTTGCCGTTCATGTCAGGGCTCGAATATGATTGTCAGGGTTCTGATATTAACCGACGGCAAAGCCATGGCCCACGACACCGCCACCCGTTTCGACCTCCGCGCCTATGAAGGCGCAGCGCCCGGCGTGGTGCGGGCGCTGCGCGCGCTCGGCGCGGCGGTCGACGAATCCGGGCTCGAGAAGCCGCTCACCGAACTCCTGAAGATCCGCGCCTCGCAGATCAATGGCTGCGCCTTCTGCCTGCAGTTCCACCTCAACGCGGCGCGCAAGGCGGGGCTGTCCGTGGCCAAGATCGACCTCGTCGCCACCTGGCGCGAGGCCGGCGTCTACTCGGCCCGCGAAGCGGCGGCGCTGGGCTGGACCGAAGCGCTGACGCTGATGGCCGGGCAGCCCCCGGCGGGCGCGATCGAGCTTGAACTGCAAGCGCAATTCTCGAAGGCGGAGATCGCCTTTCTCACGGCATCGATCGCCGCCATCAATGCCTGGAACCGCATCGCCGGCGGCCTCGGCTTTCCGCCGCCGATTCCGGCCGAGCGACCGGCGAGCGGATCCGCGCCGTGACTCTGCGCCGCCTGCACCGTGGCGCGGCGGGAGCAGACGACACGTCGAGCCTTGTTCGCGCAAGCCTGAACTGAAAGGCGCGCGCGGCCGCGGCGCTGGGCCACGGCGCAATAGACTCGCAACCCATGCCCGCCGATCTGCGTTTCCCCTCGATCGAGGCCTTGCGCGCCTTCGAGGTGGCGTCGCGCCTGGGCACCTTCGAGCGCGCCGCCGACGAGCTCGCGGTGACCGCGAGCGCGGTGAGCAAGCGCGTCGCGAGCATCGAGGAGCTGATCGGCACGCCGCTGTTCGTGCGCAGCGGCAAGGCCTTGCAGCTCACCGCCGCCGGGCGCGAATACCTGCAGCAGGTGGGCGCCGCGCTCGGCCTGCTCGCGGCGATGCCGCAGCACCGCCGCGCCAGGCAGCGCGTGCACAAGCTGCGCGTCTGCGCGCCGCCCACCTTCGCGCGCCAGGTGCTGGTGCCGGGGCTCGAATCCTTCACCGCCGCCCACCCCGAGGTCGAGCTCGAGATCGTGCTCTCGATCCCCTACCTCGACCGCCAGGCCGCCGATGCCGACATCGAGGTGCGCCACGGCGACGCCAGCGCCGGCCGGGCGCTGCTGCACGACCGGGTATTGCCGCTGGCCGCGCCCGCCCTGCTCGAACGCCTGCCACCGCTGCGGGTTCCGTCCGACCTCGCCCACGCGCCCTTGCTGCGCACGCCGATCGAACCCTGGACGCCCTGGTTCCGCGCCGCCGGCCTGGCCTGGCCCGAGCCCGCGAGCGGGCCGAAGTTCGTCGACCTCGGCCTCACGCTCGAAGCCGCGGTCGCGGGCCAGGGCGTGGCGCTCGGCCGCCCCAGCCTGGCGCGCCACTGGCTGCGCGCCGGCCGCCTGCGGCCCTTGTTCGCGGTCAGCGCCGAGCCGGCCGGTCAATACTTCATCGCCCCCTTCGCCGCCGCCGATCCGGCGGCCGCGGCCTTTGCGGCGTGGCTCACCGAAGCCTGCGCCCGGATCGACCTCGAAGCGCAGGAAGCGCTTTCCGGCGCCGCCTGAATATCTTTCCGGCCGCGCCGTTGCGGCTTCGATAGGATGCGCAGCAGCGACGAAGAAGCTTGCAACGGAGACAACGACATGACGGTCATCACCCAAATCGAAGACCTGCGCCGCCTCGCGCAGAAGCGCGTGCCGCGCATGTTCTACGACTACGCCGATTCGGGCTCGTGGACCGAGGGCACCTACCGCGCCAACGAGGCCGATTTCCAGGGCATCAAGCTGCGCCAGCGCGTCGCGGTGAACATGACCGGACGCAGCACCGCGACGACGATGATTGGCGTGCCGGCCGCGATGCCGGTGGCGATCGCGCCGACCGGCCTCACCGGCATGCAGCATGCCGACGGCGAGATCCTCGCGGCCAAGGCGGCCGAGAAGTTCGGCATCCCGTTCACGCTCTCGACGATGAGCATCTGCTCGATCGAGGACATCGCCGCCCACACCAAGGCGCCGTTCTGGTTCCAGCTCTACGTGATGCGCGACCGCGCCTTCATCGAGCGCCTGATCGACCGCGCGAAGGCCGCGCGCTGCGGCGCCCTGGTGCTGACGCTGGACCTGCAAATCCTCGGCCAGCGCCACAAGGACCTGAAGAACGGCCTCTCGGCTCCCCCGAAGCTGACGTTGGCCAACATCGCGAACATGGCGACCAAGCCGCGCTGGTGCCTGGGCATGCTCGGGACGAAGCGGCGCCAGTTCGGCAACATCGTCGGCCATGTCTCGGGGGTCGGCAACATGAGCAGCCTGTCGTCGTGGACCGCCGACCAGTTCGACCCCCAGCTCAACTGGGGCGACGTCGAGTGGATCAAGAAGCGCTGGGGCGGCAAATTGATCCTGAAGGGCATCCAGGATGTCGAGGACGCGAAGCTCGCCGCCGATTCAGGCGCCGATGCCCTCATCGTCAGCAACCACGGCGGGCGCCAGCTCGACGGCGCCGAATCCAGCATCCGCGCCCTGCCCGCGATCGTCGATGCGGTGGGCTCGAAGATCGAGGTCCACATGGACGGCGGCATCCGCTCGGGCCAGGATGTGCTCAAGGCCGTGGCGCTCGGCGCGCGCGGCACCTTCATCGGCCGCGCATTCTTGTACGGCCTGGGGGCAATGGGAGAAGCCGGCGTGACCAAGGCGCTGGAGATCATCCACAAGGAGCTCGACCTGACGATGGCCTTCTGCGGCAAGACCCGCATCGACCAGGTCGACAGGAGCATCCTGCTGCCCGGCACCTTCCCGACCTGAACGAGGCCCGACGCGAAGCGCCGGGCCGCGCAGCGCGCTTGCAAGCCCTCTGCCCTTCGGCCGGCACTCGGCAGCGCGCAGGCGCTGCCTCGGTCTGGACTCAGCCTTGCAGGCCGCGCAGAGGGCTTGCAAGCCCTCTGCCCTTCGGCTGGCACTCGGCAGCGCGCAGGCGCTGCCTCGGTCCGGACTCAGCCTTGCAGGCCGCGCAGAGGGCTTGCAAGCCCTCTGCCCTTCGGCTGGCACTCGGCAGCGCGCAGGCGCTGCCTCGGTCCGGACTCAGCCCCAGACCTCGGCCGCGATCTCGACGACGCGCTCGAGCTTGCGCCACTGGTCGTCCTGCGACAAGGCGTTGCCGTGGTGCGTGCTCGAGAAGCCGCATTGCGGCGACAGGCACAGGTTCTCGAGCGGCACGAAGCGCGAGGCTTCGTCGATGCGGCGCTTCAGGTCGTCCTTCGATTCGAGCTCGCCGAGCTTGGTCGTCACGAGTCCGAGCACCACCTTCTTGCCTTTCGGCAAGGCCTTCAGGGGCTCGAAGCCGCCGGCGCGGGCGCTGTCGAACTCCATGAAATAGCCGTCGACCTCGGTCGAGAACATGGCCTCGACCACCGGGTCGTAGCCGCCTTCGGCCACCCAGGCGCTCTTGAAGTTGCCGCGGCAGGTGTGGATCGTCACCGCCATGTCGGCCGGCTTGTCGCGCAAGGCGGCGTTGATTGTGCGCGCGTAGGTCGCGGGCAAGGCGGCCGGGTCGTCGCCGTTGGCGCGGCAGGCGGCCTGGATCTTCGGGTCGCAGAGGTAGGCGAAGGTGATGTCGTCGAGCTGCAGATAACGGCAACCCGCGGCAGCGAGGTGGCCGATGGCGGCGCGGTAGGCCGCGGCCACGTCGTCCCAGAAGGCGTCGAGGTCGGGGTAGGCGGCCTTCGAGATCGCGGCGCGCCCGCCGCGCAGATGCAGCATCGAGGGCGACGGGATCGTCATCTTCGGCGTGCGCGTCGTCACCGACTTCAGGAAGGCGAAATGGTCGGCCATGATCGGGCCGCTGCAGGCCACGCGCCCGGTCACGGTGGCGATTGGCGGCTGCTCCGACTGGCCCGCGATGCGGAACTTCGGCCCCTCGTTGTGCTGCAGCGTCACGCCTTCGAGTTGGCCCAGGAAGTCCAGATGCCACCAGTCGCGCCGGAACTCGCCGTCGGTGATGCTTTGCAGGCCGATGGCTTCCTGGCGGCGCACGGCCTCGCGGATGGCCGCGTCCTCGGCCCGCTCGAGGGCAGTGGCCTCGAGATCGCCGGCGCGGTGCAGCGCCCGCATGGCGCCGAGTTCGGCCGGTCGCAGCAGGCTGCCGACCTGGTCGGCGCGGAAAGGGGGGCGGCTCATTGGGCGTCTCCTGGTTCTCGGGGCGCGCCGCCGATGAGCCGGCGCGCCTGTTCGGCAGTTTCGTAGAGGTGCGGCACGACGCCGCGGGCGGCGAGCGCGGGGCCGAGTTTGGCACGCAGGAATCCGCTCGTGGTGTAGCGCGCCACGTCGATGTAGAAGCGCTCGACGAGCTCGCGCACCATCGCCGCCCAGTCGTCCTCCAGTTCGGCGGCAAGCACGAAATGGTCGTAGTTGACGATGGCGTAGACCTTCTCGCCCAGGGCACCCAGGCGCCGCTCGACGGCGTCGCGCACCGCGTCCACGTCGTCTCGGGTCTTGATCAGCAGGTGCTCGAAGTTGATGAACATCGTGCGCCGGGCGGCGTCGAAGTGGAAGCGGTCTTCGAGCGGCAGCAGCAGCAAGCGCGCGCGCAAGCCCAGCGGTGCCTCGGCGAACAGGCCGGTTTCCATCGGCAGCGGGTCGCGCTCGATCACGGGGCGGAACTGCATTTGCGCGAGCACGTCGCGTTCGAGGTCGATGCCGGGGGCGATCTCGAGCAGCTCGATGCCGCGCTCGTGCAGCCCGAAGACGCAGCGCTCGGTCACGTAGAGCACGGGCTGGCCGCGGCGCCAGGCCTCGCGGCCGGAGAAGGTGCGCTGCTCCACCTGGCGCACGAACTTGGGCTTGCCGTTGGCGGTGAAACTGCCGACGAAGACCACCTTCTTCGCGTTCTGGCTGATGTTGATGAAGCCGCCCGCCCCCGCCAGCCGCGGGCCGAAGCGGCTCACGTTGAGGTTGCCTTCGGCGTCGGCCTGGGCCAGCCCGAGGAACGCGAGGTCGATGCCGCCGCCATCGTAGAAATCGAACTGGTAGGGCTGGTCGATGATGGCCTGGGTGTTCACCGCGGCGCCGAAGTTCAGGCCGCCGGCCGGAATGCCGCCGATGACGCCAGGCTCGGCAGTCAGCGTGATGAGGTCGATCACGCGCTCTTCGGCCGCCACCGCGGCCACCCCTTCGGGCATGCCGATGCCGAGGTTGACGACCGCGTTCGGCCGCAGTTCGAGCGCGGCGCGGCGGGCGATGACCTTGCGCTCGCTCATGGGCATCGGCTCGTGGTTCTCTTCCGGAACGCGGATCTCGCCCGCGAAGGCCGCGCTGTAAGGCTCGGCGAAGGTCTGCATGTGGTACTCGGGCCGCTCCGCCACGACCACGCAGTCGACCAGCACGCCGGGAATCTTGACCTGGCGCGGCGCGAGCGAATGCGCCGCAGCGACGCGCTCGACCTGGGCGATGACGACGCCGCCCGAATTGCGCACCGCCATTGCGATCGCCAGCGATTCCAGCGTCAGCGCCTCGCGCTCCATCGTCAGGTTGCCGTCGGCATCGGCCGTGGTGGCGCGGATCAGGCCGACGTGGATCGGAAAGGCCTTGTAGAAGAGGTAGGGCTCGCCGTCGATCTCCATCAGCCGCACCAGCTCTTCGGTCGTGCGCGGGTTGATGCGCCCGCCGCCGTGGCGCGGGTCGACGAAGGTGCCCAGGCCGACGCGCGACAAATGCCCCGGCTTGCCCGCCGCGATGTCGCGGAAGAGCTGCGAGATCACCCCTTGCGGCAGGTTCCAGGCCTCGATCCGGTTCTCCACCGCCAGGCGCTGCAGGGCCGGAACCAGCCCCCAATGGCCGCCGATGACGCGCGCCACCAGCCCTTCGTGGCCGAAGTGGTTGAGCCCGCGGTCGCGGCCGTCGCCCTGGCCGGCAGCGTAGACCAGGGTGAGGTTGCGCGGGTGGCCCTCGGCGAGGAAGCGCTGCTCGAGCGCGATCGCCAGGTTTTCCGGGAAGCCGATGCCGACGAAGCCGCTGCTTGCGACGGTGTCGCCGTCGTGAACGAGCTTCATGGCCTCGGCCGCGCTCACGCGCTTGCCCTTGCCGCCGGAGCGCAGCCCGGCCAGTCTTTCGATGCGCGCGCCCGGGTTCGTCATGACCCGCATCGTCGCATGGCCACGCTCCGGATCGGCTGCCCTCGACAGCGCGCGGCGTGCTGCGAACGCGATGGAGTCGCGTTCATTGGAAACTCACATTTCTGGGCACAAAGTCACATTTGAAGCCCATCTTTCGGATATTTTCAGAACTGATTTAATAAATTCGCAAGTCCGCCGATAAGTTTCTCCGAAATCATCGCGTCCAAAGAACCTGGATCGTCACTCATTTACGGAGTTCTTAATGCAACTTCTAACGCACCTGAAAATCGGCTCCCGTCTGCTGGCGGCCTTTGCCTTCGTCCTCGCCCTGATGCTCGCGCTGGGGGCCTTCGCCGTGGGCGGCCTTTCCCGGGTCAACGACGCGACCCGGGACGTCGCGACGAACTGGCTGGTGGCAACCCGCTACCTCGGGGACTACCTCGGCGCCCTCGGCGAGATCCGCCGCAGCGAGGCCCTGCATCTGCTGGCGGACAACGCCGCCGACGTCGGCCAGGCACAGGCACGCGGCGACGCCGGCAAGGCGCAGGCGGCCAAGGCCTGGAAAGCCTACGCGGCCACGGTCACCACCCCTGACGAGCGCAAGCTGGCCGATGCCATCGTCGACGCCCAGCGCGCCTACCTCGCCGACGAAGCAAAGGTGGTCTCGATGGCCGCGGCCGGCGCCGACCAGCTCAACGCCGCGCGCGCCTTGTACAAGGGCGAGTCGGCCGCCTCCTACGACCACCTGATCTCGGCATTGCACAAGGACCTCAATTTCCAGCTCGTGAACGGCAACGCCGCCTACAACGATTCGCAATCCAGCTACAGCAGCACGCGCCTGCTCGTGATCGGGATCGCCGGCCTGGCGCTCGCGTTGGGCGCCTTCCTGGCCTGGGCCATCACCCGTTCCATCACCGCGCCGATCGCCAGTGCCGTCCGGGTCGCGGAAAACGTGGCCGCCGGCAACCTGTCGGGGACGGTCCAGGCGCAGGGCACCGATGAGACCTCGCAACTGCTGAACGCGCTGGGCCGCATGAACGCGAGCCTGGTGACCATCGTCGGCCAGGTGCGCAACAGTTCCGATTCGATCGGCACCGGCTCGGCCCAGATCGCTTCCGGCAACGCCGACCTCAGCCAGCGCACCGAGCAGCAGGCCTCGAACCTGCAGCAGACCGCGGCGTCGATGGAAGAGATCATGTCCACCGTCAAGCAGAACGCCGACACCGCGTCGCAGGCCACCCGGCTCGCCTCCAGTGCTGCCGAAGCGGCCACCCAGGGCGGCCAGGTGGTGGACCGGGTGGTGAAGATGATGGAGCAGATCACCCATGCGTCGCGCAAGATCGCCGACATCATCGGCGTGATCGACGGCATCGCGTTCCAGACCAACATCCTGGCTCTGAACGCCGCGGTCGAAGCCGCGCGCGCCGGCGAACAGGGCCGCGGCTTCGCCGTCGTCGCCGCCGAAGTGCGCAACCTGGCGCAGCGCTCGGCCCAGGCCGCGCGCGAGATCAAGGGGCTCATCGGCGACAGCGTCGAGAAGGTCGAGAACGGCTCGACGCTGGTGCACGAGGCCGGTACCTCGATGCAGGGCATCGTCTCGCAGATCAAGAGCCTGAGCGTGCTCATGGGCGAGATCAGCGCCGCCAGCGCCGAGCAGACCAGCGGCATCGGCCAGGTCGGCCAGGCCGTGACCCAGCTCGACACCGTGACGCAGCAGAACGCGGCGCTGGTGGAGGAAAGCGCGGCCGCGGCCGAGAGCCTGCGCAACCAGGCCGTGCAGCTTGCCGAAGCGGTCGCGCGATTCCGCCTCGAAGGCCATCCGGCCTGAAGTGCCGCCCCTCGCTCGCCGCCCCCGAGGGGCCGGCTGGCGCGACTTCCTGGCTCGCGGGGCCTCCGTACCCCCGAGCCCGGGGCGGCCCGGCAGAGGGTGAAACCGGACGCGCGAGCGCTACCCGTGGCGCCGGCCTGATCCTCAGTGCTCTGCCGGGGCGCTACGCCTCGGCCATCGCAGCGTCAGCAACGGGCTTGCGCATCCGAGCTCACATCGACCGGTCCTGGAAGGTGTCGCAATCCTTGACCCGGCCCGCCTGCAGCCCGCGCTTGAACCAGCCCACCCGCTGCGCGCTGGTGCCGTGGGTGAAGGACTCCGGCACCACCGCGCGGCCGGCGTTGCGCTCGAGCGTGTCGTCGCCGATCTGCGCCGCGGCATTCAGCGCCGACTCGATGTCACCGGCTTCGAGCCAGCCCTTGCCCTGCTGCGAATGGAAGGCCCAGACCCCGGCCAGGCAATCGGCCTGAAGTTCGACCCGCACCGAGACGGCGTTGGCCTGGGCCTCGCTCATGCGGCTGCGCGCCGCGTCCACCTTGCCGGTGACGCCGAGCAGGTTCTGCACGTGGTGGCCGACCTCGTGGGCAACGACGTAGGCCTCGGCGAACTGGCCGGGCGCGCCCAGGCGCGAGCTCAGGGTGTCGAAGAAATTCAGGTCGAGGTAGACCTTGGCGTCGGCCGGGCAATAGAACGGCCCCATTGCGGCCTGACCCTGGCCGCAGCCGGTGGGCGTGCTGCCGCGGTACAGAACGAGGTGCGGCTGCTGGTAGGTGGAGCCCCCGGCCTTGAAGATCGCTCCCCAGACGTCCTCGGTGTCGGCGAGCACGGTCGAGACGAAGGCCGCGCTCTTGTCGTCGGCCGGCGGCCGGTGGGCCGGCGCCTGCTGCTGGACCTGCGGGGCGCCGCCGCCGCTGAGCACGCCGAGCACGGTGAGCGGGTTGATGCCGAAGGCCCAGCCCGCGACCAGGGCGATGACGAGGGTGCCGAGGCCGACCCCGCGCCCGCCGATCAATCCGCCCAGGCCTGCGCCCGAACCGCCCCCATCGTCACGCCGGTCTTCGACGTTGTCGCTTTCGCGCTGGCCTTCCCACTTCATCGTGCCGTCCCCCCGGAGCGGGGCCGACCCCCGGCCCGCAGCGCGCGATTGTCGCCTGCGGCATCGCGCCGCGGCCCGTGCCGCAGTTCAGGTCTTGGGCAGGGTTACACCGCGTTGCCCTTGATACTTGCCGCCGCGGTCCTTGTAGCTCGTCTCGCAGACTTCGTCGCTCTCGAAGAACAGCACCTGGGCGCAGCCCTCGCCAGCGTAGATCTTGGCCGGCAGCGGGGTCGTGTTGCTGAATTCGAGCGTCACGTAGCCCTCCCATTCGGGCTCGAAGGGCGTGACATTGACGATGATTCCGCAGCGCGCATAGGTGCTCTTGCCCAGGCAGATCGTGAGCACGTTGCGCGGAATGCGGAAGTACTCGAGCGTGCGCGCCAACGCGAAGCTGTTGGGCGGGATGATGCAGACATCGGCCTCGATGTCGACGAAGCTCTTCTCGTCGAAATTCTTCGGGTCGACGACCGTGCTGTAGATGTTGGTGAAAACCTTGAACTCCGGCGCGCAGCGGATGTCGTATCCGTAGCTGCTGGTGCCGTAGCTGACGATGCGTTGGCCGTCGGGCGCGGTCCGCACCTGGCCCGGCTCGAACGGTTCGATCATGCCGTATTGCTCGGCCATGCGGCGTATCCAGCGATCGCTCTTGATGCTCATCGCCCGCATTCTAGAAGCCGGCGGTAATATGGCCGCCCAAGGAGTCAAGCGCCATGGCAACGCCCTTTCGCCCCGCGTTCGATCTGCTGGTGCAGTACGCCGCCTACCACCGCGATCGCCGCAACATCGCCACCCATTTCATCGGCGTTCCGTTGATCGTCTTCGCCGTCAGCCTGCTGCTGGGCCGGCCCGGCTTCGCGATCGCCGGGCTCTGGCTCACGCCGGCCTGGATCGTCTTCGCCCCGGCCGCCCTGTGGTACGTCACGCGCGGCGAGTTCGGCCTGGGCATCGCGGTCAGCGCGGCCATCGCCGTGCTCGTGCTGCTGGCCCAGCAGGTCGTCGGCAGCGGCCTCGCCAGCCCGCTCGGCTGGGGCCTGGGGCTGTTCGTCGTCGGCTGGATGATCCAGCTAGCGGGTCACTACTACGAAGGCCGCAAGCCGGCCCTGGCCGACGACCTCGTCGGCCTGCTCGTCGGGCCGATGTTCGTGGCGCTCGAATTGCTGAGCCAGGCCGGAATGTTCAAGAGCCTGGTCCAGCGCATCGACGGCCGCGCCGGCCCGACCTTCCTGCGCGACCTGGCCCACCCCGCCACCTGACGACCGCTCCCGCGCCACGCGGGAAATGTGGATCAGCGCACGCCGGTTACCACGCCATCAAGCGGACGCCGCGGAACCGGCTCTGCCGGGCCGCCGGCGTCGCCCCCCGGGGGGAGCGCCGAAGGCGCTTCGGGGGGGAGCCTCATCCCTCGAGCAGGCGCCGCAGGATGGTGGCCGCCTGCACGACCTGACCGGCACTCACGTCCAGATGCGTCACCGCGCGCACGGTGCGCGCCGCGAAGGCGTTGAGCAGCACGCCCTCGGCGCGCGCCTGGGCGACGAGGGTCGCGGCATCGGGCGCGCCCGGTGCGAGGCGAAAGACGACGATGTTGGTCTGCACCGTCGCCAGGTCGAGCTGCACCGCGGGGCTGGCGGCCAGCGCCTGGGCGAAGGCACGGGCGTTGCGGTGGTCGTCGGCCAGGCGGGAGCGGTGGTGGTCGATGCCGTGCAGCGCCGCCGCCGCGAAGATGCCGTTCTGGCGCATCGCGCCGCCGAGCATGCGGCGCTGGCGGTGGGCCACGGCGATGTGGGCGCGCGAGCCGGCCAGCAGCGAGCCGCCCGGCGCGCCCAGCCCTTTTGAAAAGGCGACGCCGACGAGGTCGAAGGGGGCGGCCAGCTCGGCCTCGCTGCGGCCGCTCGCCACCGCGGCATTCCAGAGCCGGGCGCCGTCGAGGTAGCTCGCCATCCCGCGCTCGCGCGCGGCGGCGCAGATGCGCTCGACCTCGGCCTGGGGAAAGACGACGCCGCCGCCGCGGTTGTGGGTGTTCTCGATCTGCACCAGCGTCGTCGGCGCGAACACCGGCAGCCCGTGCGGCTTGATCGCCGCCAGGAAATCCTCGGTGGTGAAGACGCCGCCCCGCCCCACCTCGACGAGCTGGACGCCGGAATTCGCTGCCGCGCCGCCGGTCTCGTGCCAGCCCGCATGCGATTCGCGGCTCGTCACGACCTCGTCGCCCGGACGCGCGAGCACGCGCAAGGCCACCTGGTTGGCCATCGTGCCCGAAGGCAGCCAGAGCGCGTCCTCCTTGCCCAGCAAGGCGGCGCAGCGCTGCTGCAAGGCGTTCGTCGTCGGGTCTTCGCCGTATTGGTCGTCGCCCACCGGGGCTTCTGCCATGGCCGCGCGCATCGCCGGCGTCGGGCGCGTGACGGTGTCGGAACGGAGATCGATCGCAGGGGCCATGGCCCTCACTCCTGCGGCAACCGGCCGCCTGGACGATGTTAGCCGCGCGGCACAATCGCCGCATGAACCAGCCCGGACCTTCGCCGCTCGCGGCCGGCGACCCCCAGCTCGGCGTCGACGCAGCGCGCGCGGCGATCGCCGCGGCCCTGCGCCCGATCGAAGGCAGCGAGACCGTGCCGCTGCTGCAGGCGGGCGGGCGCGTGCTCGCCGCGGATCTGGTGTCTCCGATCGACGTCCCCGCCCACGACAACTCGGCGATGGACGGCTATGCCTTCGTCGGCTCGGCATTGGCGGCAGAGGGCCCCAGCGCCTTCTCCGTCGTCGCCACGGTCTATGCCGGCCAGCCATTCGACGGCGCGGTCGGCGCCGGCGAATGCGTTCGCATCATGACCGGCGCGGTCATGCCCGCCGGCCTCGACACCGTCGTGCCGCAGGAATTGTGCCGAGCCGAGTCCGGTCGCATCGTCGTCGAGGCCGGCGTCATGCGCCGCGGCGAGAACCGGCGCCGGCGCGGCGAGGATCTCGCCGCGGGCAAGCCCGCCTTGCGCGCCGGCCGCCTGCTGAAGCCGGCCGACATCGGGCTGGCCGCCTCGCTCGGCTTCGAGGCGCTCGAAGTGAAGCGGCGCCTGCGCGTGGCGCTGTTCAGCACCGGCGACGAATTGCGCGCGCCCGGGCAGGCGCTCGACCCCGGCTGCATCTTCGACAGCAACCGCTTCGCCCTGCTCGCGGCGTTGCAGCGCCTGGGCTTCGAGGCGATCGATCTCGGCCTCGTGCGCGACGACCCGGCGGCGCTCGAGGCCGCTTTCGAGACCGCCATGGCCTCGGCCGACGCGGTGCTCACCAGCGGCGGCGTCAGCGTCGGCGACGCCGACTACACCCGCGCCCTGCTCGCGCGCCTGGGCGAGGTCGCCTTCTGGAAGGTGGCGATGCGGCCCGGGCGCCCCTTCGCATTCGGGCCGCTGCGCGGACGCGGCGAGCGCACGAGCTGGCTCTTTGCGCTGCCCGGCAACCCGGTTGCCGCGCTCGTCACCTTCTACGTCTTCGCGCGCGAAGCCCTGTTGCAGCTCGCCGGCGCCGTGCCGCAGCCGCTGCCGCTGCTGCGCGCGCGCTGCACGAGCCCGATCCGCAAGCGCCCCGGGCGCACCGAGTTCCAGCGCGGCGTCGTCGCCCCGGCCCCGGAAGGCGGCTGGCAGGTGGGCCTGACCGGAGCGCAAGGCGCGGGCATCCTGCGCAGCATGAGCGAGGCAAACGCCCTGGTCGTGCTCGGCCACGACCAGGGTTCGGTAGCCGCGGGAGACGCGGTCGACGTCTGGTTGTTCGACGGACTGACTTGAGGACGCCACCATGACGGGCAACACGCAACAGATCGCCGAGTGGAACGGCAGCCTGGGCGAGCGCTGGGCCGCTCTCCACGACGAGACCGATCGCATCGTCGCCGTCTTCGGCGCCGCCGCGCTCGAGCGCGCCGCGGTCGGCGCCGGCGAACGCGTCATCGACGTCGGCTGCGGCGGCGGCGAGACCACGCGCGAGCTGGCGCGCCGGGTCGGAGCGGCGGGCCGCGTGCTCGGCCTCGATGTCTCGCGCCCGCTGCTCGATCTGGCGCGCGCTCGCGCCGCGGGCAGCGCTGCCGCGCCGATCGAATTCAGCGAGGCCGACGCCGCACAGGCCGAGTTGCCCGCCGCCGTCGATCTCGTGTTCTCGCGCTTCGGCATCATGTTTTTCGACCAGCCGGCGCCGGCGCTCGGCCATCTGCGGCGCGCGCTGCGGCCGGGCGGGCGCCTCGTCTTCGTCTGCTGGCGCGCGCCGCGCGACAACCCCTGGGCAATGGCCCCGCTGGTGGCGGCGCGCAAGCACGTGGACCTGCGCCCGCCGAAGGCGGACCCGAACGCCCCCGGACCCTTCGCCTTCGCCGATCCAGACCGGCTGCGCGCGCTGCTCGAGGAGGCGGGCTACGCCTCGATCTCGATCGAGCGCTGCGACGCGCCGGTGCGCATCGGTGCCGACACCCGCGCCGCGGCCGAGAACGCCGCGCGCATCGGCCCGGCCGCGCAGTTCATCCGCGAGTGCCGGCCCGAGGACCGGCCGGCCCTCATGGCGGCGATCGAGCAGGCCCTGGCGCCGCTGGCCGCCGCCGACGGCTCGATCAGCCTCGCTGGTTCGAGCTGGATCGTGTCCGCCATCAACGGCTGAGCGCGGCGCCCCGGCCCTGCAGCGGCTGCCGCCGCGCCCCGGCCTGGAGCAAATGTGGCTTTGCCGCTTTGCTTGCCCCCCCACGTGCGGCGGGCTGGGCGCTGCTCCGGCCCTGGGGGCGCTCAGACATGCCGCAGGGCATCGACGATCATCAGCCGCGCCGCGCGGTGCGCCGGGAACCAGGCCGAGACCAGCGTCACGGCCACGAGGCCGACGACGCTGCCGACGATCAGGCGCGGGTCCTGCCACAACAGCACGAGGATCTTGTAGGCGTAGGCGTAACCCGGCGGCGTCCAGGTGAGCCCGCTGTGGTTGATGGCCGTGGCCACGCCCCAGGCGACGAGCAGCCCGAGCGCCGCACCGCCCAGCCCGAGCAGCAAGCCTTCGCAGAGAAAGAGCCGGCGCAGCCCGCCGCGGTCCAGGCCGATCGCGCGCAGGGTGCCGATCTCGACCGTGCGCTCGACGACGGCCGTGCTCATCGTGTTGCCGATCGTGAACAGCACGATCGCCCCGATCAGCACGGCGATGAAGCCGAACATCGAATTCATGAACTGCAGCGACTGGCCGTAGGTCGGGTTGAGCTGGGCGAAGTCGACCACGGCCAGGTCCTCGCCGCCGAAGCGCGCGGCCAGCAGCTGCTCGATGCGCGCGCGCGCCGCCGGCAGCTCGGCGGTGTGGTTCAGCTGCACCGTGATCGCGGTGACCTTGGGCGGCGCCGCGCCGTAGATGAGCTTTTGCGCCCGCGCGAGGTGCATCGCGACGAAGACATCGTCGAGCGCCTTGATGCCCATGTTCTTGGCCTTGACGACATCGAGCCCGGCGACATTGGGGGCGCCACGCGAACCGGCGACCAGGAGCTCGATGTGGCTGCCGCCGGCCGCGGCAGGCGTCTTCGGCTGCTCGCCGGCGGCAAGCGCGGCGATGTCCGCCGGCATGGCGGCGGCGCCGGAAGCCGGTCCGGCTGCGGCCCTGGGCGCGACGCAGCCCTGGAGCCCGAGCGCGGCGCACAGCCCGAGCTTGCGCGCCACGCCTTCGCCGACGACGACGGCGTCGGGCTGGTCCTCGGGCAGCGCCAGCGGCTTCGCATAGCTGATGAGGCCGTAGTCGTTCCACTGCAGCATGCGGTTGTAGCTCGGCACGTCGACCCCGAGCGCCAGCACCGAGCGCGAGATTCCGGCCTCGAAATTGCCGGCGATGCCGCCGAGCTGCAGGCTCGGCGAGACGACGCGCAGCAGCGGCGCGAGCACCGGGTCGGCATGCAGCGCGGCGATGATGCGCTGCGGCGCGTCGATGCCGTAGGCGCCGGGGTTGTCGCTGCCGTCGACGAAATAGCCCCGGCGCTGGATCTGCAGGTGGCCGCTGCCCTGCACGAAGCCGGTCTCCATGCCGTAGGCGATGTTGGCGCGGTAGCCGCCGAAGACCAGGGTCGCGGCCAGGCCGATCACCATCGCCAGCAGCGTCGTCGCCGAACGGCGCCGGTTGCGCGCGAGATTGCGCAAGGCCATCAGCAAGGTGTTCATGGCGCCGCCTCCGGCGCGACGCGCTCGATGCGGGTGATGCGGCCGTCGCGGATGAACACCGTGTCGTCGGCCTCGGCCTGCACCTGGGGGTCGTGCGACGAGAACACGAAGGCCACCGCGCGCTCGCGCTGCATGCGCCGCATGAGCGCGATGATCGAGGCCCCCGTCTGGCTGTCGAGATTGGCCGTGGGCTCGTCGGCCAGCACCAGGGCCGGCTCGCCCGCGAGCGCGCGCGCGACCGCCACGCGCTGGCGCTGGCCGCCGGAGAGCTGGCCCGGACGGTTGCGCGCGCGATCGGCCAGGCCCACCGCTTCCAGCAGCGCCTCGACGCGGCGCCGCCGCTCGGGCGCGGCGACGCCGGTGAGCAGCAGCGGGTATTCGATGTTCTCGTAGGCCGAGAGCACCGGCAGCAGGTTGAAGTTCTGGAACACGAAGCCCAGGTGGCGCGCCCGGAAGCGCGACAAGGCCTTGTCGGACATGCGGTTCACGTCCTGCTCGGCGACGAGGACCTGGCCGCGGTCGGCGCGGTCGATGCAGCCGATCAGGTTCAGCAAGGTGGTCTTGCCGCTGCCCGAGGGCCCGCTGATGACCGTGAAGCAGTTCGGCCGGATGTCGAGGTCGATTTCGCTGAGGGCAGGAACGTCGACCGAGTCGAGGTGGTAGGTCTTGTCGACCCGCTTCAGACTCACGCAGTACAAGCTCTCTCCCTCGAAGTGCGCCACCCGTTCCCGAAGCCTGACGGCGCGGCGGGAACAAGCCCGTTACGTTAACAGGCCCAGGTGCGCCGCCCTGGCCGGCAAGGCGGCGCCGGGCTCGGAATCGAAGCGCTCGAATCCGCTGTAGCAGAGGAAGCGCCGGTTCGCGGCGCGCCCGAACAGGGTCATGCCCAGGCGCTGCGCCAGGTCGTGGCCCATCGCCGTGACGCCGTTGCGGCTGACGATGATCGGCACCCCCATCAAGGCCGCCTTGACGATCATCTCGCTCGTCAGGCGCCCGGTCGTGTAGAACAGCTTGTCGGCGCCTTCGACGCCGTGCAGCGCCATCCAGCCGGCAATGGTGTCGATCGCGTTGTGGCGCCCCACGTCTTCCACCGCCACCAGCAACTCGGCGGCGCGGAACAGGGCGCAGCCGTGAACCGACCCCGCCTTGCGGTGGATGCTGTCACGCTGGCGCATGGTGTCGATCATGGCCTGCAGGGTGGACTGGCGGATGCGAGCGCTCTGCGCGTCGGGCAGGCGCAGGTTCTCGATGGCCGCCATCGAGTCGCCGAAGACCGTGCCCTGGCCGCAGCCCGTGGTGACGACGCGGCGCTCGGTCCGGGCCTGCATCTCGGCGACGCCGCCGCGCGTGGCGACCGCGGCGGCGCCGACATCCCAGTCCACGTGCACGGCCTCGATCGCGCCGATCCGCTCGACCAGGCGCTGGTTCAGCAGGTAGCCCAGCACCAGCAGTTCGGGGCGTTCGCCGAGCGTCATCAAGGTGACGAGTTCGCGCCGGTCGACGTAGATCGTGAGCGCGCGCTCCTCGGGGATGTGGATCGTGCGCCGCGCGCCGCTTTCGTCGACGATGCCGATCTCGCGCAGCAAGGCGCCGGCGGCGTGGCTCAGGCGCGGCGCATCGGCCACGACGGCAAGGGGCGGCGACGGGTCATGCAGAGGTTCTGACGCCATGAGGCCGAGGTTACACGCTCGACCGACCACCCTGCGCGCTGCGCCGTGAACCGCTGCGGATGCGCGCGCCGCGTCCGCTCCATTCGGCCAGCACCGTCGCCGCGCCGGATTTCGGGCGGCGCGGGCCCGGCGCGCGCGCCGCGCTGCCCAGCGCCACCCAGCCGACCAGGGTCTCGCCGGGGCCGCAGAAGGCGGCCTGGATCGCCGCGTTGCGCACCTTGGCGCCCGAGAGCATCTTGCCCGCGAAGCCCAGCGCATGGGCCGCGTTCATCAGGTTGGCCAATGCGGCGCCGACCGCGACCCATTGCTCGTGTTCGGGCACCAGCATGTGGCCGCGGTCGACGCGGGCGACGACCGCCAGCGTGACCGGCGCGCGCGCCGCGCGCTCGGCATCGAGCGCGGCGCCCGCCTCGTCCTTGCCGGCATCGCGCGCGGCCTGGGCGAACAAGGCCGCGAGGCGGGCGCGCGCCGCACCGCGCACGACGGCGAAGCGCACCGGCATCAGCTCGCCGTGGTCCGGTGCGTGCAGTGCGGCCTCGGCCATCTGCGCCAGTTCGGCGTCGCCCGGGCCGGGGTCGACGAGGTGCTTGGGGCCGAGCGACTGGCGCGAGCAGAGAAGACTGACCAGGGGGTTCATCGGTGCGACTGTAGCGGCGCGCCGCCGCCGGCGGTCCGCGCGCGGTCGAGGGTTTGCCCCGCGCGCGACAATCCGCCGATGACGCGCCCGACCCCCGAATCGATCACCGGCCTCGTCCTCGCCGGAGGACGCGCGAGCCGCATGGGCGGCGTCGACAAGGGCTTGCAACTGCTGCACGGCCGGCCGCTGGCGCTGCATGCGATCGAGCGGCTGCGGCCGCAGGTTGCCGGCCTGATCGTCAATGCCAACCGCAATCTCGAGGCCTATGCCGCGCTCGGGGCCGAGGTCCGGCCCGATTCTCGCGCCGGCTTCCCCGGGCCGCTCGCCGGGCTGCTCGCCGGTCTCGAATACTGCCCGACCCCTTACCTGGCCAGCGTGCCCTGCGACACGCCGAACTTCCCGGCCGATCTCGTCGCCCGCCTCGCCGCGGCCCTGGGCGAGGCCGAGATCGCGATGGCGGCGACGCGCGAAGAAGGCGTGCTGCGCAAGCAGCCGGTGTTCCTGCTGTTGCGAAGCTCTCTCGCGCCGGCACTGGCCGCGTTTCTCGACGCCGGACAACGCCGGATCGAGAGCTGGACTTCGGGCCGGCGCTGCGTCACGGTGGAGTTCGACGACCCCGGCGCCTTCTTCAACGCGAACACGCCGGCGGAGCTGGAGCAACTGCAGCCGCAACCCGGCCGCGAATAGAGCCGGACTCAGGCGACCCGGCCGACGGCTTCAGCCTGCCAGGGCCTCCTCGTCGTAGCCGATCCGCCCCACCTCCCCGCCGCGCTCGAGCCGCACCGCGCAGTACTTGAACTCGGGGATCTTCGCCACCGGGTCGAGCGCCGGATTCGTCAAGCGGTTGATCGCGGCCTCGTACCAGCAGAAGGCGACGAAGACGCTGCCGCGCGGCGAGCTTTCGTCGGCGCGCGCGAACAGGCTCACCCGGCCGCGGCGCGAGGCCAGGGTCACGGTCGCGCCCGGGGCGATGCCGGCGGCGGCGAGGTCCAGCGGGTGGATCAAGGCCACGGGGTCGGGCTCGATCGCGTCGAGCGCGGCCGAGCGCCGCGTCATCGAGCCGGTGTGCCAGTGCTCGAGCTGGCGCCCGGTGATGAGCACGAGCGGGTACTCGTCGTCGGGTTGTTCGTCGGCGCGGACGATGCCGGCCGGCACGAAGCGGGCGCGGCCGGTCGGCGTCGGGAAGTTTTCGACGAAGACCACCGGCTCGCCCGCGTCGCCTTCCTTCTCGCAAGGGTAGGTCACCGCGCCTTCGGCCTGCAGGCGCTGCCAGGTGATGCCGGCGATGCTCGGCATGGTGTGGCGCATCTCGTCGAAGACGGCGCCCACCGCGGCGTCGCCCTGGCCGTAATGCGACCAGTCCAGGCCCAGGCGCGCGGCCATGTCGATCAGGATCCGCAGGTCCTGGCGCGCCTGCCCCGGCGGCGCCAGCACCTGGCGCCCGAGCTGCACCGTGCGGTCGGTGTTGGTGAAGCTGCCGACCTTCTCGCTGAAGGCCGAGGCCGGCAGCACGACATCGGCCAGCGCCGCGGTCTCGGTCAGGAACAGGTCCTGCACGACCAGCATCTCGAGCGCCGCCAGCGCCGAGCGCGCGTGGTTGGCGTCGGGGTCGCTCATCGCCGGGTTCTCGCCCATGATGTACATGCCGCGCAAGCTGCCCTTGTCGATGGCGTGCAGCACCTCGACCACGGTCAGGCCGGGGCGGGAGTCCAGCCGCGACTCGGGCACGCCCCAGGCCGCGGCGAAGCGGCGCCGCGCCCCGGGGTCGTCCACGCGCATGTAGTCGGGGTACATCATCGGGATCAGCCCCGCATCCGACGCGCCCTGGACGTTGTTCTGGCCGCGCAAGGGGTGCAGACCGGTGCCGGGGCGGCCGATCTGGCCCGTCATCAGCGCCAGCGCGATCAGGCAGCGCGCGTTGTCGGTGCCGTGCACATGCTGGCTCACGCCCATGCCCCAGAGGATCATCGAGCCGCGGCTCTTGGCATACAGCCGCGCCACTTCGCGGATCGCGTCGGCCTCGATGCCGCAGATCGGCGCCATCGCCTGCGGCGAATAGGCGCGCAGGTTGCGCTCGAACTCCTCGTAGCCCAGCGTGCGCTCGGCGATGAAGGCGGCATCGACCAGCCCTTCCTCGACGATGACGTGCATCATCGCGTTGAGCAGGGCGACGTCGGCGTCGGGCTTGAAGCGCAGGTGGCGGTGCGCCAGGCGCGCGAGTTCGCTGCCGCGCGGGTCCATCACGATCAGCTTTGTGCCGGCGCGCACCGCGTTCTTGATCCAGCTCGCGGCCACCGGGTGGTTCACGCTCGGGTTCGCGCCGATGACGATCACGACCTCGGCCTTCAGCACGTCCAGCACCGGGTTGCTGACCGCACCCGAGCCGATGCCTTCGAGCAGCGCGGCCACGCTCGAGGCGTGGCAGAGCCGGGTGCAGTGGTCGACGTTGTTGCTGCCGAAGCCCAGCCGCACCAGCTTCTGGAACAGATAGGCCTCCTCGTTGCTGCCCTTGGCCGAGCCGAAGCCGGCCAGCGCCCCCGGGCCGTGCTCGTCGCGCAGCCTGGCGAGGCTGCCGCCGGCGAGCGCCAGCGCCTCCTCCCAGCTCGCTTCGCGGAAGGCCGACATCGGGTCGGCCGGCATCTGGTCGGGGCGCTTGGGGACCCCTTCGCGGCGGATCAGCGGCACCGTCAGGCGCTGGGCGTGGCGCACGTAGTCGTAGCCGTAGCGCCCCTTGACGCAGAGGCGGCCGTGGTTGGCGGGGCCGTCGCGGCCGTCGACGCTGGCGATGGCCTCGTCCTTGACGTGATAGCTGAGCTGGCAGCCGACGCCGCAATACGGGCAAAGCGAATCGACGCTGCGGTCGGGCTCGACCAGCGCCACGCCGTGGGCGGGCGCGAGCGCGCCGGTCGGGCAGGCCTGGACGCATTCGCCGCAGGCCACACAGGTGGACGCACCCATCGGGTCGTCCATGTCGAAGACGATGCGCGCCTCGGGGCCGCGGAATGCGAGGCCGATCACGTCGTTGACCTGGGCGTCGCGGCAGGCGCGCAGGCAGCGCGTGCACTGGATGCAGGCTTCGAGGTTGACCGCGATCGCGGCGTGGCTCAGGTCGGGCGCGGGCTGGTGGCGGGCGCCGAAGCGCGCCGGGCCCACGCCCAGGCGCCGTGCCCAATGGGCGACCTCGTCGTCGCGCTTGAGCGGCGCTGCCGGCAGGTCGGCCTGCAGCAGTTCGAGCACCATCTTCTGCGCCAGGCGCGCGCGCGGGCTCGCGCTTTGCACGTCCATGCCAGGCTGCGGGGCACGGCAGCAGGCGGCAGCCAGCGTGCGCTCGCCCTGGACCTCGACCATGCAGGCGCGGCAGTTGCCCACCGCGTCCAGCCCCGGGCGGTAGCACAGGCGCGGAATCTCGACGCCTTCGCGGTCGGCGACCTCGATGATCGTCTCGCCCGGCTGCGCCGACAACTCGCGGCCGTCGAGCCGGAAGCGGATTTCACTCATGCCGGCTCACCTCGTCGGGAAAATATTTCAGGACGCAATCGACCGGATTCGGCGCGGCCTGGCCCAGGCCGCAGATCGAGGCGTCGCGCATCACCTGCGAGAGCTCGCCGAGCAGGCCGGCATCCCAGGCCGGGCCCTGGATCAAGGCGCCGGCCTTCGCGGTGCCGGAGCGGCAGGGCGTGCACTGGCCGCAGCTCTCGTGCTCGAAGAAGCGCATCAGGTTGCGCGCCGCATCGGCCGCCCGGTCGTGCTGCGACAGGACGATGACCGCGGCCGAGCCGATGAAGCAGCCGTGCGGCTGCAAGGTGTCGAAATCGAGCGGCACGTCGGCCAGGCGCGCCGGCAGGATGCCGCCCGAGGCCCCGCCCGGCAGGTAGGCGTAGAGCTCGTGGCCGGGGGCCATGCCGCCGCAGTATTCGGCCACGAGCTCGCGCAAGGTGATGCCGGCCGGTGCGAGCTTGACGCCGGGCTCCTTCACCCGCCCCGAGACCGAGAAGCGGCGCAACCCGCGGCGCCCGTTGCGGCCCTGGGCCGCGAACCAGGCGCCGCCCTTTTCCAGCAACTCGCGCACCCAGTACAGGGTCTCCATGTTGTGCTCGAGCGTGGGCCGGCCGAACAGCCCGACCTGGGCGACGTAGGGCGGGCGCAGCCGCGGCATGCCGCGCTTGCCTTCGATCGATTCGATCATCGCCGACTCTTCGCCGCAGATGTAGGCGCCGGCGCCGCGCCGCAGCTCGATCGGCGGCGCCTGGGCGAGCAGCCCCGAGTCCGCCAGGCGCGCGAGTTCGGCTTCGAGCAGGGCGCGGCAGCCGTGGTATTCGTCGCGCAGGTAGAGGTAGACGCCGGCGATGCCCACGGCCCAGGCGGCGATGAGCAGGCCTTCGAGAAAGCGGTGCGGGTCGCGTTCGAGCAGCCAGCGGTCCTTGAAGGTGCCGGGCTCGCCTTCGTCGAGGTTCACCGCCATCAGCCGCGGCGCGGGCTCGGCGCGCACGATCTTCCATTTGCGGCCGGCCGGAAAGCCGGCGCCGCCCAGGCCGCGCAGGCCGGCGTCGTCGAGGGCGGCGATCACGGCGTCGGCGCTGCGCCGGCCTTCGAGGCATTCGCGCAGCAGGCCGTAGCCGCCTTGGGCGCGGTAGGCGTCGAGGCCGATCGCGGCCGGCGGCTCGTCGAAGCGGCGCCCGGCCTCGACCACGGCGCGCACCGCCTCGGGCGTGGCCGCGGCCACCGGGCGCTGGTGCACCACCACCACCGGCGCCTGTTCGCAACGGCCGACGCAGGGTGCGGGGATCACGCGCACCGCGGCGCCGAGCAGGCGCGGCAGCTTCTCCAGCAGGTCTTGCGCGCCGGCCAGCTCGCAGCTGAGGCTTTCGCAGACGCGCACCGTGAGCGCGGGCGGGGCCGCGACGCGGCCGTCGGCGCCTTCCTTCACGACCTCGAAGTGGTGATAGAAGCTCGCGACCTCGTAGACCTCGGTCTGCGCCAGGTGCATCAACTGGGCCAGGGCGGCGAGATGCGGCGCGCCGAGCTGGCCGAACTCGTCGTTCAGGCGGTGCAAGTATTCGATCAGCAGGTCGCGCCGCAGCGGCTCGGCACCGAGCAGGGCCTGGACCTCGGCGAGGGCGGCGGGGTCGACGCGCCGGCCCTTGGGCGCCTGGCGCTTGCGCTCGCGCCCCGCCATGGGGGCGATTGGAATCACGGTGGTGTTCATCGGAATCGGCGGCTGGATGCTGGAGGTTAACTCCGTCCATGAAGTGGGTGGATTCGACCCCTTTGCCGTTTTGGTGGCCGAGCCGCGACGCAAACGCGGGCACACTGCGCGCCGATGAGCCCAAACCCCGACGCCCCTCGAGGCGAACCCCACCCGCGTATCGATCCCGCGCTGGTGGTCATCCTCGCCGGCGTCGCCGCCGCACTCCACGTGGGCAAGCTCGCCCCCGCGATCCCGGCGCTGCGCGACGCGCTGCACATCTCGCTCGTGCAGGCCGGGTTCCTGCTCTCGCTGGTCCAGCTCGCCGGCATGAGCGCGGGGCTGGCCTTCGGCGCCGTCGCCGACGGGCTCGGGCCCGGGCGCAGCATGGTGCTGGGGCTGGTGCTGCTGGGCACCGCCAGCACGGCAGGCGGCTTCGCGACCTCCGCGGCGGCGCTGATGATCCTGCGCGCCTGCGAAGGCTTCGGCTTCCTGCTCGTGGTGCTGCCGGCGCCGGGCCTGGTGCGGCGCCTCGTCGATCCGCTGCACGTCAACCGCGTGCTCGGGCTCTGGGGCGCCTACATGCCGCTGGCCACCGCGCTCGCCCTGCTCGCGGGCCCGGCCTGGATCGGCGCGTTCGGCTGGCGCTCCTGGTGGTGGCTGCTCGCCGCCTGCTCCTTCGCGATGGCGCTGTGGCTCGCGCGCGCCCTGCCGCCGCTGGCACGCGGCGCCGCCCCCGCGCCCTGGTTCGAGCGCCTGCGGCGCACGGTCTCGGTGCCGGCGCCCTGGCTCGTCGCGCTGTGCTTCGCGGTCTACGCGGGCCAGTGGCTGGCCGTGATCGGCTTCCTGCCGTCGATCTACCAGCGCGCCGGGGTGCCGGCCGCGCTCAGCGGCCCGCTCACCGCGCTCGCGGCCGCGGCCAACATCGTCGGCAACGTCGGCGCCGGGCGCCTGCTGCACCGGGGCCACCGGCCGCAACGGCTGCTGACCATCGGCTTCGTCGCGATGGCGCTGGCGAGCGCCGCCGCCTTCGCCGGCGACCCGGGGCTGCCCGCCTGGGCGCGCTACGTCGCGGTGCTCGGGTTCTCGGCCATCGGCGGCCTGATCCCGACGACGCTGTTCTCGCTCGCGGTGCGCGCCGCGCCCGGTGAGGAGACCCTGTCGACCACCATCGGCTGGGTCCAGCAATGCTCGGCCTGCGGCCAGTTCGGCGGCCCGCCGCTGGTGGCCTGGGTCGCGAGCGCCAGCGGCAGCTGGCAATGGACCTGGGTCGCGACCGGCGCCTGCTCGCTCGCCGGGCTGGGCCTCGTGGCGGCGATCACGCGCTGGCTCGCGACCACGCCGGGGGTGCCGGCCTTCAGGTCGTCTTCGAGACCGTGATGGTCGGGAACTTGGCCGAGAAATCCTTGGCCTTCTGCGCGATCTTGACCGCGATCGCGCGCGCCACGGTCTTGTAGATCACCGCGAGTTCGCCTTCGGGCTCGGCCACGACCGTGGGGGTGCCGCTGTCGGCCTGGACGCGGATCGACATCGCCAGCGGCAAGGCGCCGAGGTAGTCGACGCCGTATTCGGCCGCCATGCGCTTGCCGCCGCCGTCGCCGAAGATGTGCTCGGCATGGCCGCAGTTCGAGCAGACATGCACGGCCATGTTCTCGACGAGGCCGAGGATGGGCACGCCCACCTTCTCGAACATCTTGAGGCCCTTCTTGGCGTCGAGCAGGGCGATGTCCTGGGGCGTCGTCACGATCACGGCGCCGGTGAGCGGCACGCGCTGGCTGAGTGTCAGGGCGATGTCGCCGGTGCCGGGCGGCATGTCGACGATGAGGTAATCGAGCTCGCGCCAGTTGGTCTGGCGCAGCAACTGCTCGAGCGCCTGGGTCGCCATCGGGCCGCGCCAGATCATGGCCTGGTCGGCGTCGACGAGAAAGCCGATCGACATGACCTGCACGCCGTGGTTCTCCATCGGCTCCATGGTCTGGCCGTCGGTGCTTTCGGGGCGGCCTTCGATGCCCATCATCGTCGGCTGGCTCGGGCCGTAGATGTCGGCGTCGAGGAGGCCGACGCTGGCGCCTTCGGCCGCGAGCGCGAGCGCGAGGTTGACGCTGGTCGTGCTCTTGCCCACCCCGCCCTTGCCCGAGGCCACGGCGATGATGTTCTTTACCTTGGGCAGCAACTGCACGCCGCGCTGCACCGCGTGCGAGACGATGCGGCTGGTGAGGTTGACGCTGACGTTGGCGACACCTTCGACGCGGCGCGCGGCATCGATCAAGGCGCGGCGCAGCGCCGGCATCTGGCTCGCGCCGGGGTAGCCGATCTCGACGTCGAACGAGACGTCGCCGCCGTCGATGCGCAGGTTCTTCAACTGGCGGGTGGAGACGAAATCGCTGCCGGTGTTCGGGTCGACGACGGTTTTCAGCGCGGCCTGGAGAGCGGATTCGGTGACGGCGGGCATGGCATCCTCGGGTTCTGTCGCAGCGAGTCTAGCCGGGCGCGCCCGGTTTCGCCGCAGCCGGCCGCAGCGCCCCCGACGGCGCTGCGCCGAGGGAGGCGCCGCCTAGAATCGCGCGCCATGACCCGCAAGCTTTTCGTCACCACCGCGCTGCCTTACGCCAACGGCCCGTTCCACATCGGCCACGTGATGGAGTACATCCAGGCCGACATCTGGGTGCGCTTCCAGCGCATGCAGGGCGCCGAGGTGCATTTCGTCTGCGCCGACGACGCCCATGGGGCGCCGATCATGATCGCGGCCGAGAAGGCCGGAATCACACCGCAGCAGTTCGTCGCCGGCATCGCCGCCGGGCGCAAGCCGTATCTGGACGGCTTCCACATCGGCTTCGACAACTGGCATTCGACCGACGGCCCCGAGAACCACGAGCTGGCGCGCAGCATCTACCTCGCCCTGCGCAAGAACGAGCTGATCGAGGTGCGCACGATCGAGCAGTTCTTCGACCCCGACAAGGGCATGTTCCTGCCCGACCGCTTCATCAAGGGCGAATGCCCCAAGTGCGGCGCCAAGGACCAGTACGGCGACAACTGCGA
>JAGWTS010000135.1 GCA_028868875.1 Burkholderiales bacterium | reverse complement strand
AACGCGGTCGAGTACTTCGTCAGCTACTACGACTACTACCAGCCCGAGGCCTACGTGCCGCAGCGCGACCTGTTCATCGAGAAGGACAGCGCGATCAACGAGCACATCGAGCAGATGCGGCTCTCGGCAACGAAGAGCATTCTCGAGCGGCGCGACGTGATCATCGTCGCCACCGTGAGCGCGATCTACGGCATCGGCAAGCCCGAGGACTACACCCAGATGCGGCTCATCGTGCGCGTCGGAGACAAGCTCGGCCAGCGCGACGTGATCGCGCGCCTGATCGCGATGCAGTACACGCGCAACGAGATCGATTTCGGCCGCGGCAGCTTCCGCGTCCGCGGCGACACCATCGACGTCTTCCCGGCCGAGCATTCCGAGCTCGCGATCCGGATCGAGCTCTTCGACGACGAGATCGAGTCGCTCGCCTTGCTGGACCCGCTCACCGGGCGCATCCGCCAGAAGGTGCCGCGCTTCGTCGTCTACCCGTCGAGCCATTACGTGACGCCGCGCGAGCAGGTGCTGCGCGCGGTCGAGACGATCAAGATCGAGTTGCGCGAGCGGCTGGACGAGTTCGTCAAGGGCGGCAAGCTCGTCGAGGCGCAGCGCCTCGAGCAGCGTACCCGCTTCGACCTCGAGATGCTGCAGGAAGTGGGGCACTGCAAGGGCATCGAGAACTACACGCGCCATCTCTCGGGCGCGGCGCCGGGCGAGCCGCCTTCGACGATGGTCGACTACCTGCCGCGCGACGCCTTGATGTTCCTCGACGAAAGCCATGTGCTGATCGGCCAGTTCGGCGGCATGTTCAATGGCGACCGGGCGCGCAAGACGACGTTGGTGGAGTACGGATTCCGCCTGCCGAGCGCGCTCGACAACCGGCCGCTGAAATTCGAGGAGTTCGAGCGCCGCATGCGCCAGGCGGTCTTCGTCTCGGCCACGCCGGCGGCCTACGAGCAGCAGCACGCGGGCCAGGTCGTCGAGCAGTTGGTGCGGCCGACCGGCCTCGTCGACCCGGAAGTCGAAGTGCGGCCTGCGGCGACCCAGGTCGACGACGTGTTGCACGAGATCCGCGTTCGCGTGACGAAGAACGAGCGCGTGCTCATCACCACGCTCACCAAGCGCATGGCGGAGCAGCTCACGGACTACCTCGCCGAGAACGGCGTCAAGGTGCGCTATCTGCACAGCGACATCGATACCGTCGAGCGCGTCGAGATCCTGCGCGACCTGCGGCTGGGCCAGTTCGACGTGCTCGTCGGCATCAACCTGCTGCGCGAGGGGCTGGACCTGCCCGAGGTGAGCCTGGTCGCGATCCTCGACGCCGACAAGGAAGGCTTTCTGCGCTCCGAGCGCAGCCTCATCCAGACCATCGGTCGCGCGGCGCGCAACGCGAGCGGGCGCGCCATCCTCTATGCCGACAAGATGACCGAGTCGATGAAGCGCGCGATCGGCGAGACCGAGCGCCGGCGCGACAAGCAGATCGCCAACAACCTGGCATTGGGCATCACGCCGCGCACGATCAGCAAGCAGATCCGCGACCTGATCGACGGCGTCGTTTCCGACAAGGTGGCCAAGCAGGAGATCCAGGCCGCCAAGGCCGCGGCCGAGTTCGAGGCGATGTCGGAAAAGGACCTGGGCAAGCGCATCAAGGCGCTCGAAAAGCAGATGCTCGAGCACGCCCGCAACCTCGAGTTCGAAAAGGCGGCGCGCGTGCGCGACCAACTCGCGACGTTGCGCGAGCAGGCCTTCGGCGCGCCCGGCCACGACTTCAACGTGGTTCCCGCCGCGGGAGTGCTCTGATGGCCGCCACTCGCATCCTGATGGTCTGCATGGGCAACATCTGCCGTTCTCCGACGGCCGAAGGCGTGCTGCGCGACAAGCTCGCCCGCGCCGGTCTCGCCCGGGAGGTGCTGGTCGATTCGGCCGGCACCCATGCCCAGCACCACAACGGCGAGGCGCCCGATCCGCGCGCGATCAAGGCCGCTGCGGCGCGCGGCTATGACCTCAGAAGGCTGCGTGCGCGCCGCGTCGTCGAGGACGACTACGCCCGCTTCGATTGGTTGTTCGCGATGGATGAAGACAATCTGGAGACCTTGCGCGCGCGCACGCCGCAAGGCGCGACGGCGCGCGTCGAGCTGCTGATGGCCCACGGCCGGCGCTTTCCCGGCGTCGCCGAGATTCCCGACCCCTACTACGGTGCGGCCGCCGGATTCGAGCGCGTGCTCGATCTGATCGAGGACGGATGTGACGGCCTTGTTTCGTTGTTGCTGCAACGCAATATCAACGGAACTTCCTGAGCCAAGCTTGACCGAATTGGTCGGTCTCGGGCATACTTGAGCAAATCAGTCGGAATCAACGGCAGGCCCGATCAGGCAGGTCGTCCGGAGTTCGCCGCGTATCCCGTTGCTGGACCGATCCCGACAACACCCCCTCGTGAGGAGAATGCCATGCGTCTGACCACCAAAGGTCGATTTGCAGTCACCGCGATGATCGACCTTGCACTGCGTTCCAACAGTGGTCCGGTGGCGCTTGCTGCCATCAGCCAGCGGCAACAGATTTCCCTGTCCTACCTCGAGCAACTGTTCGGCAAGCTGCGCCGCCACGAACTCGTCGAGAGCACGCGCGGCCCCGGCGGTGGCTATGCGCTGGGCCGTGGCGCCGCCGAAATCACCGTCGCCGACATCATCGTCGCCGTCGACGAACCGATCGACGCCACCGGCTGCTCGGGCCGCGAAGGCTGCATGGGCGAAGACACCGGCAAGTGCATGACGCACGATCTCTGGGCCAGCTTGAACAGCAAGATGATCGAGTATCTCGATTCGATATCGCTGAAGAAGCTGGTCGAAGAGCAACTTGCCAAGGGCGTCTCGATCGAGGAGGCGCCGGCCAAGCGCGCGATCTCGAGCCAGCCCGTGGTCAAGCCGATCAAGGTCACGGCACCGAATTCGGTCTTTGCGCTCGGCAGCGCCATGTCCAAGTAAAGGCTTTTTTCTTCCAAAATCGCGCCTCCTCGAAGTCATGACACCGCATTTCCCGATCTACATGGACTACGGCGCGACGACGCCGTGCGACCCCCGCGTCGTCGACGCGATGATCCCCTGGCTGCGCGAGCATTTCGGCAACCCGGCCTCGCGCAGCCACGCCTGGGGCTGGGAGGCGGAAGAGGCGGTCGAGAAGGCCCGCGGCCAGGTCGCAGCCCTCATCAACGCCGACCCGCGCGAGATCGTCTGGACCTCGGGCGCCACAGAGAGCGACAACCTCGCCTTGAAGGGGGCGGCCCATTTCTACGGCTCGCGCGGCAAGCACCTCGTCACCGTCAAGACCGAGCACAAGGCGGTGCTCGACACGATGCGCGAACTCGAGCGCCAGGGCTTCGAGGTGACCTACCTCGACGTCCAGGAAAACGGCCTGCTCGACATG
Source organism: Burkholderiales bacterium (assembly GCA_028868875.1). Lineage (GTDB taxonomy): Bacteria > Pseudomonadota > Gammaproteobacteria > Burkholderiales > Burkholderiaceae_C > Rubrivivax. The sequence continues at coordinate 9,885 of JAGWTS010000135.1, read as the reverse complement.
AACCGCTTCGTCGATGCCTTGCGCAAGGACACGATCCTGGTCTCGGTCATGCTCGTCAACAACGAGATCGGCGTGATCCAGGACATCCCCGAGATCGGCCGCATCTGCCGCGAGCGCGGCATCGTCTTCCACGTCGATGCCGCCCAGGCCACGGGCAAGGTCGCGATCGACCTCGCGACGCTGCCGGTCGACCTGATGAGCCTGGCCTCGCACAAGACCTATGGCCCGAAGGGCATCGGCGCGCTCTACGTGCGGCGCAAGCCGCGCGTGCGCCTCGAAGCCCAGATGCACGGCGGCGGCCACGAGCGCGGCATGCGCTCGGGCACCTTGCCGACGCACCAATGCGTGGGCATGGGTGAAGCCTTCGCGATCGCGCGCGCCGAGATGGGCACCGAGAGCGAGCGCATCCGCATGCTGCAGCAGCGCCTGCTCGCCGGCCTCTCGGACATCGAGCAAGTGTTCATCAACGGCGACCTCGAGCGCCGGGTCCCGCACAACGTCAACGCGAGCTTCAACTTCGTCGAGGGCGAGTCGTTGATCATGGGCATCAAGGGGCTCGCGGTGTCCTCGGGCTCGGCCTGCACCTCGGCCAGCCTGGAACCGAGCTATGTGCTGCGCGCCCTGGGCCGCAGCGACGAGTTGGCGCATTCCAGCCTGCGCATCACGATCGGGCGATTTACCACGGCCGAAGACATCGACTACGCGGCATCGACCCTGCAAGACCGGGTCGCCAAGCTGCGCGAACTCTCGCCCCTGTGGGAGATGTTCAAGGACGGTGTCGACCTCGGCTCGATCCAGTGGTCGGCTCATTGAATGACAAAGGAGTAGCACCATGGCCTACAGCGAAAAGGTCGTCGACCATTACGAAAACCCGCGCAACGTCGGCGCCTTCGACAAGGGCGACGACAGCGTCGGCACCGGCATGGTCGGGGCGCCGGCCTGCGGCGACGTAATGAAGCTGCAGATCAAGGTCAACCCCGAGACCGGGTTGATCGAGGACGCGCGCTTCAAGACCTACGGCTGCGGCTCGGCGATCGCGTCGAGCTCGCTCGTCACCGAATGGGTCAAGGGCAAATCGCTCGACCAGGCGATGGAAATCCGCAACACCCATATCGCGGAAGAACTCGCCTTGCCCCCGGTCAAGATCCATTGCTCGATCCTGGCCGAGGATGCGATCAAGGCGGCGGTGCACGACTACAAGACCAAACACGCGACCCAGGCGAACTGATCTCCATGGCGGTGACATTGACCGAAGCGGCGGCACGCCATGTGTCGCGCTACATCTCGCGACGCGGCAAGGGCGTCGGCGTGCGCCTGGGCGTGAAGACGACGGGCTGCTCGGGGCTGGCCTACAAGCTCGAATACGCCGATGAGGTCGCGCCCGAGGACCTGGTCTTCGAGGACCATGGCGTCAAGGTCCTGGTCGACCCGAAAAGCCTGCCCTACCTCGACGGCACCGAGCTCGACTTCGTCCGCGAAGGACTGAACGAAGGATTCAAGTTCCACAACCCGCGCGAGAAGGATCGCTGCGGCTGCGGCGAATCGTTCCGGATCTGACTCCGGCGGCGCTTCCAGCGCGGCGCGGCTTCGGCGCCGACCCTTCGGAGTTCCGCTTTTTCCAGCATGACCCCCATGAAGCTCGACGACGACGATTTCACCGTGTTCGGGCTCGAACCGCGTTTTGCCCTGGACCGGGCCGATCTCGATGCGCGCTGGCGCCTCCTGCAAGGCGAGGTCCACCCCGACCATTTCGCCGCCGAAGGGGCTGCCGCGCAGCGCCTGGCGATGCAGTGGGCGGTGCGCGTGAACGAAGCCTACCGGCGCCTGAAGGACCCGCTCGCGCGCGCCGCCTATCTGTGCGAGCAGCGCGGCGCGGCGATCGACGCCGAGCGCAACACCGCGATGCCGGGCGCCTTCCTGATGCAGCAGATGGAGTGGCGCGAGGCACTCGACGAGGCGGGCGATCCGGCCGCCGTCGAAGCCATCGCCGAGCAGCTTGGCCGGGCCGAGCGCGAGCGCTTCGAGCGCATCGCGCGCCTGCTCGACGTCGACGGCGATGCCACCGCGGCGGCCGCCGAAGTGCGCGCCGCGATGTTCGTCCACCGCTTCCGCCAGGACATCGAGCGCCGCCTCGATGCCCTGGAGGCGCGCTGAAGCGGGCCGCGCCATGGCCTTGCTGCAGATCTCCGAGCCCGGGCAGGCGCCCGATCCGCACGAACGCCGGATCGCGGTCGGCATCGACCTGGGGACGACGCATTCGCTCGTCGCCGCGCTGCGCCACGGCGTCGCCGAATGCCTGCCCGACGCCGCCGGCCGCGTGCTCCTGCCTTCGGCGGTGCGCTACCTCGGGGGCGGGCGCCGCGGCATCGGCCACGACGCGCTCGGCGCGCAGGCCGAGGACCCCGAGAACACCATCGTCTCGGCCAAGCGCTTCATGGGCCGCGCCCTCGCCGACGTGGCCGACCGCGCCAAGCTGCCCTACCGCTTCGTCGACCGCGCCGGCATGGTCGCCATCGCCACCCGCGACGGCGAGAAGACCCCGGTCGAGGTTTCGGCCGAGATCCTGGCGAGCCTGCGCCAGCGTGCGGAAGACAGCTTCGATGCCGAACTGTTCGGCGCCGTGATCACGGTGCCGGCCTATTTCGACGACGCCCAGCGCCAGGCGACCAAGGACGCGGCCCAGCTCGCCGGCCTGAACGTGCTGCGCCTGATCAGCGAGCCCACCGCGGCGGCGCTGGCCTACGGGCTGGACCACGGCAGCGAAGGGCTTTACGCGGTCTACGACCTGGGCGGCGGCACCTTCGACATCTCGCTGCTGCGGCTCTCGCGCGGCGTCTTCGAGGTCGTCGCCACTGGCGGCGATTCGGCCCTGGGCGGCGACGACATCGACCACGCGCTGGCCGACTGGGCGCTGGCCCAGGCCGGCGTCGCGGCGCTGACGCCGCGCGACAAGCGCGCCGCGCTCGTCGCCGCGCGGGCTGCGAAAGAGGCCTTGTCGAGCGCCGGGGCGGTGCCATGGCGCGCCGTCATCGGCGCTGCCGAGCAACGCGTCGAAGTCCAGCGCTCGCAGCTCGAAGCCCTGGCCCGGCCCTTCGTCGACCGCACCCTGGCGGCGGTGCGCAAGGTGCTGCGCGATGCCCGCGTGGCGCGCGACGAGGTGCGGGGCGTCGTGATGGTCGGCGGCGCGACGCGCATGCCGCTGGTGCGCACGGCGGTCGGCGAGCTCTTCGGGCGCGAGGTGCTGACCAACGTCAACCCCGACGAGGTCGTCGCCATCGGCGCCGCGATTCAGGCCAACGCCCTGGCCGGCAACCGCGGCGACGGCGAGCTGCTGCTGCTCGACGTGATCGCGCTCTCGCTCGGTCTCGAGACCATGGGCGGCCTGGTCGAGCGCGTGATCGAGCGCAATACGACGATTCCCGTGGCCAAGGCGCAGGACTTCACCACCTTCAAGGACGGTCAGACCGCGATGGCGATCCACGTCGTCCAGGGCGAGCGCGACCTCGTCGCCGAATGCCGCTCGCTGGCGCGCTTCGAACTGCGCGGCATTCCGCCGATGGTGGCCGGTGCGGCGCGCATCCGCGTGAGCTTCCAGGTCGATGCCGATGGCCTCCTGAGCGTCGCGGCGCGCGAACTCGGCTCCGGGGTCGAGGCTTCGGTCATCGTCAAGCCGAGCTACGGGCTCTCCGACGACCAGATCGCGACCATGCTCCGGGATGGTTTCGCGCACGCCGAAGGCGACATGGCAGCGCGCCAGTTGCGCGAAGCGCGGGTGGAGGCCGAGCGCCTGGCGCTGGCCACGCGCGCCGCGCTCGCCGCCGACGGGGGCCTGCTCGAAGCCGATGAGCGCGCCGCGGTCGAAGCCGTGGTCGCCGCGGCCGAAGCCGCAGCGCGCGGCGACGATGCCGCAGCGATCGAAGCCGCGGTCCAGGCCCTGGCGCAAGGCACCGAAGCCTTTGCGGCGGCGCGCATGAACCAGGGCATCCGCCAGGCGCTTTCGGGCCGGCGCGTCGAGGAAATCTGAACATGCCCGTCATCCGCATCCTGCCCAACGCCGAACTCTGCCCCCAGGGCGACAGCATCGAGGCGCCTGCCGGTACCTCCGTCTGCGAGGCCTTGATCGAGAACGGCATCGCGATCGAACATGCCTGCGAGATGAGCTGTGCCTGCACGACCTGCCATGTCGTCGTCAAGCAGGGCTTCGAGTCGCTGGGCGATATGGACGAGTCCGAGGAAGACCTGCTCGACCGCGCCTGGGGCCTCACGCCGACCTCGCGCCTGAGCTGCCAGGCGATTCTTTCCGACCGCGACGTGACGATCGAGATCCCGAAGTACTCGATCAACCACGCCCGCGAAAAGCACTGAGGCAGCGCACCGCCCTGGTGCCGGCGTGCACCGGCGACGAAAAGGAGCCTCCAGGTCTTGCGACGAGGAGGCCCGTTGAAAAGGGCTGCCGCCCTGCTGAGGAGACGGATGGACACCGGACGAGGGCATCGGGTTCCCTCCATGCAAAGCGCATGCCCGTTAAAACCTGCTCGCTAAACTCGGCTTCGTGAAGATCATCGGCATCGAATCGTCCTGCGACGAGACCGGAGTCGCCCTCGTCGAGACGCGCGACGATGCACCGCCGCGCCTGCTCGCCGAGGCCTTGCACAGCCAGGCGGCGATGCACGAGGCCTACGGCGGCGTCGTGCCGGAACTTGCGTCGCGCGACCATATCCGGCGCGTCCTGCCGCTGGCGCGACGCGTGCTCGTCGAGGCGGGCTGCGCACTCGCCGAGGTCGATGTCGTCGCCTATACGCGCGGCCCCGGCTTGGCGGGGGCCTTGCTGGTCGGGGCCGGGGTCGCGGTCGCGCTGGGCGCGGCGCTGGCGCGGCCGACGCTGGGTGTGCACCACCTCGAGGGCCATCTGCTCTCGCCCTTCCTCGCCGACGATGCGCCGGCGTTTCCTTTCGTCGCCTTGCTCGTCTCGGGTGGACACAGCCAGTTGATGCGGGTCGAGTCGGTCGGGCGCTACGAACTGCTGGGCGAGACCATCGACGACGCCGCGGGCGAAGCCTTCGACAAGAGCGCCAAGCTGCTCGGCCTGGGCTACCCGGGCGGGCCGGCACTGGCGCGGCTGGCCGAAGCGGGCGACCCGGCGGCTTTCGCCTTGCCGCGCCCGCTGCTGCACAGCGGCAAGCTCGACTTCTCGTTTGCCGGCCTCAAGACCGCGGTCGCGACCCAGTTGCGCAAACTCGGCCCTGCGCCCGACGCCCAGGCCCGGTCCGACCTCGCGGCGTCGACCCAGGCCGCCATCGTCGACGTGCTCGTGGCCAAGTCGCTGCGCGCCTTGCGCGAGACCGGAGCCAGGCGCCTCGTCGTCGCCGGCGGCGTCGGCGCCAACGCCCTGCTGCGCGCCCGGCTCGACGCCGGCGCCGCGAAGCAGGGTGCGCGCGTGCACTACCCGCCTTTCGCGCTGTGCACCGACAACGGCGCGATGATCGCCCTGGCCGCGGCGATGCGGCTGCAGGCCGGCATGGCCGACCTGCGCAGCGACGGCGCCTTCGACGTGCGGCCGCGCTGGCCGCTGGCCGAACTCGCTGCGCCTCCCCTTCTTCAACGCCCCCTCCCTTGAGATGAATCGATTCCGCATCAACCGGCGCGGCTGGTTGGCCACCGGCTTGGCCGCTGCCTTCGCCGCGGCGCGCGCCCAGCCCGTCGGCACACCGATCCGCCTGGCCCTGATCGAAGGCCTTTCGGGGCCTTTCGCCAACGCCGGAGAAGCCGTGTTCCGCAACCTCCTGTGGGCGACCGAGCGCGTCAATGCGCGCGGCGGCGTCATGCTGCCGGGCGGGGCGCGGCCGCTGGAACTCGTGCGCATGGACAGCAAGGGCAACACCGAGGAGGCGCTGGGCCTTTTGCGCAGCGCGCTGGACCAGCGCATCGGCTTCGTGCTGCAAGGCAATGGCTCGGCGGTGGCCGCAGCGATCGTCGAGACCCTGGACAAGCTGAACGAGCGCGACCCGGCGCGGCGCGCGCTGTTCCTGAACTATTCGGCGGTCGACCCGGCGCTGACGAACGAGTCGTGCAGCTTCTGGCATTTCCGCTTCGACGCCCATTCCGGCATGCGCCTGGCCGCGCTCACCGAGGTCTTGCGCGACGACCGCGGCGTCGAGCGCGTCTACCTCATCGGCCAGGACTACAGCTTCGGGCGCGACTTCGCCAGGCGGGCGCGCGCGCTGCTCGCCGCCAAGCGCCCCGACATCCGCATCGTCGGCGACGAGTTGCATCCGATGGGCCGGGTCAAGGACTTCATCCCCTACGCCGCGAAGATCAAGGCCAGCGGCGCCCAGGCCGTGATGACGGGCAACTGGGGCAACGACCTGACGCTGCTCGTCAAGGCCTTGCGCGAAGTCGGCTGCGACGCCCGGCTCTACACCTTCTACGGCAACGCCCTGGGCGCGCCGGCAGCGATCGGCGAGGCCGGCATCGGCCGCGTGGTGGCGCTGGCCGAATGGTTGCCGAACGAAGGCGGCGCCGCGTCCGAAGCCTTTTACGACGCCTTCCGCCGGCGCTTCCCGAATCCGCAGGACGATTACGTGCACGCGCGCATGCAGGTCATGATCGAGATGCTGGCCGCGGCGATCGAGCGCGCGCGCAGCACCGAGGCGGCCGCGGTGGCGCATGCCCTGGAAGGCGCACGCTACGACGGACGCACGCTCGGCGGGCTGATGCAGGCCACGATGCGCGCCGCAGACCATCAACTGCTTCTGCCGCTGGTCGTGGGCGTGATGGAGCGCGCCGGCACCCCCGGCGTCGAGCACGATGTCGAGGGCTCGGGCTTCGGCTTTCGCGTGCTGCGGCGCTTCGACGCCGCCGCCGTCGCCCAGCCCCAGCAATGCCGCATGATGCGGCCCGATTGACCTCCAGCGAAAGCCTTACTGCCATGCGCCCCACCATCACCGGCCTGCCGGGCTCGAAGATCCGCGAAGTCGCCAATGCCGCCCTCGGCCGCAGCGACGTGCTCGCCTTCTGGTTCGGCGAGAGCGACGAGACCACGCCCGAGGCCATCCGCGCCGCGGCGGCGAAGTCGATTGCCGACGGCGAGACCTTTTATTCGCACAACCTCGGCCTGCCCGAGCTGCGCCAGGCCGTGGCCGCCTACGCGAGCCGGCTGCACGGCCCGATCGCGGCCGAGCGCATCGCCATCACCTCGTCGGGGGTGAACGCGCTGATGATCGCGATGCAGCTGCTCGTGGACACCGGCGACGAGGTCGTCGCGGTCGTGCCGCTGTGGCCGAACCTGACGGCGCAGCCGGCGATCCTCGGCGGCCGCGTGCGCCGCGTATCGCTGCACCCGCGCGAAGGCGCCTGGCGCCTGGACCTGGCCGAACTCATCGCGGCGGTGACACCGGCCACGCGCGTGCTGCTGCTCAACGCTCCGAACAACCCCACCGGCTGGACCCTGACCCGCGCCGAGCAGCAGACCCTGCTCGACCATTGCCGGCGCACCGGCACCTGGATCGTCGCCGACGAGGTCTACGAGCGCCTGTATTTCGAGGGCGGCGCCGCGGCGCCGAGCTTTCTCGACATCGCCACGGCCGACGACCGCCTCGTCGTGACGCAGAGCTTCAGCAAGAGCTTTCTGATGACGGGCTGGCGCCTGGGCTGGCTCGTGCTGCCGCGTGGCGCCGAAGGCGACGCCGCCAAGCTGATCGAGTTCAACACCTCCTGCGCCCCGGTCTTCGTCCAGCGCGCCGGACTCGCCGGCATGGCCATGGCCGACGACTTCGTGCCCGGCCTCGTCGCGCGCCTGCGTTCCTGCCGCGACCGCCTCGTCGGCGGGCTGCAGCGCCTGCCCGGGGTGAGCGTGGCCTCGCCGCCGGGCGGCATGTATGCGTTCTTCCGCGTCGAAGGCCGCGACGATTCGCTCGCCTTCGCGAAGTCGCTCGTCGCCGAGCAGGGCCTTGGCCTCGCGCCGGGTGCCGCCTTCGGCGCGGAAGGCGAAGGCTGGCTGCGCTGGTGCTTCGCCGCGCACGACCCGGCGCGGCTCGACGACGGGGTGCACAGGCTGGCGCAGGCCTTGGGCCTATAATCACGGGTTCCCTTCTTTGCTGGAGGGGCGAGCACGGCGCCGGTCGGTTTCACTGGCGGCCGCAAGTCTGTAACCGGAAACCGTTTCTGTGGCCCGCATCCAAAGATGGGCTTCGCAGGGCGGTTGTCCCATTCGAGGAACATCATGCCCCTGGCTACCGAACAAAAGGCCGAGATCGTCAAGGCCAACGCACGCGGCGCCGCCGACACCGGATCGCCCGAAGTGCAGGTCGCACTGCTCACCGCGCGCATCAACGAACTCACCCCCCACTTCAAGACCCACTTGAAGGACCACCACGGCCGCCGCGGCCTGTTGAAGATGGTCAACCAGCGCAAGCGCCTGCTGTCCTACCTCAAGGACCGCGACGCCGAGCGCTACACCGCGCTGATCGCCAAGCTCGGCCTGCGCAAGTAAGACAAACCCACCGGGGCCGGCCCAGCGCCGCGCCCCAGTTTCGCAACGGGGACCGAACAGCGCAGCCGTGTCATTCCAAGGACGCCACCAGAGCGGGCTTCACTGGAATGGCATCGCGCCGGCCCCCAACCCGGAGAGAACCGCATGAGCATGTTCAACAAGGTCACGAAGACCTTCCAATGGGGTCAGCACCAGGTCACGCTGGAAACCGGCGAGATCGCCCGCCAGTCCACCGGCGCCGTCCTCGTCTCGATGGAAGACACCGTGGTGCTTGCCACCGTCGTCGCCAAGACCGAGGCCAAGGCGGGGCAGGATTTCTTCCCGCTGACCGTCGACTACATCGAGAAGACCTATGCCGCGGGCAAGATCCCGGGCAGCTTCTTCAAGCGCGAAGGCCGTCCAAGCGAGCTCGAGACGCTCACGAGCCGCCTGATCGACCGCCCGATCCGCCCGCTGTTCCCGGACGGCTTCTTCAATGAAGTCCAGGTCGTGATCCACGTCCTGAGCCTGAACCCCGAGGTCCAGGCCGACATCGCGGCCATGATCGGCACCAGCGCCGCCCTGGCCATCAGCGGCATCCCGTTCAACGGCCCGATCGGCGCCGCCCGCGTCGGCTTCGTCAACGGCGAATACGTGCTCAACCCGGGCCAGACCCAGTTGGCGAACAGCCAGATGGAGCTCGTCGTCGCCGGCACCGAAGCCGCCGTGCTGATGGTCGAGTCCGAAGCCCAGCAGCTGTCCGAAGAGGTCATGCTCGGCGCCGTCGTCTTCGGCCACGACCAGGGCAAGGTCGCTATTCGCGCGATCAACGACCTCGTGCGCGAGGCCGGCAAGCCGGAATGGAAGTGGAGCGCCCCGGCCAAGGACGAGCCTTTCATCGCCCGCGTCACGGCGCTGGCCGAAGAGCCGCTGCGCGCGGCCTACCAGATCCGCAGCAAGCAGGCGCGCACCCAGGCCTGCCGCGACGCCTACGCCCACGTCATGAGCACGTTGAAGGCCGAAGGCGTGGCCTTCGACGAGGTCAAGGTCGAAGGCCTGCTGTTCGAGATCGAGTCGCGCCTCGTGCGCGGCCAGATCCTCGCCGGCGAGCCCCGCATCGACGGCCGCGACACCCGCACCGTGCGCCCGATCGAGATCCGCTCCGGCGTGCTGCCGCGCACCCACGGCTCGGCGCTGTTCACGCGCGGCGAGACGCAGGCGCTGGTTGCGGCCACGCTCGGCACCGAACGCGACGCCCAGCGCATCGATGCGCTCGCCGGCGAGTACGAAGACCGCTTCATGCTCCACTACAACATGCCGCCTTTCGCGACCGGCGAGACCGGCCGCGTCGGCAGCCCGAAGCGGCGCGAGATCGGCCACGGCCGCCTCGCCAAGCGCGCCCTGGTGGCGGTGCT
>JAGWTS010000134.1 GCA_028868875.1 Burkholderiales bacterium | reverse complement strand
TCGATCCTGGGCTATTCGATGCCGATCTTCGCCGCGCTCTGGGGCCGCTTCTTCTTCGGCGACCGCCTCGGCGTGCGCCAGTTGCTCGGCGTGGTGGCGGCCGGTGCCGGCATCGCACTGCTGCTGGCCAACGAGTTCGGCCGCATCGCCGGGGCCCCGGACGCCGCGCTGGCGATGATCGTCGCCGCCTGCATCTGGGGCTACGGCACGCACAAGTTGCGCCGGACCACGATTCCGGTCCCGCTGCTGACGCTGGTGTTCTGGATGAGCGCGCTGGCGCTGGTCGCGGTCGCCATCGCCTCGGTGCTGGTCGAGCGCCCGCTCTGGCGCTGGCCTTCGCCGGCCACGACCTGGGCGCTGGGCTACAACGCGGTCGGCGTGTTCGTCTTCGCCAACGCCGCCTGGTTCTATCTGGCACGCCGGCTGACGCCGGTGGCGAGCTCGGTGAGCGTCATGATGATCCCGGTGCTGGGCACCTTCTCGGGCGCGCTCTGGCTCGGCGAGACGCTGCACTGGCAGGACTTCGCGGCGATGGCGCTGATGGTGCTGGCGATCGCCTCGGTGCTGCTGGTGCCGCGCGAATCTCAGTCGGCGCCGTAGGGGTCGGGCCAGCCCAGGGCTTGCAGGATCTGCGTCTCGCGCGCCTGCATGCGCTCGGCCTCGGCGTCGTCCTCGTGGTCCCAGCCCTGGGCGTGGAGCGCGCCGTGCACGAGCAGGTGGGCGTAATGCGCCTCGAGCGAGCGGCCCTGCTCCCGCGCCTCGCTTTCGAGCACCGGCGCGCAAAGCACCAAGTCGGCCTCGACCTCGGGTTCGTGCGCGTAGTCGAAGGTGAGCACGTTGGTGGCGTAGTCGCGGCCGCGGTAGTCGCGGTTGAGCGCCCGGCCCTCCTCCGCGCCGACGATGCGCACCGTGATCCGCCCCGGCCGTTCGAGCGCGGCGCGGATCCAGCGCCGCACCTTGTGGCGCGGCAGCAGCTCGCGGTGCGCGGGGTCGGCGAACTGCAGCGACAGTTGCAGCGCGGCCAGCGCCGGCTTCATCGCGCGTCGGCCTCGGCGCCGCGCGCGCCTTCGTAGGCCTGGACGATGCGCGCCACCAGCGGATGGCGCACGACGTCGGCGGCGCTGAAGTCGGTGAAGGCGATGCCGGGCACGCGCGCGAGCACGGCGCGCGCGTCGACGAGGCCGCTGGCCATGCCCTTGGGCAGGTCGATCTGGCTCACGTCGCCGGTGACGACGCAGCGGCTGCCGTAGCCGATGCGGGTGAGGAACATCTTCATCTGCTCGCGCGTCGTGTTCTGGGCTTCGTCGAGGATGACGAAGGCGTGGTTGAGCGTGCGCCCGCGCATGAAGGCCAGCGGCGCGATCTCGATCAAGCCCTTCTCGAAGGCGCGGCCGACGCGCTCGAAGCCCATCAGGTCGTAGAGGGCGTCGTAGAGCGGGCGCAGGTAGGGGTCGACCTTCTGCGCCAGGTCGCCGGGCAGGAAGCCCAGGCGCTCGCCGGCCTCGACCGCGGGCCGGGTGAGCACGATGCGCTGCACGCCATGGCGCTCGAGCGCATCGACGGCGCAGGCGACCGCCAGAAAGGTCTTGCCGGTGCCGGCCGGGCCGATGCCGAAGGTGATGTCGTGGCCGAGCATCTGGCGCAGGTACTGCACCTGGTTCGGGGTGCGGCCGGCGAGGTCGGTGTGGCGCGTGTGCAGCACGATGGGCGCGCCGCCGGCGTCGGCGCCGTCCTGGCCCGCGATCAGGCGCTCGAGCACGGTTTCGCCGAGCGGCGCTGCGGCCTGCTCGTACAGCGCGTCGAGCAGCGCCTCGGCGCGCTCGACGGCTTCGCGCGCGCCTTCGATCCGGAACACCTCGTCGCGCCGCGCCAGCTTGACGGCGAGCGCAGCCTCGATGCGGCGAAGGTGGGCGTCGAGCGGGCCGCAAAGATGGGCCAGACGCTGGTTGTCGGGAGGGCCGACGGGATGGCGACGAATCAAACGGCGCTCGTGCAAGGGTCCACGGGAAGGGGATTGTCGCAGCCGCGCCCCCTCGCCCCGATGCCGCAGAATGCGCCACCCTCCGCGCGGTGCCCACGGGCGCCGACACAGCGAGATGCTGCTGCGACTCCTTCTCTGTTTCTTCCTCGCCGCGGCCCTGGTGCCAGCCCGGGCCGCGGCGCTGCGCATCGACACCGCGCTCACGGCCGACGGCGACAGCGCGCGCTTTCCCGCAGGCGCGCCGCTGCGCAGCGTGAGCCTGCCCGACGACTGGTCGCGCTCGCGGCCCGGCTCGTCCGGGCCGGTCTGGTACCGGGTGAGCTTCGAGGCCTTCGGCACGCCGCAGAACGGCGACCTCGCGGCGCTCTACGTCGAACATGTCTGCACCAACCTCGAGGTGTTCCTCAACGGCAAGCTCGTGCACAGCGGCGGGCGCATGGAAGAGCCGCTGACCCACAACTGCAACCACCCGCAGCTGGTGCCGCTGCCCGCCGGGCTCATCAACCCGGGGCAGAACCTGATCGACATCAAGGTCGTCGGCTATCGGCTGGCCCAGGTCGGCTCGCGCACCCGCGCCGGCGGCATCTCGGAGCTCTACACCGGGGCGCAATCCGAACTGCAATGGCGCTACGCGCGCCAGAACACCATCAACATCGCCCTGCCCGAGGCGGTGGGCGCGACCCTGCTGCTGATGGGCAGCTTCATGTTCGTGCTCGGCTTCATCAACCGGCGCGAAAGCTACCTCGCGTACTTCGGCGCGCTCTCGATCGGCTGGGCCGTGATCGACGCCCGGCTCTGGCTCAGCGTGCTGCCGATCAGCAACGCGGCGGCCGAATTCCTGGTCGGCACGATGCTCTCGTTCATCACGCTCGCGGCGATCCAGTTCCTGCTGCGCTATGCGAAGCTGCGCATCCGCTTCGTCGACCGCGGCCTGTTCGTGCAATGCGCGGCGATGGCGCTCGGCCTGTTCATCGCCGGGCCGAACCGCCTGCACCAGAGCGTCGGCTTCTGGCAGGCGCTCTTCGCCTGCGAGCTGTTCGCCGCCGCCCTGCTGCATCTGCAGGTGCTGCGGCGCGAGGAGTCGCCCTCGTTCTGGCCCATGGCCGCGGGACTGGCGACGCTGGCGCTGGCCGGCGCGATCGAGCTGGCGGGCCAGCAGCGCGGCACCGAGCCGCTGCTGGCCCACCTCGCCCACCTCGTGCCGCCGGTGATGTTCGTGCTCCTCGGGCTGCGCCTGGTGCAGCAGCACGGGCGTGCACTGCAGGCGTCCGAACTGGACCGCGCCCAGCTCGAACTGCGGGTGCGCGAAGCCACCGCCGAGATCGAGCGCAACTTCCAGCAACTGGCCGAGCTGCGCGTCGAGCAGGTGACCGAGCGCGAGCGCAAGCGCATCGCCGCCGACCTCCACGACGACCTCGGCGCCAAGCTGTTGACGATCGTGCACACCAGCGAATCGGACCGCATCTCGACGCTCGCGCGCGAAGCCCTCGAGGAGATGCGCCTGTCGGTGCGCGGCCTGACGGGGCGCGCGGTGCGGCTGTGCGATGCCCTCGGCGACTGGCGCGCCGAGGTCGTGAGCCGCCTCGCCCAGGCCGGCATCGAGGCCGAATGGACGGCGCCCGAAGACCTGCCGCAGATGCTGCCGGCGCGCGCCTTCGTCCAGACCACGCGCATCCTGCGCGAAGCCACGAGCAACATCATCAAGCACAGCAAGGCGAGCCGATGCTCGATCGTCTGCCGCGTCGTCGACGGCGATTTCCAGGCCGTGGTGCAGGACAACGGCGAGGGCATTCCGCTCGAACTCGAAGGCCGCCTCGACCACGGCCACGGCATGGCGAGCATGAAGCACCGGGCCAAGCAGCTGCAGGGGCAGTGCCTGGTCGAATCGAGCCCCGGCTACGGAACCGTGATACGCCTCACGGTTCCGCTCGATCGTGCGCCCGAGCTGCATCCGCGCTGAGCCGCGCGCCTGCTAGCATAAGTTTTCACTTGTTTCAAGCGCCCGGGATGAAGAACATTCTGCTGCTCGAAGACCTGCCCGAGATCCGGGCCTGGCTGCAGAAGCTCGTGCTCCAGGTGTTCCCCGGCGCCGACATCTCCGAGAGCGCGCGCGTGCACGACGCGCTCGCGCTCGTCTCGGCAGTGAAGTTCGATCTCGCGCTGGTCGATCTCGGCCTGCCCGACGGCAGCGGCGTCGACGTCGTGACCCGGCTGCGCGACATCCAGCCCGATGCGCAATCGGTGGTCGTGACGATCCACGACGACGACGAGCACCTGTTCCCGGCGCTGCAGGCGGGCGCCTTCGGCTACATCCTGAAGGAGCAGCCGCGCGAGTTGATCACCGAGCAGCTGCAGCGCATCGCCCAGGGCGAGCCGCCCCTGTCGCCGGCGATCGCGCGCCGCGTGATGGCGCACTTCTCGGCCAAGGGCCGGCCCCAGGCCACGTCGCTGCCCAACGTCTCGCTCACGGATCGCGAAAGCGAAGTGCTGCTGCGCGTCGCCAAGGGCTATACGCTGCCCGAGATCGGCGTCCAGCTGGGCCTGTCGCGCCACACCATCGCCGACTACGTCAAGCAGATCTACCGCAAGCTCAACGTGAGCTCGCGCGCCGAGGCGGCTCTGGAAGCGCAGCGGCTCGGGCTGTTCCGGTAGAGCCCGGCGCGCCGCATCCGCCGCCGCTTAAGATGCGCCGATGATCGGACGCATCACCGGCACCCTGGCCGAGAAATCGCCGCCCCTCGTGCTCGTCGACGTGGCCGGCGTCGGCTACGAGATCGACGTGCCGATGAGCACCTTCTACAACCTGCCCGCGCTCGGCGAGCGCGTCTCGCTGCTCACCCATTTCGTCGTGCGCGAGGACGCGCAGCTGCTCTACGGCTTCCTCAGCGCCGAAGAGCGCATGACCTTTCGCCTGCTCGTCAAGATCAGCGGCGTGGGGCCGCGCACGGCGCTGGCCATCCTCTCCGGGCTGTCGGTGGCCGAGCTCGCGCAGGCGGTGAGCCTGCAGGACGGAGGTCGCCTCGTGAAGGTTCCGGGCATCGGCAAGAAGACCGCCGAGCGCCTGCTGCTCGAACTCAAGGGCAAGCTCGGACCCGACCTCGCGCTGCCGGCCGCGGGCGCCGCCAGCGAGGCCCAGAACGACATCGTGCAGGCGCTGATGGCGCTCGGCTACAACGAGCGCGAGGCGGCCGCGGCCTTGAAGGCGCTGCCGCCGGAGATCGGCGTGAGCGAAGGCATCAAGCGCGCATTGAAGGCGCTCAACAAGTAGTTCTTCAGTGGCCGGGCGCTGCCGCGAGAACCGGCACTTTCAGCTCGATCGTCTCGCGCTGCTTGTCGGCATGCTCGACGACGAGCGTGACCGGCACTTCCTCGCCCGCCTTCAGCGTCTGCTTGAGGTCCATCAGCATCAGGTGATAGCCGCCGGGCGTGAGCGCGACGGCCTTGCCTGCGGGCAGTTCGAGCCCGCCGGCCGCGGCGCGCATCTTCATGACGCCGCCGGCCATCGACATCTGGTGGACCTCGGCGACGCCGGCCACGGGCGTCGACGCGGCGACGAGTCGCCCGCCCTGCGTCGAGGTGATGCGGGCGAAGAACGCGCTCGCCATCTGGTGCGGCACCGTGGCGCGCACCCAGGCGTCCTCGACCCGGGTCTGCGCCTGCGCGGCCAGGGCGGCAACGGCGCACAGCAGGCCGGCGAACAGCTTGGCGGACTTCATCGGCGATCCTTCTCCCACAGGGGCGGCAACAGGGGCGCAGAGTCTACCCGTCGTCATAATCCCCGGCATGGCGATCAAGACCGACGACCTCGGCGCCGCGCCTGGTGCTCCAGTCGCGCGCGTGGTCAGCGCCGCCCCCGCCTCGCCCAACGAGGAGGCGATCGAGCGCGCGCTGCGCCCCAAGGGCATGGCCGAATACATCGGCCAGGAGAAGGCGCGCGAGCAGCTGGAGATCTTCATCGGCGCCGCGCGCGGCCGCGCCGAGGCGCTCGACCACGTGCTGCTGTTCGGCCCGCCCGGGCTGGGCAAGACGACGCTGGCCCACATCGTCGCCGCCGAGCTCGGCGTGAACCTGCGCCAGACCTCGGGCCCGGTGCTGGAAAAGCCCAAGGACCTGGCCGCGATCCTGACCAACCTCGAGCGCAACGACGTGCTCTTCATCGACGAGATCCACCGCCTCTCGCCGGTGGTGGAGGAAATCCTCTACCCGGCGCTGGAGGACTACCAGATCGACATCATGATCGGCGAAGGCCCGGCCGCGCGCTCGATCAAGCTCGACCTGCAGCCCTTCACGCTGGTGGGCGCGACGACGCGCGCGGGCATGCTGACCAACCCCTTGCGCGACCGCTTCGGCATCGTCGCCCGGCTCGAGTTCTATACGGCGGCGGAGCTCACGCGCATCGTCACGCGCTCGGCCGGGCTGCTGCAGGTGCCGGTCGACGCCGCGGGCGCGCTCGAGATCGCGCGCCGCTCGCGCGGCACGCCGCGCATCGCCAACCGGCTGCTGCGCCGGGTGCGCGACTACGCCCAGGTGAAGGCCGACGGCCGCATCGACACCGGCGTGGCCGACCGCGCGCTGGCGATGCTCGACGTCGATCCGCTCGGCTTCGACGTCATGGACCGCAAGCTGCTCGAAGCCGTGATCCACCGCTTCGACGGCGGCCCGGTGGGGCTGGACAACGTGGCGGCGGCGATCGGCGAAGAGGCGGGGACGATCGAGGACGTGATCGAGCCCTACCTGATCCAGCAAGGCTATCTGCAGCGCACGCCGCGTGGGCGCATCGCGACCCAGGCCGCCTACCGCCACCTCGGGATCACGCCGCCGCGCCCCGCGGGCGACCTCTTCGACCCGGCCTGAAGCGCAACCGGCCGCCCCGGCGGCCGATTTCCGATTCAGCCGCCCCGGTGCCCGATTTCCGATCCGGCTGCCCCGGCGGCCGATTTCCGTTTCGGCCGCCCCGGGCGGCCGTTTTGCGCATTCGGCCGCCCGGGGCACGGATTCGGAACGCCCGATCAACCGCGGGCCCGGGCCACGCCCGCAGCCGCGGGCCGCGCCGCGCGCCGGCCCGCGCGCAGATACGAAATCACCGACCAGATCAGCAGCAGGGCCGCCACCGCCAGCGCCGTGGCGCTGAGGGGCCGCTGCACGAAGACCGCGAAGTCGCCGCGCGAGAGCAGCAAGGTGCGGCGCAGGTTCTCCTCGAACGGCGCGCCCAGGATCAGGCCCAGCAGCAGCGGCACCGGCTCGAGCCGCAGCATCGACATGGCGATCCCGGCGACGCCGAAGAACAGCAAGACCCAGATGTCGAAGACGCTGTTCTGCGTGCTGTACACGCCGATGCAGGTGAACAGCACGATGCCCGGGTAGAGCAGCGGATAGGGGATCTGCAGCAGCCGCACCCACATGCCGATGAGCGGAATGTTCAGGATCACGAGAAACAGGTTGCCGATCCAGAAGCTCACGATCAGGCCCCAGAACAGGTCCGGGTGGCTGGTCATCACCTGCGGCCCGGGCTGGATGCCGTGGATCACCAGCGCCGCGAGCATCAGCGCCATGATGGCGTCGCCCGGGATGCCCAGCGTCAGCGTCGGGATGAAGGCCGTGCCGACGCCGGCGTTGTTGCAGGCCTCGGGGCCCGCGATGCCTTCGATCGCGCCCTTGCCGAACTGCTCCGGGTGCTTGGAGATCCGTTTCTCGATCGCGTAGGACAGGAAGGTGGCCATGCCGCCGCTGGTGCCGGGCAAGGCGCCGAAGCAGGCACCGAGCGCCGAGCCGCGCAGCATCGGGCCGATCGAGCGGCGCCAATCCTCGCGCGTGGGCAGCTGGTCGCGCAGGCCGAACTTCATCTCCACCGTCGAGACCCGCGACGACCCGGCGCCCTTGATGACCTCGGTGATCGCGAACACCCCCATCGCGAGCGAGATCAGCCCGATGCCGTCGGCGAGCTGCGCAATGTCGAAGCCGAAGCGCACGACGCCGCTGTTCACGTCGGTTCCGACGACGCCCAGCAGCAGGCCCAGGACCATCATCGCCACGCCCTTGACCGGCGAGCCCTGGCCGACGGTGGACGCCGCCATCAAGCCCAGCAGCATCAGCGAAGCGTATTCGGCCGGGCCGAAGCGCAGCGCGGCCTCGGAGAGCATCGGGGCGAACAGCGTGAGCAGCACGATGCCGACCGCCGAGCCCCAGAACGAGGCCACGCATTTCATGAACAACGCGATGCCGCCGCGGCCCTGGCGCGCCATCGGGTAGCCGTCGAGCACGTCGACCGCCGCTGCCGCATGCCCCGGCACGCCGAGCAATATCGAGCAGGTGCCGCCGCCGTAGTCGGCGCCGAAGTAGACCCCGGCCAGCATGATGAGCGCGCCGCTCGCGGGCAGGTGGTAGGTGATGGGCAGCAGCAGCGAGATCGCGATCATCGAGCCCAGCCCGGGCAGCACGCCCACCAGGCAGCCCAGGAAGACGCCCATGAAGCAGTAGCCCAGGTTGGCCCACGAGACGGCCTCGTGGACCCCGATGGAGAGGTTGGCGAAGACGGTGTTCAGCAGGTCCATGGCTTATCCCGGCAGCTTGAAGGCAGGCAGGGTCATCTGCAGGCCGACGAGGAAGATGAGCCACGAGATCACGGCCAGACAGGCGGCGAGCAGCAGCGTGCGGCGCCACCGCAGCGGGCGCTCGGCAAAGACGACGATGGCGGTGAGCGCGAGCGTGGCCGGCACCAGCCCCAGCGGCTCGACGATCAGGCCGAAGGCCCCGATCGCCGCCGGCACCGCGAGCAGCGGCCGCAGGGCGATGTGCGGCGGCGCGGCGACCAGTGTCGTGCGCCGCAACGCGAGCAGGGTCACGACCGCGCCCAGCGCCGCCAGCGCCCAGCCGAGCACGACCGGGAAGAAGCCCGGGCCCATGCGGGCCGGATCGCCCACGGTGTAATGGCCCGAGGCATAAAGCGCGACGAAGGCCCCAAGGGCGATGAACAGCAAGCCTGCGATCAGATCGCGGTATTCGATATTCAAGTGTCGTCTCCGGTGGGAATCGAACGAAGCGCGACGCCGAGGTCGTGACCCGCAGGCCGGCAAAAGACTAGCGTGCCAAGTGAGTGTCCGTTCAGACACGAATGTAGCGCAGCTCGCCGCCGCGCGGCCGGGCACGGGGCCAAGGAGGCCTGCGCGAAGCCGGCCGCCAGGGCCGGTGCGGGAACGAAGGGCCGCGGGCGCTCAGCTCTCGGCGGGCTGGCCCGTCTTCGTGCGGCGCTCGCGCCAGCCGACGAATTCGCCGACGATGCCGCGCCGGAACAGCATCACGCAGGCGACGAAGATCGCGCCGATGATCACCGTGACCCAGTCGCCGACGCGGTCCGAGAGGTACTGCTGGAGCGAGACGACGATGCCGGCGCCGAGCACCGGGCCGAAGAAGGTGCCGGTGCCGCCGAGCAGCGTCATCAGGATGACCTCGCCCGAAGTGCCCTGCAGCACGTCGGAGAGCGAGCACAGCCCAAGCGTCAGCGCCTTGAGCGAGCCGGCCAGCCCCGACAGCCCCGACGAGAGCACGAAGGCAAGCAGCTTGTAGCGGTCGACCTGGTAGCCCAGCGAGACCGCGCGGGGCTCGTTCTCGCGGATCGCCTTGAGCACCTGGCCGTAGGGCGAATGCACGATGCGGCGGATGAACAGGAACACCGCGACGAAGACCGCGAGCACGAAGTAGTACATCGTCGTGTCCGAGCGCAGCGACAGGAGCCCGAACAGGCTGCCGCGACGCACGCCCTGGATGCCGTTCTCGCCGCCGGTGAAAGGCGCCTGCAGGCACACGAAGTAGACGAGCTGGCCGAGCGCGAGCGTGATCATCGCGAAGTAGATGCCCTGGCGCCGGATCGCGATGGCGCCGATCACGAGCCCGAGCGCCGCCGCTGCGAGCGCACCGCCCGCCAGGCTGGCCGCCGGTCCCCAGCCCTGGGCCGTGACGAGCCAGCCGGTGATGTACGAAGCCGAGCCGAAGAAGGCCGCATGGCCGAACGACAGCATGCCCGAGAAGCCCAGCAGCAGGTTGAAGGCGCAGGCGAACATCGCGAAGCACAGCAGCTGCATCGCGAACACCGGATAGATTCCGAGCGCCGGCACCAGCAGCGCGAAGACGAGAAGGGCGGCGTAGCCCAGGTTGGCGCGGCGCGTCATCTCAGGACTTCCCGAACAGGCCGGCGGGGCGCCAGATCAGCACCAGCGCCATGATTACGAAGACGACCACGTTCGAGGCCTCGGGGTAGACGACCTTGGTCAAGCCCTCGACCATGCCGAGCACGAGGCCGCTGACGATGGAGCCGAAGATCGAGCCCATGCCGCCGATGACGACGACGGCGAAGACGACGATGACGAGCGAAGAGCCCATCAGCGGCGAGACCTGGATCACGGGCGCCGAGAGCACCCCGGCGAGCGCGGCCAGCCCGACTCCGGCGCCGTAGGTGGCCATCACGATCAGCGGCACGTTGATGCCGAAGGCCTGCACGAGGCGCGGGTTCTCGGTCGCGGCGCGCAGCGTCGAGCCCAGGCGCGTGCGCTCGATGACGAACCAGGTGGTGAAGCAGATCGCGAGCGAGGCGAGGATGACCCAGGCGCGATACACCGGCAGGATCATGAAGCCGAGGTTGAACACGCCCTGGAGCGCGTCGGGAACCGGATAGCTCAGCCCCGAGGAGCCGTAGTGGTTGCGCATCACGCCCTCGGCGATGAGCGCGAGGCCGAAGGTCAGGAGCAGACCGTACAGCGGGTCGAGCTTGTAGAGATGGCGCAGCAGCAGCCGCTCGAGCACGACGCCGAGCAGGGCGACCGCGAGCGGCGCGAGCACGAGCGCGAACCAGTAGTTGATGCCCAGCGATTCGAGGCCGACCAGGGCCGCAAAGGCGCCGAGCATGTAGAACGCCCCGTGGGCGAAGTTGACGACCCCGAGCAGGCCGAAGATCACCGCCAGGCCAAGGCTCAGCATCGCGTAGAACGAGCCGTTGACCAGCCCGAGCATCAACTGGCCCAGGATGACCGGCAGCGGAAAGCCGAAGACAGAAGTCATGCGCGCGGCCTTTCAAGCGGACGCCGCGGATCCGGCTTGGCCGGTCCGCTGGCGTCGCCCCCCCGAAGGGGAGGCGCCGAAGGCGCTTCGGGGGGGATCACTTGCTGTTGTGGCACAGGCCGGTCTCGGGGCCGTAGGCCTCTTCGCCGGTCATGTCCTTGATCAGCTTGTAGTAGTCCCAGGGATACTTCGATTCGGCCGGCGTCTTCACCTGCATCACGTACTGGTGGTGGACCATCAGGCCGTCGGAGCGGATGTAGCCGCCCTTGGCGAAGAAGTCGTTGATCTTGGTCTTCTTCATCTCGGCCATGACCTTGTCGGAGTCGGTCGAGCCGACCGCCTTCACCGCCTGCAGGTAATGCATCGTGGCCGAGTAATACGCGGCCTGGTTCATCGTCGGCTCCTTCTTCATGATCTCGAAGTAGCGCTTGGCGAAGGCCCGGGTATCGGGGTTCAGGTCCCAGTACCAGCCGGTGGTGAGGATCAGGCCCTGCGCGGTCTTCAGGCCCAGGCTGTGGATGTCGCTGATGAAGGCGAGCAGCGCCGCCGGCTTCATCGTCTTGGTGATGCCGAACTCCTGCGCCGCCTTGAGCGAGTTCGTGAAGTCGCCGCCGGCGTTGGCCAGGCCCAGCACCTGGGCGCCCGATCCCTGGGCCTGGAGCAGGAAGGACGAGAAGTCGGAGGTCGCCAGCGGCACCCGGACCTCGCCCAGCGACTGGCCGCCGTTGGCGGTGACGACCTTGGCCGCGGCTTCGCGCAACTGGGTGCCGAAGGCGTAGTCGGCGGTCAGGAAGAACCACTTCTTGCCGCCTTGCTTGACGATCGTCGTCGCCGTGCCGTTGGCCAGGCCGGTGGTGTCGTAGGCGTAGTGCACGGTATAGGGCGTGCAGTCCTGGTTCGTCAGCGAGGCCCCGGCGGCGCCGATGGCGATGAAGGGCACCTTCTTGGCCAGCGCGACCTTGGCCATCGCGAGCGAGACCCCGGTGTTCGAGCCGCCCAGCACCATCGTCAGGCCGTTCTGGTCGGCCCATTCGCGGAACTTCGAGGCCCCGATGTCGGGCTTGTTCTGGTGGTCGGTGGTGAGCAGGACGATCTTCTTGCCGAGCACGCTGCCGCCGAAATCGGCGATCGCCATCTTCGCGGCCTCGACCCCGCCCTGGCCGATCACGTCGGCGTACACGCCCGACATGTCGTCGATGTCGCCGATCACGACCTGGTCCGAGGCGGCCTGGGCGAGCGGGGCCGCGAGCGAGGCGGCCAGGGCGAGGCCGCAGGCGATGGCGAGGCGATTGAATCTGAGCTTCATGAGGTGACTCCTGGCGGTGCGAAGCAGTGGATGGAAGGCGCCGTTCAGACGCCCAGGAACTCGTGCAGCATGGCCATGTTGGCAGCGAGTTCGGCCTGCGCGAACTGCTGCACGATGCGGCCGTGCTCCATGACGTAGAAGCGGTCGGCCAGCGGCGCCGCGAAGCGGAAGTTCTGCTCGACCATGACGATGGTGTAGCCGCGCTCGCGCAGGGCCCGGATCATGGCCGCGAGCGCCTGCACGATGACCGGGGCCAGGCCTTCGGAGATCTCGTCGAGCAGCAGCAGGCGCGCGCCCGTGCGCAGGATGCGCGCCACCGCGAGCATCTGCTGCTCGCCGCCCGACAGCCGCGTGCCCTGGCTGTTGCGGCGCTCGGCGAGGTTGGGGAACATCGCGTAGATCTCGTCCAGGCCCATGCCCGGGGCGTCGCCGTGCGTGCCGACCCGCGGCGGCAGCAGCAGGTTCTCTTCGGTCGAGAGGGCGGAGAAGATGCCGCGCTCTTCCGGGCAGTAGCCCACGCCCAGGCGCGCCACCTGGTGCGGCGCGAGGCCGATGGTCTCGGCCCCGCGCACCCGGATCGAGCCGCGGCGCGTGTCGACGAGGCCCATCACCGAGCGCATCGTCGTCGTGCGCCCGGCGCCGTTGCGCCCGAGCAGCGTGACGACCTCGCCTTCGTGGACCGTGAGGTCGACGCCGTGCAGGATGTGCGATTCGCCGTACCAGGACTGGAGCCCGGCGAGTTCGAGCATCGCGGTCATCCGTGCGCCCCCGCCAGTTCGACGTCCGCGCTGCCCATGTAGGCCTGGATCACGTCGGGGTTCTTCGAGACCTCGGCGTAGCTGCCTTCGGCGAGCACGGTGCCGCGCGCGAGCACGGTGATGCGGTCGCAGAGATCGGCGACGACGTTCATGTTGTGCTCGACCATCAGGATGGTGCGGTTGGCCGAAACCTGCTTGATGAGCGCCTTGAC
>JAGWTS010000522.1 GCA_028868875.1 Burkholderiales bacterium | reverse complement strand
TAGGCGTCGCGTGCGGCCAGCGTGCGGAATGACTCGCAGACGAGGCCGGGGAGTTCGGTCACGATCTGGTTGTGGACGTGGCCGGTGTAGAAATACCTGTGCCTCGTCTCGCCCCAGTCTGCCGATCGGTCGGCCGCCATGACGCCGAGCAACTGCGGGTGCTTGGTCTTGTCGCCATGGGTGGCGCCGATGAGTACGGAGCCGAAGCGGTAGAACCAGTGCGCGCCGGGCGACAGGTCGACCGTGACGCGCGGCTCCTTCTCGAAGTAGGCTGCGATCGAGAAGGCCAGCGACCAGATCGCATGCGGGTCGTGGTTGCCTCCGACGAAGCGGACGACGACGTTGGCATGTTTCTCGAGCGCGCGCAGCACCGCGTGGCGGAAGGTCTGGATGCCGACCTCGAGCACCTTGACGAAGCGGCCATCGGCGTCGAGCTGATGCTTGTGCGCCGGCGTCTGGTTGCTCTGGTCGTCCATGTGGAACACGTCGCCCAGCGGCAGGATGAGCGCTGTTTCGGAGCACGGCGACGCTTCGACGAGGCGGTCGATCGCGGCCAACGTCAGCCGCCTGGCGATCGAGAGGTCGAAGTCGGCGCCGACCTCTCTGGCCCAGGCGTAGAGCCCGAAGTGCGGGTCGCCGAGCGGGTAGACCGAGAGTAGGTCGGTGGCCGTGCGCGCCGGAGCGGAGACGGTCGGGGCGAGGCCTTTCACATCCTCGGCAAGCGCGCGCACGGCCTCGCGGATGATCCGCTCGCGCTGTTCGTCGTCGGCCCGCGACTTGACCCATTGCAGCACCGGCTCAGGCTCGCCGCGGCGGTACAGCGTGCTGGCGCCGCGCAGGATCTGGCCGGGAGCGACGGGCTTGCTCAGGTCGTGGCGCGGGCTGTAGCCGTAGACGGCAGCGCGCCGCTCCAGGCTCGTGATCGCGTGGACAACTGCCGTGAAATGCACCCCGCACGCCCGCGCCGCGGCCCGGATGCTGTGATGCTTGTTGATCGCCTCGACGTACTCGCGCTGGCGCGGCGTCGCCCATTCGAGCAGCCGATCGTCTATGCGGTAGCGTGGTGCAACCATGACGTCCTCAGAGTCGATAGGATCGAACGGGGGCGCGGCTGGCGGCGTCGTACCGGCACGCGATCTGAACTGCTCGGCGCGCGTCAGCGTAGCCGAGTGCTTCGTGGGCGGCGAGCGCGGCCTTGGCGCCAGTCCCGATAGCTTCCCTGCCGCATTCCACCAGCAGCGGAACGGCGCTGTCGTCGAATACCCAGAGGCCTGCCGCGTCAAGCACGAGGACGCTCGCGCCCAGCATCGGCGGCGCGGCCGAGAACATGCCGGTGCGCAGCCATGCCAGGAAGGGGTCGAATAGCGCGTAGACGCCAGCGAACCCGACGAGAGCGCCAGGGATGCGCCAAACCTTGCGGGTGCCGGGCCATTGGCGGTCGCCGTCGCCGGCGCCGGTATCCGCGACCATGACGCCCAGGCGGGCGTCGGCGAGCACTGTAGTCATGGTGGCGGTTCGTCAGGCGGCATCTCGCGGCGCTTGACGAAGAACCGGAAGTAGAAGACCGGCGGCAGCCAGTCGCCGCGCTCGCGCTTGACCGGCTCGGACTGCTCGACGGCGATGCCCTCGGGCGGGAGTTTCGGCACCCAGGACACATGCGGAATGCGCAGGCCGAGCACGCGCACGCCTTCAGACCATCGAATCTGCAGGTGGCCGCCGCCGCGGTACCAGCGCGGGGTGGCGAAGCTCCAACAGTTGCCGCGGTCGGCATCCGGCCAAACCTTGTGCGCCATGACGACGAGCCAGAGCGCGACCCCGAGAATCAGCATGGCGACGATCCACGGCAGCACGGCCATGGAGACCAGCGCCGCATGCGCGGCGCGCCGGATCAGATGCCGCCACCGGGACATTGCAGCAGCCCAGTCTCGAATCCGATGGTCGCTGCATGCCTGGCGATGCCCTGAATCTCGCGCTGACTGAAAGCCGCGCAGCCGCCACCCTCGCGGCACTCCTGGGCCTGCGTCGGGGGCATGACGATCAGGCCGCCGTCGGCGGAATCCCAGAACGTCGAGCGCCAGGCGACTCCGGCAAAGAGCAGCGCGAAGGCGCCGACGACGAGAACGAAGGTGGCTGTCTTCATGGGGTTGCTCCCTGGGTCACGGGGTAGGACTGCTCGCAGATGAGGCCGGTGGCGCGCCGCTCGTCGGCTTCGAGAGCAAGCTGTCGACCAGCCTCGCCCATCCGTCCGAGCACGTCGGCGAGCAAATCGCCGGGGGCGCTGGCTGCCGGGCTTGCGGCGGCAGCGGCGGGTAGATCGGGCACTGGACACTGCCGGGCAACGACACGGGCGCGCTGGCGCAGCCGAGCAAGAGCATCGAGAGCGCGACCGCTGGCAGCAGCGACCGCATCGAGTTGAGCTTGTCCATTCGTGATTGCCTCCTGCACTTGTGCAGCGTGTTGCGCCTCTGTGGCGCGGTGGCGGGCGTTCTCGGCTGCGGCGGCGACGGCGTCAGCGGCTTGCTGGCGCGTGGATCCCAGGTCGGCCTGGCGCTTGAGCAGCGCACCGAACGAGATCACCAGCGCCAGCAGCACGGCGAGAAGCCCGGCGAGCTTCCACTCGGCGGGGAGCATGGCTCACGCGGCCGGCATGGTGA
>JAGWTS010000133.1 GCA_028868875.1 Burkholderiales bacterium | reverse complement strand
AACTTCCGCGAAGGCCTGAACGTTCTGCAGTACTTCATCTCCACCCACGGCGCCCGCAAGGGCCTGGCGGACACGGCGCTGAAGACCGCGAACTCGGGCTACCTGACGCGCCGTCTCGTCGACGTGACCCAGGATCTGGTCGTCACCGAAGACGATTGCGGCACCCAGAACGGCATGAACATGCGCGCCCTGGTCGAAGGCGGCGAGGTCATTGAAAGCCTGCGCGACCGCATCCTGGGCCGAGTCACGGCGGTCGAGGTGGCCCACCCCGAGACGCAGGAAATCCTGCTGACCGGCGGCCACATGCTCGACGAAGACACGCTCGACATCCTCGAAGCCGCGGGCGTCGACGAGGTCAAGGTGCGCACGCCGCTGACCTGTGCCACGCGCTTCGGCATGTGCGCCAAGTGCTACGGCCGCGACCTGGGCCGCGGCGGACTCGTCAACGTCGGCGAGGCGATCGGCGTCATCGCCGCGCAGTCGATCGGCGAGCCGGGCACGCAGCTGACGATGCGCACCTTCCACATCGGCGGCGCGGCTTCGCGCGCGGCGGTGGCTTCGAGCGTCGACGCCAAGAGCGAAGGCATCATCGGCTTCAACGCCACGATGCGCTACGTCACCAATGGCAAGGGCGAACTGGTGGTGATCTCGCGTTCCGGCGAGATCGTCATCAGCGACCAGCACGGCCGCGAGCGCGAGCGCCACAAGCTGCCTTACGGCGCCACGCTCAACATCAAGCCCGACCAGCATGTGAAGGCCGGCACGGTATTGGCGAACTGGGATCCGCTCACGCGACCCATCATCACCGAGTTCGCGGGTCGTGCGAAGTTCGAGAACGTCGAGGAAGGCGTCACCGTCGCCAAGCAGGTCGACGAGGTCACGGGCCTGTCGACGCTCGTCGTCATCGACCCGAAGCGCCGCGGCGCCGCCAAGGTCGTGCGCCCGCAGGTCAAGCTGCTGGACGCGGCCGGGGTCGAGGTCAAGATCCCCGGCACCGACCACGCGGTGACGATCGGCTTCCCGGTCGGCTCGCTGGTGCAGATCCGCGACGGTCAGGACCTGGCGCCGGGCGAAGTGCTGGCGCGCATCCCGATGGAAGGCCAGAAGACGCGCGACATCACGGGCGGCCTGCCGCGCGTGGCCGAGCTCTTCGAAGCGCGCAGCCCGAAGGACGTGGGCACGCTGGCCGAGATCACCGGTACGGTGTCCTTCGGCAAGGAGACCAAGGGCAAGGTGCGGCTGCAGATCACCGACCCGGAAGGCAAGGTCTACGAAGAGCTGGTGCCCAAGGAGAAGAACATCCTCGTGCACGAAGGCCAGGTCGTGAACCGAGGCGAGTTGATCGTCGACGGCGCTGCGGACCCGCAGGACATCCTGCGCCTGCTGGGCATCGAGGAACTGGCGCGCTACATCGTCGACGAAGTCCAGGACGTCTACCGGCTGCAGGGCGTGAAGATCAACGACAAGCACATCGAGGTCATCGTGCGCCAGATGCTGCGCCGGGTTCAGATCACGAACTCGGGCGACACCGGCTACATCGCGGGCGAACAGGTCGAGCGCTCCGAGCTGCTCGACACGAACGACCGCATGCGCGCCGAGGACAAGATGCCGGCCACGCACGCCGACGTGCTGCTGGGCATCACCAA
Source organism: Burkholderiales bacterium (assembly GCA_028868875.1). Taxonomy (GTDB): domain Bacteria; phylum Pseudomonadota; class Gammaproteobacteria; order Burkholderiales; family Burkholderiaceae_C; genus Rubrivivax. Next base: position 11,691 of record JAGWTS010000133.1, on the reverse strand, counting down.
GGCCAGCTTGTCGACCGATTCGTTCATCTCCGCCGCCTCCTTCCAGGAGACGACGCGGGTGCTGACCGAGGCGGCAATCATGGGCAAGCGCGACGAGCTGCGCGGGCTGAAGGAAAACGTCATCGTCGGACGCCTGATTCCCGCAGGCACCGGCATGGCCTTCCACATCGCGCGCAAGGCCAAGGAGGCGATGGACGAGACCGAGCGCCGCGCCATCGCGATGCAGGAAGCCGAAGAGCTGGCTGCCGTGCAGATGGCCAATGTCGACGCCGCCACCGCGGCTGCGGCGGCTGCGGCCGGCGCCGGAGGCGAGACCGCGGGCGAGTGATCGCGCCGGCTCGATGGCCAGAAAGGGCGGCCTCGGCCGCCCTTTTTTCGATCTCCTCGCGACGGCGTGGCGCTCAGTTCGAGGTCGCTTCGTCGCTCGCCTGCGCCGGTGAGTTCACCGGCGCGAACTCCACCCGGTTGCGTCCGCCCTGCTTGGCCCGGTACATTGCCGAATCGGCCTTGGACAGCAGCGTTTCGAGTGCCAGGCCGTGCTGGATCGAGTCGGTGACGCCGATGCTCACCGTGCAGGGCACGACTGTTTCGCTGGCGCAGCCGATCGGCGTGGCCGCGATCGCGGCGCGCAAGCGCTCGGCAAATTGCAAGCCGCGTTCGCGTTCGCAGTGGCTCAGCAGGAGCACGAACTCCTCGCCGCCGTAACGGCCGACCAAGTCGCCGGCTCGCATCTCGCGCCGCACGACCTGGGCCACGTCGGTCAGCGCGCGGTCGCCTGCGGCATGGCCGAGTCGGTCGTTGAAAGACTTGAAGTTGTCGATGTCGAAAAGCATCGCCGTGACGGCGTAGCCGTGGCGCCGTGCCCGCGCGAGTTCGCGCTCGGCCGCGACGTGGAACGCGCGGCGATTCGGCAAGCCGGTGAGAAAGTCCGAATTGGACTGCTCGCGAAGGCGTTCGATCAGGTCGTCGCGTTCCTGTTCGAGTTCTTCACGGCGCTGCGTCTGTTGGCGCAAGGTGTGGACCGCGCCGATCACGGCCGCCATCTCGTCGTCCGCCTGCGGTCGCGGCAGCGGAGCATCGAGCTCGTTCTGGGCCAGCGCAGTCAACGCCTCGGCGGTGCCGGCCAGCGGACGCAGCACGCGTCGGTTGACGAGCGCGATGCCCACCGCCACGCCCAGCAGCAGTGCCAACGAAACCGCCCCGACCAAGGCGATCAGGCGGCGCGCCCGGTCCCGTTCGGCGTCGGCCTTCATGACCGCATGCTGCAGCAGGGCGTCGCGCAGGCCGAACATGACGTTCATCTCGGGCACGTATTGATCGGCGAATTGCGCTGGATCGAGGCCGAAGTCGCCATCGGATTCGCCCGCCGTGATCACGCGCTGGACGAGATGGGAGGCCGCCACGAAATAGTGCTCCTGCACCTGGCTCCAGGCGCGCAGCACTTCGGCGGTGTGCCGCGGCTGCTGGACGCGCAGTTCGAGAAGAAAGCGCAACTCGTCGACGCGGCCCCGGGTGCGTTCGATCGCCAGACGTTCGCCGCTGCTGAAGCGGCCGCGGCGCGTCAGCGCCGCGGTGAACTGCGAACCGAGCAGGCCGGCGTATTCGCGGAGTTCGGCCGTCAGTCTCGCCCCCTGGACATCGTCGCCGAGTTCCGGGAGCGACTGCTGCGCCTCGTTCGCAAGCAGGCTGACGAGCGGAGCAAGGCGCGGAACCAGGGCCACCATGTCTCGAACCGCAGCGCCGATGGCCTGGGGCGTGCGCTGGTCCTTGGGACGGGAGGCCGTTCGATCGACCTCGGCGCGTGCAGCCTGCAAGGCAGAACGCGCGGCATCCAGGCGTGCGATCGAATCGCTGCGCATCGATCGCGCGGCCAGATCCGGCAATTCCTGGGCGAGGGCCGACCAGGCGCGGTCGGTTCGCGCGCGCGCGTCGGCCAGGGCCTGGATCGATTCGGCAGGTGCGGGCAGATCGTCGCCGAGCATGCCGTTCGTGGGGCCGCGTTCGCGCGACACCATTTCGGCCGCCGCCAACGCGCGTCGCAGCTGCTCCACCGCCTGCGAGGCCTGGCCGGCGCGAACCTCGCCTTGCCAGGTCGAGAGAGACAGGTAGGCGGTCAAGGCGACGCTGCTGGCGGCCAGTGGGGCGGCCAGCAGGGGCAGCAATCGACTCAGGCGCATGACGGACTGCGTTGAATTTGGAGATTCTTATCGACTCAGCAGCGCTGAACTTGAGGCGCCCCACTCCGAACGTCGGGGGCCGCTTCCATGGCCGCGCGCCAGCCGGCCGGCGTCGCGATGGTCAGACCGCGGCGCCGTGCCGCCGCGGCGAGGTCGAGCAAGGCACGGTCGCGCGTAAGCAGCCATTGGGCTCGGCCGGCAACGGCCAGGTCGACGAACACCTGGTCGTCGGCATCGCGGCATGCCATCCCGGGCGCCGCAGGCGGTTGCGCACAGGGCTGCACCCACCGATCGAATGTTGCCAGCACGCATTCGCTGTCGGGAGACCACGGGGCCAGCGCCGGATAGGTGAGGGTGCGCGCCAGTTCGTCGCGCATCCTGGGGCAGGCGAGCCAGCGCAGCATTCCGCCTTCGATGGCCGCTGCAAGGGCGCTGACACCGACGTCGCGGAACACCAGCCAATCGAGCGCGACGTTGGTATCGAGCACCACGGCGGGTGCTTCTGACGGAAGGTTCACAGGCCTCGCTTGCTGGTCGGGGCTGGTCAGAATACAATAGAAGGCTTTTCGGCAGACTTTGCCGTGCTCTTTGCCGCCCGAGGATGACTTGCGCAGCCGCTTCGCGGCACCAGGTTGCCGGCCGGCTCGGGGCGCCGGCTCGAAGGATTCCCGAAAAGAGATTAGTCGCTTCAAACGGGAACAAGCAACCAATGCCAACCATCAACCAGCTCGTGCGCCACGGCCGCCAGGTCGAAGCCACGAAGAGCAAGTCGCCGGCGATGCAGAACTCGCCGCAACGCCGCGGCGTCTGCACGCGCGTCTACACGACGACGCCGAAGAAGCCGAACTCGGCGCTGCGCAAGGTCGCCAAGGTGCGCCTGACCAACGGCTTCGAGATCATCTCCTACATCGGCGGCGAAGGCCACAACCTGCAGGAGCACAGCGTCGTGCTCGTGCGCGGCGGCCGCGTGAAGGACTTGCCGGGCGTGCGCTACCACATCGTGCGCGGCTCGCTCGACCTGCAAGGCGTCAAGGACCGCAAGCAATCGCGTTCCAAGTACGGCGCCAAGCGTCCCAAGAAGGCCTGATCTTCAGGCCACCCACCGCGACGGCCCGAAGAGGGCTGTCGAGTAAGTGAAGAGTCTGAATGGCTCTTCGCGGCGCGAAGCGAGCGAAATGCCGTGCGCCAACTGAAACCCGAGAAGGAAGACTCCCATGCCACGTCGTCGCGAAGTACCCAAGCGCGAAATCCTGCCCGACCCGAAGTTCGGATCGGTCGACCTGTCCAAGTTCATGAACGTCGTCATGGAATCGGGCAAGAAGGCCGTCGCCGAGCGCATCATCTACGGTGCGCTCGAGCAGATCGAGACCAAGGCTGCGAAGGACCCGCTCGAGATCTTCCTCACCGCGCTGAACAACGTGAAGCCGATGGTCGAAGTCAAGTCCCGCCGCGTCGGCGGTGCGAACTACCAGGTTCCCGTGGAAGTTCGCCCTGTGCGTCGGCAGGCCCTGGCGATGCGTTGGCTCAAGGAGTCGGCGCGCAAGCGTGGTGAGAAGTCGATGGCGGCCCGCCTCGCGAACGAACTGCTCGAGGCCGCCGAAGGCCGGGGCGGTGCGATGAAGAAGCGCGATGAAGTTCACCGGATGGCCGAAGCGAACAAGGCGTTCTCGCACTTCCGCTTCTAACCCCCTGCTTTTGGCCGCCTCTACGGGTTAACACCAGCCCGGGGGCGGCCCCTGTGTTTGGAGAAGAGATCATGGCCCGCAAGACCCCCATCGAGCGCTACCGCAACATCGGTATCAGTGCGCACATCGATGCCGGAAAGACCACCACCACCGAGCGCATCCTGTTCTATACCGGGGTGAACCACAAGATCGGCGAGGTGCACGACGGCGCGGCCACGATGGACTGGATGGAGCAGGAGCAGGAGCGTGGCATCACGATCACCTCGGCTGCGACCACCTGCTTCTGGAAGGGGATGGATTTTTCGCATCCCGAGCACCGCATCAACATCATCGACACCCCGGGGCACGTCGACTTCACGATCGAGGTCGAGCGCAGCATGCGCGTGCTCGACGGCGCGTGCATGGTGTATTGCGCCGTGGGCGGCGTGCAGCCGCAGTCCGAGACCGTCTGGCGCCAGGCCAACAAGTACAAGGTGCCGCGCCTGGCCTTCGTCAACAAGATGGACCGCACGGGTGCCAACTTCTTCAAGGTCTACGACCAGATGAAGGCGCGCCTGAAGGCGAATCCCGTGCCGATCGTGATTCCCATCGGCGCCGAGGAGAACTTCACCGGCGTGATCGACCTCATCGTGATGAAGGCGATCATCTGGGACGAAGCTTCGCAAGGCATGAAGTTCGAGTACCGCGACATTCCCGCCGAGTTCGAAGCCGAAGCCCAGAAGTGGCGCGAGAACATGCTCGAGGCCGCCGCCGAGGCGAGCGAAGAGCTCATGAACAAGTACCTCGAGTCGGGTGACCTGACCGTGGCCGAGATCCTGAGCGGCATCCGCCTGCGCACCATCGCGGCCGAGATCCAGCCCATGTTCTGCGGCACCGCGTTCAAGAACAAGGGCGTGCAGCGCATGCTCGACGGCGTGATCGACTTCATGCCTTCGCCGATCGACATCCCGCCAGTACCCGGCACCGATGACGAGGACAAGCCGACCGAGCGCCGCGCTGCCGACAACGAGAAGTTCTCGGCTCTCGCGTTCAAGCTCATGACCGATCCCTACGTCGGCCAGCTGACCTTCGTGCGCGTCTATTCGGGCGTGCTGAAGTCGGGCGACTCGGTCTACAACCCGATCCGCGGCAAGAAGGAGCGCATCGGCCGGATCCTGCAGATGCACGCCAACCAGCGTGAAGAAATCAAGGAAATCCTGGCCGGCGACATCGCCGCCTGCGTGGGCCTGAAGGACGTGACGACGGGCGAGACGCTGTGCGATCCGGAAGCGATCATCACGCTCGAAAAGATGATCTTTCCCGAGCCGGTCATCTCGCAGGCCGTCGAGCCCAAGACCAAGGCTGACCAGGAGAAGATGGGCATCGCCCTCGGCCGCCTGGCGCAGGAGGATCCGTCGTTCCGCGTGCGCACCGACGAGGAATCGGGCCAGACCATCATCTCCGGCATGGGTGAGCTGCACCTCGAGATCATCGTCGACCGCATGAAGCGCGAGTTCGGTGTCGAGGCCAACGTCGGCAAGCCGCAGGTCGCCTACCGCGAGACGATCCGCAAGGCCGTCTCCGACGTCGAAGGCAAGTTCGTGCGCCAGTCCGGCGGCAAGGGCCAGTACGGCCACGTCGTGCTCAAGATCGAGCCGCAGGAGCCTGGCAAGGGCTTCGAATTCGTCGACGCGATCAAGGGCGGCGTGGTGCCGCGCGAATTCATTCCGGCGGTCAAGAAGGGCATCGAGGACACGCTGCCCAACGGTGTGCTCGCGGGCTACCCGGTGGTCGACGTCAAGGTGTCGCTGACCTTCGGCTCGTACCACGAGGTGGACTCGAACGAAAACGCCTTCAAGATGGCCGCGTCGATGGGCTTCAAGGACGGCTGCCGCAAGGCCAGCCCGGTGATCCTGGAGCCGATGATGGCGGTCGAGGTCGAGACGCCCGAAGACTACGCAGGCTCGGTGATGGGCGACCTGTCCAGCCGGCGCGGCATGGTCCAGGGCATGGACGACATGCCCGGCGGCGGCAAGATCATCAAGGCCGAGGTGCCGCTGTCGGAGATGTTCGGCTACTCGACCACGCTGCGCTCGATGAGCCAGGGCCGGGCGACCTACACGATGGAGTTCAAGCACTACTCCGAGGCGCCCAAGAACGTGGCCGACGCGATCATCACGGCGCGCGGCGCGAAGTAAACGACGATGGTCTTCGGCCTCGAAGCGCCTGCTGCCCGTGGCAGGCGCGCCGCGCGGAGACCTTAAACAGCACACGGGCCACGCTCTTTCGATACGGAGATACGCATCATGGCAAAAGGTAAATTCGAACGGACCAAGCCCCACGTGAACGTGGGCACGATCGGTCACGTCGACCACGGCAAGACGACGCTGACGGCGGCGATCACGTCGGTGCTGGCGAGCAAGTTCGGCGGCGAGGCCAAGGCCTACGACCAGATCGACGCAGCGCCTGAAGAGAAGGCGCGCGGCATCACGATCAACACCGCGCACGTCGAATACGAGACCGCGAACCGCCACTACGCGCACGTCGACTGCCCCGGGCACGCCGACTACGTGAAGAACATGATCACCGGCGCGGCGCAGATGGACGGCGCCATCCTCGTGGTGTCGGCCGCGGACGGCCCGATGCCGCAGACGCGCGAGCACATCCTGCTGGCGCGCCAGGTCGGCGTGCCGTACATCATCGTCTTCCTGAACAAGTGCGACATGGTCGACGACGCCGAGCTGCTCGAACTCGTCGAGATGGAAGTGCGCGAACTGCTGGACAAGTACGAGTTCCCCGGCGATGCCACCCCGATCATCCACGGCAGCGCCAAGCTGGCGATGGAAGGCGACAAGGGCGAACTGGGCGAACAAGCCATCTTCAAGCTCGCCGACGCGCTGGACAGCTACATCCCGACGCCCGAGCGCGCCATCGACGGCGCCTTCCTGATGCCGGTCGAAGACGTGTTCTCGATCTCGGGTCGCGGCACCGTCGTGACCGGTCGCGTCGAGCGCGGCGTGATCAAGGTCGGCGAGGAAATCGAGATCGTCGGCATCCGCGCGACGCAGAAGACCACCTGCACCGGCGTCGAAATGTTCCGCAAGCTGCTGGACCAGGGCCAGGCGGGCGACAACGTCGGCATCCTGCTGCGCGGCACCAAGCGTGAAGACGTCGAGCGCGGCCAGGTGCTGTGCAAGCCCGGCAGCATCAAGCCGCACACGCACTTCACGGCCGAGGTCTACGTGCTCTCCAAGGACGAAGGCGGCCGCCACACGCCGTTCTTCAACAACTACCGTCCGCAGTTCTACTTCCGCACGACCGACGTGACGGGCGCGGTGGAGTTGCCCAAGGACAAGGAAATGGTGATGCCGGGCGACAACGTCAGCATCACGGTCAAGCTGATCGCCCCGATCGCGATGGAAGAAGGCCTGCGCTTCGCCATCCGTGAAGGCGGCCGCACCGTCGGCGCCGGCGTCGTCGCCAAGATCATCGAGTAAGCGAAGAGGTTGCCGCAGGGGTATAGCTCAATTGGCAGAGCGTCGGTCTCCAAAACCGAAGGTTGGGGGTTCGATTCCCTCTGCCCCTGCCACCCGGTGAAACGGGCGGCCCTGAGAAATTGCAGCCCGCGGATCCGCGGGCTTTGCTGCTGAATGGCGGCCACGGAAGTCATCGAGTTCATGTCCACCCATCCATCCGTCGAGACCGTCAATACCGGCGCCGACAAGGCCAAGCTGGCCGTCGCGGCGCTGCTGCTTTTGGGCGGGATCGTCGCGTTCTACGCCCTGGGCCAGCAAGACCTCTGGGTCCGCGTGATCACCCTGCTGGTCCTGCTCGCCGGTGCCGTCGGCGCCTTCTTCACCTCCGAGGCCGGCCGCCAGCTCATCGCCTTCGGCCGCGATTCGGTCAAGGAGGTGAAGAAGGTCGTCTGGCCGACGCGCAAGGAAGCGATGCAGATGACGGGCTACGTTTTCGCTTTCGTTGTGGTGATGGCGCTGTTCATGTTCATCACCGACAAGACGCTCGAATGGGTGCTCTACGACCTGATCCTGGGCTGGACGCGCTGAGGAGCACGCTTGTGACCGACCAAAACACCATCACCGCCGCCACCGCCGCGCCCGCGAACAACATGCGCTGGTACGTCGTTCACGCCTATTCGGGCATGGAGAAGGCGGTCGAGCGCAACCTGCGCGAGCGCATCGATCGCGCCGCCATGCAGACCAAGTTCGGCCGCATCCTGGTGCCGACCGAAGAAGTCGTCGAGCTCAAGAACGGCAAGAAGGCCGTCACCGAGCGCCGCTTCTTCCCCGGCTACGTGCTGGTCGAGATGCTGATGGACGACGAGAGCTGGCACCTCGTCAAGCACACGAGCAAGGTCACGGGTTTCGTCGGCGGGGCGCGCAACCGCCCGGCGCCGATCTCCGAAGCCGAGGTGCTGAAGATCGTCAACCAGATGCAGGAAGGCGTGGACAAGCCGCGTCCCAAGGTCGAGTGGACCGTGGGCGAACTGGTGCGCGTCAAGGAAGGCCCGTTCACCGACTTCAACGGCGCGGTCGAGGAAGTCAACTACGAAAAGAGCAAGGTCAAGGTCTCGGTGACGATCTTCGGCCGGGCCACCGGCGTCGAACTCGATTTCGCGCAAGTAGAGAAAGTGTGATGGGCGAAGCCCGTCGCACTTCGCCGAGGCCCGCAAGGGCCGCAGGCAAGGTTTAATTGTTACGAACGAGGCGCGCTGCCCTGACCCCGGCGCGCCTTTCATATCCCGGGTCGATAGACGAGGAGCCTGCCGTTTCCCGGTAGGCGTTGGAACTCGATAGGAGCCATTCATGGCAAAGAAAATCGTCGGCTTCATCAAGCTGCAAGTGCCGGCCGGCAAGGCCAATCCTTCGCCCCCGATCGGCCCGGCCCTGGGCCAGCGCGGCCTGAACATCATGGAGTTCTGCAAGGCGTTCAACGCCCAGACGCAGAGCTACGAGCCGGGGCTGAAGCTGCCGGTGGTGATCACCGCCTTCGCCGACAAGTCCTTCACCTTCATCCTGAAGTCGCCCCCGGCGACCGTGCTGCTGAAGAAGGCGGCCAAGATCGAGAAGGGTTCTGGCAAGCCGCACCTCGAGAAGGTGGGCAAGGTCACGCGCGAGCAGCTCGAAGAGATCGCCAAGGTGAAGATCAAGGACCTGACGGCTGCCGACATGGATGCCGCGGTCAAGACCATCGCCGGTTCCGCCCGCTCGATGGGCCTCGTCGTGGAGGGTGTCTGACATGACGCGCCTGACCAAGAAAGCCAAGTCCTTCCAGGGCAAGGCCGACAGCACCAAGCTCTACCCGCTGGCTGACGCGCTGACGCTCGTCAAGGACTGCGCGACGGCCAAGTTCGACGAATCGATCGACGTCGCCGTGCAACTCGGCATCGACGCCAAGAAGTCCGACCAGGTCGTCCGCGGCGCCGTCGTGCTGCCCAACGGCACCGGCAAGACCAAGCGCGTCGCGGTCTTTGCGCAAGGCGCCAAGGCCGAGGAGGCCAAGGCCGCCGGCGCCGACATCGTCGGCATGGATGACCTCGCGGCCGAGATCAAGGCCGGCAACCTGAACTTCGACATCGTCATCGCCTCGCCCGACACGATGCGCATCGTCGGCCAGCTGGGCCAGATCCTGGGCCCGCGCGGCCTGATGCCGAACCCCAAGGTCGGCACCGTGACACCCGATGTCGCGACCGCGGTGAAGAACGCCAAGGCCGGCCAGGTGCAGTTCCGTGTCGACAAGGCCGGCATCGTGCACGCGACCATCGGCCGCCGTTCTTTCGATTCCGAGAAGCTCACCGGCAACCTGCGCGCCCTGATCGAGGCGCTCAACAAGTCCAAGCCGGCGACGAGCAAGGGCATTTATCTGCGCAAGGTCGCGGTGTCGTCGACGATGGGCATCGGCGTTCGCGTCGACACGCAGTCGATCGTCGCCGCGGTGGCGTAAGAGGTTTTTGGTTTTTTGAATTGGTGGGCTGCGCGGCGCTTGTGCGCTGTGCAGGTCATCCAAGACCGCTGGTGGAGCCCCCGCAAGGGCTTCGTAATCGAGGGCTTCGGCCCTTGGCCAGCGCAGATGGCGGTCCCGCTGCAAAGGTACTCGAATGGGTTCCCGAACGGCAAGGCTGCTGATTTCCCGGGTGTGCCGGAGCGGCAACGCGAAGGCATTGTTTGTGTGAGGAGCAGACCTTGAGTCTCAATCGCAACGAAAAGGCAGCCGTGGTCGACGGCGTGGCGGCGCAAGCCGCGCGCTCGCAGACCCTCGCGCTGGCCGAATACCGTGGCCTCACCGTGGCTCAACTCGATACGCTGCGCCGTCAGGCGCGCGACAAGGGCGTTTATCTTCACGTGCTGAAGAACACGCTCGCCCGTCGCGCCGTGACCGGCACCCCGTTCGAGGCGGCCGCGGCGACCATGGTCGGCCCGCTGATCTACGGCTTTTCCGAGGATGCCGTTGCTGCCGCGAAAGTCATCGCCGACTTCGCCAAAGGCAACGACAAGCTCGTCATCAAGGGCGGCGCCTACGCCGGCCGGGCACTGGATGCCGACGGGATCAAGTCCCTGGCTTCCATCCCGAGCCGCGAGGTGCTGATCGCCCAGGTCGCCGGCTTGCTCAAGTCGCCGATCCAGCGCATCGCAAGCGTGCTTTCGGCTGTGGCCGAGAAGCGCGGCGCCGGCGCGGCTGTGGAAGCGGCCGCAGAGGCCCCGGCCGCGGCCTGACGACGACTCTTTCCAGTTCAACCTATCCCCATATTCGAGGAACCCCAAATGGCATTCGATAAAGACGCTTTCCTGTCCGCCATGGACAGCATGACCGTGATGGAACTCAATGACCTCGTGAAGGCCATCGAGGAGAAGTTCGGCGTTTCCGCCGCGGCTGCTGCCGCTCCGGCCGCCGGTGGTGGCGGTGCCGCTGCCGCGGTGGTCGAAGAGAAGACCGAGTTCAACGTCATGCTGCTCGAAGCCGGTGCCAACAAGGTGTCGGTCATCAAGGCCGTGCGCGAACTGACGGGCCTGGGCCTGAAGGAAGCCAAGGACCTGGTCGACGGCGCGCCCAAGGCCGTCAAGGAAGGCATTGCCAAGGCCGACGCCGAAGCCGCCCACAAGAAGCTGGTCGACGCCGGCGCGAAAGCCGAAATCAAGTAATCAATCGGCCCGGAGCTACTGCGCGACCCGATATTGATCCTGCGATGCTCGCCGTACGGGTGTACGGCTGCGCTTGCCTCGAACCAATCTCGGGCCGCTCGCTACGCTCCGCATCCGATTGATGGCGCTGCGAGAACAGCGCAAAGCCTTCGGGCTTTGCAGTGTTCTCTGATCCGACTGCAGAGAACGGGTTTGGTCGGACTCCGGTGCAACGCCGGGGTTGTCCGCCAGCGGCAGGTAGTGGCCTGCCACCAAGCCTCGGGAGCAATTCCTGAGATGCCAGTCGCCGACGAGTGCCCCGCCAAGGCCAGGTGGGCGCTCTCGACACGGAGAGTTCAATGGCGCAAGCAACCCCCTACACGTTCACCGAGCGCAAGCGTATCCGCAAGAGCTTCGGCAAACGGGCGAGTGTTCTGAAGGTTCCCTATCTGCTGACGATGCAGCGGGAATCCTACGTGGCGTTCCTGCAAAAGGACGTTCCACCCGCCAAACGCAAGCCCGAAGGGCTGCAGGCAGCGTTCCTGTCGGCTTTCCCGATCGTCTCCCACAACGGTTTCGTGGAGATGAAGTTCATCGAGTTCAACATCGCGAAGCCGCCGTTCGACGTGCGCGAATGCCAGCAGCGCGGCCTGACCTTTGCCGCCGCGGTGCGCGCGAAGCTGCAGATGATCATCTACGACCGGGAATCGCATC
>JAGWTS010000521.1 GCA_028868875.1 Burkholderiales bacterium | reverse complement strand
CGAGGCCACGGACGCCGAGGTGCTGACCGCCGTCGACGGACTGAAGAGCCAGAGCCTGGCTTTCGAAGGCAGCAGCAGCCGGGTCGTCAAGTTCGAGCATAACATGGCGCGCGGCTATGCCGTTTCCGCCCCGGCCGTGGCCTTGCTCGCGGTGCTGATGCTGCGCGGCCCGCAGACCGCGGCCGAACTGCGCCTGAACTGCGAGCGCCTGCACCGCTTCGCCGACATCTCGGCGGTGGAAGGCTCTCTCGAAGAACTGGCCGAGCGCTATCCGCCGCGCGTCGTCAAGCTCGGCCGCGCCCCGGGCGAGCGCGAGGCGCGCTGGGCCCATCTGCTGTGCGGCGAAGTGGCGCAGCCGGCCGGGGCGCTGGCCTCGGGTTCCGGCGCCGACCCGGGCCTGAGCGTCAGCGCGGGCGAGATCGCCGCGCTCAAGGCCGAGCAGGCGCGGCTCGCGGCCGAAGTCTCCGAGTTGCGCACCCTGGTCGAACGGCTGGCGCATGAACTCGGCGTCGGGTAGGGGGCGGGGTCGAATGCGTTTCATCGTTCCCGAGAACAAGCGCCTGACGCATGAGATGCGGATCCCGATCCGCTGGGGCGACATGGACGCGATGGGCCATGTCAACAACACGATCTACTTCCGCTACCTCGAAATCGTCCGCCTCGAATGGCTGTACCAGGTGGCCGGAGCGCCCGACCTGGCAGGCAGCGGGCCGGTGATCGTCAACGCCTTCTGCAACTTCCAGCTCCAGCTCGAGTACCCGGGCGAGATCCTGGCCCGGCACTATGTCACCAACCCGGGACGCAGCAGCTTCGACACCTACATCACGCTCGAGCGCTGCGACCAGCCCGGCCTGGTCTACGCCGAAGGCGGCGCCACGACGGTCTGGATCGACTACAAGGCGAAGAAGTCGGTGCCTCTGCCCGAGGCGGTGCGCCGACTGGTGCAGGATCCGGCGACCTGAACCGTCGGCCCCGGGGCCGAATGCCGGGCCGGGAAAAAAATTGGGCTCAAGTTCCGCGGCGGGCTGCCGAATCTACCGGAGTCCCTTCACGAATGGGCAACCGAAATGGACGCCATTCCTCCTCTTAGTCCCGCGAACCCCTCGATTCCGCCGCTTCACCCGAGCAAGGCCGACCCGGTGCTGCCAGCCCGCTCGGGCGCGGCGCGCGCTCCGGCTGCGCCGCAGCCCGGCGTCGTCACCAGCCTCAGCGGCAAGGTGCAGCTGCCGGTGAGCGCCGCATCGCTGTACCAGCTTCTGGCCGCCTCCTGGGAAAAGCAGGCGTCGAGCCAGACGTCGACGCCGCAGGGCTGAACCCCGGCCGCGCCGCGGCCGCGCGCCCGCGGTCAATTCAAGAGCTTGTTCACCAGTTCGGTCGTCGTCGCCGCCCCGGTCTTGCGCATCAGGCGGGCGCGGTAGACATCCACCGTGCGCGGGCTGATTGCCAGGCGCCTGCCGATGAGCTTGCTCGTCAAGCCCTCGATCAGCAAGGCCGCAATCTCGCGCTCGCGCGCCGTGAACTCGAGCGCGAGCTTGCGCCGCGTCGACAAATCCTCGAAAGCCCAGATCCCGGCCGCGTGCGGCTGCTGCGGGTCGAGTGCGCGTCCGCTCACATGGCACCAGAAGAGCTCACCCGACAGCCGCTTCATGATGCGCTCGTCGGCGTAGCGGCCATGGGCGTCCAGGCTCGCGACGATGCGCGCGCCCGTGCGCTCGAACTCGTCGCTCGACGGGTACAGCACCTCGAACGATTGGCCGACGACCTGCTCGGGTTCGGCCGCGAACATTGCCAGCATCTCGCGGTTGCAGTCGGTCATGAGGCGGTTGCGCGAGAGCACGAGGCCGATCGGTGCCTGCTCGAAGGCGGTACGGTAGTCGAGCTCGGGGGCCGTCACAGCAGGGCGTAGGTGGTGGTGGCGTGGGCCGCGAGCTGGCCGCCGGGCTCGAAGAGCTGTACCTCGCCGAAGACGAGCCTGGAGCCCATGCGCAGCACCCGGGCGACGACTCGCACCGCCTGGGCGCTGCCCGGTACCGGGCGCAGGAAGCTGGTCTGCAACTGCACCGTCGTCATCGGCTCGAAGCCGCCCAGCCGCGTCATCACCGCGAGCACCATGGCCGTGTCGGCGGCGGCCATCAGGGTCTGGCCGCAGACCACGCCGCCGGCATGGACGTGGCGCGGCGCCACCGGCAGCGCGAGCACGACCTCGCCCGCCTTCGCCTCGAGCACCCGCAGGTCGAGCTCGCGCACCCACTCGGCGAAGACGCTGCCGAGCGCGTCCTGCAGGGTCTCGACATCGACGCTCGATCGGGTCTCCATGCGCGGGCTCCTCGTTGCTCCGTAGTCAATTCTACGTAACGACTACTTAATGGATTAAGTAGTACGCTGCGCGCTTCGACAGGAGGCTCCATTCATGAAGAAGGTTTACCCGAGCGCCGCCGCGGCGCTCGCCGGCATCGTCCAGGACGGCCAATTGCTGGCGGTCGGCGGTTTCGGCCTTTGCGGCATTCCCGAGGCGCTGATCGCCGCCTTGCGCGACAGCGGCGTCAAGAACCTCACGGTGATCTCGAACAACGCCGGCGTCGACGGCTTCGGCCTCGGCCAGCTGCTCGAGACGCGCCAGATCAAGAAGATGATCTCGAGCTACGTCGGCGAGAACAAG
>JAGWTS010000520.1 GCA_028868875.1 Burkholderiales bacterium | reverse complement strand
TGATCCCGAAGAATGCGACCGCGAGTGCGGCCGTGGGGCAGGTGGTCTCGGTCGAACTCACCGAGCCGCCCTCGCTGCATTCGCAGCCGGTGGGCCGCGTGGCCGAGGTGCTGGGCGAGATCGACGACGCCGGCATGGAAATCGAGATCGCGGTGCGCAAGTACGAGGTGCCGCACCGATTCTCGCCCGAGACCCTGGCCCAGGCCGCGGCGCTGCCGGACCGCATCCGCCCCGCCGACCGCAAGAACCGCATCGACCTGACCGACGTGCCGCTGGTGACCATCGACGGCGAGGACGCGCGCGACTTCGACGACGCCGTCTACTGCGAGCCCTTCAAGCGCGGGCGCGGCAAGACGCTGTTCGAAGGCTGGCGCCTCATCGTCGCGATCGCCGACGTGAGCCATTACGTGAAGCCGGGCGAGCCGATCGACGAAGACGCCTACGAACGTGCGACCTCGGTGTATTTCCCGCGCCGCGTGATTCCCATGCTGCCCGAGAAGCTCTCCAACGGCCTGTGCTCGCTGAACCCGGAGCAGGACCGGCTGGCGATGGTCTGCGACATGCTGGTCGGCAGCGACGGAGCCATCGACGCGTTCCAGTTCTTTCCCGCGGTGATGCGCTCGCATGCGCGCTTCACCTACACCGAGGTCGCGGCGATCCTGGCGAACACGCGCGGGCCCGAGGCCGAGCGCCGGCGCGCGCTGGTGCCGCAGCTGCTGCATCTGCACGAGGTCTACCGCGCCCTGCTCAAGCAGCGCAGCCAGCGCGGCGCGATCGACTTCGACACCGTCGAGACCCAGATCGTCTGCGACGACAACGGCCGGATCGAGAAGATCGTGCCGCGCGTGCGCACCGACGCCCACCGCCTGATCGAAGAAGCCATGCTCGCGGCCAACGTCTGCGCCGCCGACTTCATCTCCGAAGCCGACCACCCCTCGCTGTACCGCGTGCACGAAGGGCCGACCCCCGAGAAGCGGCTGGCGCTGCAGAGTTACCTGCGTGCCCTCGGCCTGGGCCTGCATCTCTCGGACGACCCCAAGCCGGCCGAGATGCAGGCCATCGCGTTGGCGACCCAGGACCGGGTCGACGCGCAGCAGATCTCGACCATGCTGTTGCGCTCGATGCAGCAGGCGATCTACACCGCCACCAACAGCGGCCACTTCGGCCTGGCCTACGGCGCCTACACGCACTTCACGAGCCCGATCCGGCGCTACCCCGACCTGCTGGTGCACCGCGTGATCAAGGCCTTGCTCGGCGCGCGCCGCTACCACCTCGTGCTGAGCGAGAAGACGCGCGCGCCCGAGGTGCGGCGCGGCGGCAAGACCGCCGTCCAGCGCGGCGCCAAGCCGCAGACGCAGGAAGTGGCGGCCTGGGAATCGGCGGGCGCGCATTGCAGTGCGAACGAGCGACGCGCCGACGAGGCCTCGCGCGATGTCGAGGCCTGGCTCAAGTGCCGCTACATGCGCGAACACCTGGGCGAGGAATTCAGTGGCACGGTGAGCGCAGCGACGAGCTTCGGCCTGTTCGTCACGCTCGACGCGCTGCACGTCGACGGGCTCGTGCACATCACCGAGCTCGGCGGCGAGTACTACCGCTTCGACGAGGCGCGCCAGGAACTGCGCGGCGAACGCACGGGCGTGCGCTACGCCATCGGCACCCGTGTGCGGGTGCAGGTGAGCCGGGTCGACCTCGACGGCCGCAAGATCGACTTCCGCATGGTGCGCGAAGGCGAGGGTGAACGCCTGCTCGCGCGCGGCCGGGCCGAACGCGCCGCACCGGCTTCGGCGAGCGAGGAACTGGCGTCGGTGCGCGAAGCCGACCGCACGGTCAAGGCTGTGGCGCGCGAACGCAAGGCCGAGGCGGCGCGCAAGCGCAGGCCCGGGGCGCGCAAGACGGCACCGCGCAAGCGCTAGGCGGCAGCGCGCAAGCGCCCGGTGGCGCAGCGCAAGAGGTCGGCGAAGCGCCCGCGGTGCGGCGGGCCCGGGCGCGGGTCTACAGCGCGCGCAACCAGTCGACGAGTTCGCCGGCTGCGAGCGCGCCATGGCGACCGCGCGCCTGTGCCAGATCGGCGGCATGGCCGTGCTGCCAGACCGCGCCGATGGCGGCGCTGCGCGCGTCGCCGGCGCCGGCGGCCCAGACGCCGCCGATCCAGCCGGCGAGCACGTCGCCCGTGCCGGCCGCGGCGAGCAAGGCGTTGCCGGTCGGGTTGACCGAAGGCAGCGCGGCCGGCGCGGCGACGATCGTGCCCGAGCCCTTGAGCACGGCGACGACGCCGAAGCGCTCGACCAGGGCCCGGGCCGCGCCGAGGCGGTCGGCTTGCACCGCGGCCGCATGCGCGCCGAGCAGGTGTGCGGCTTCGAGCGGGTGCGGGGTGATGACGGTCGGCAGGGCACGCGCTGCGCGTGCCGCCAGCAGGCGCTGCAGCGTGGCGTCGTCGGCGATCGCATTCAAGGCGTCGGCATCGAGCACGAGGCGCGCGGCATGGGCGATCAAGGGCGGCAGCGACCCCGCCACCGCGGCGCCGCCACCGCAGCCGCAGACCACCGTGGTTCGCGCCAGGATGTCGGGGGCGCCCGTCCACCAGCGCCTGCGTGCCATCAACTCGGGCTGCTGCGGGTCGAAGGCCGGCGCGGTTTCGTCCAGCAGGCTGGCGAAGACGCGG
>JAGWTS010000519.1 GCA_028868875.1 Burkholderiales bacterium | reverse complement strand
CAAGGTCGACCGATGGCGGGCACTGCTGGCCTACATCTGCCAACGAATCGTCGGTCAGATTGGCCTGCCGCCAGCGCCAGCTGCGCTCGCGGCGACCGGGTAACTGCTGTTTTTAGGTTCATTTGAATCACCATCCCAGTGTAAACAGGCGCCGGTGGGTCAGACCCGCGCCAGCACGGCGAGCCAGAGCGGCGCGGCCAAGGCGAAGGCCAGGGTCGAGATCACGATCGCCGCGGTGGTCTCGGTTTCGAGCACGCGGTAGCGCTGGGCGAAGATCAGCGCATTGCTGCCGACCGGGGCGGCGGCCATCATCACGATCACCGACAGCGGCAGTCCGCCCAGGCCGAAGAGGCCGTGCGCGACCGCCAGCACCAGAGCGGGCGCGACGACGAGCTTGACCAGCACGACCCCGACGGCCCCGCGCCGGCGCCGGCCGAGGCCGTAATAGGCGAGCGACAGGCCGATCAGCACCAGGCACAGCGGCACGACCGCCGAGCCCAGCATGGCGAGCGCATCGTCGATGGCCGCGGGAAGCGCCAGGCCGCTGGCGCCGAAGACGAGCCCCGCCGCCATCGGCAGCACCACCGGGTGGATCACGGTGTTGCGCAGGGTCAGCAGCAGGGTCTGGCCGAGCGAGGAGCGGCCCGACGCGCGCGCGAGATCGATCTCGACCAGCGCCGTCGCCAGCGACAGCAGCACCATCGCGTGCAGCGTGACGATCGTGAGGTGGATCGCGAGGCCGGCTTCGCCGAAGAGCGCACTCGCCATCGGGATGCCGATCTGCACCGAGTTGCCGAAGCTCGCCGAGAGCGCGCGCACCGCGGGCGCGGCGCCGCCGCCGCGGCGGCGCTGGCTCGCGTAGACGGCGAGCAGCACGGCGCTCATCGGCACGAAGAACACCGCGAGCGTGTGCCAGGGCAGTTTCGCGATCTCGATACGCGCCGCGGTGCGGAACAGCAGCGCCGGCACGAAGACGTAATAGGCGGCCTGGCCGATGACGCGCGCCGGGTCGCCCTCGCCGAGCCAGCGCTGGCGCCCGGCGACATAGCCGATCGCCACCGCGATCAGGATCGCCAGCAGCTTGGAGACGACGGCGGCGCTCACGCGGGCGGCGGCGGTGCGCCCAGCGTGCGCTCGAGCCAAAGCGCCACCGCATCGGCGCCGAGGTCGATCTCGACGAGCTTGCGCCGCGCGCTCGCACCCTGGGCCAGGCGCAAGGCGCGCCGCGGCAGGCCGAGCTCGTCGGCAAGCCAGTCGACGAGCTTGTCATTGGCCTTGCCGTCCACCGGCGGCGCCGCCAGGCGCACGCGCAAGGCGCCGTCGTGCAGGCCGTCGGCGCCGGTGCGCTTCGCGTTGGGCGTGACCGCGATGGCGAGCGCCGAGCCCTCGCCGCGCGCGCGCAGGCAGGGCCAGCCGGGGTTCACGCGGTCGCCGATTTCTTCGCCGCCGCCTTCTTCGCCGGCACCGCGCGCGGCTCGAAGCCGAAGATCACCTTGCCTTCCTTGGCGTCGTAGGTGAGGTAGGCCTTGAACTTGCGCCGCGTCTTGTTGGAGACGAAGTTCTCGAGCAAGGCGGTGCGGCCGGTCGCGAGCAATCGGCTCATCTCCTCGCGCGCGACGGGCTGCTGCAGGATGATCTTGCCGCTCTTGAAGTCGCAGGTGACGTGGGCGCCGACGCTGTGCTCGCAGAGGTAGCTGCTGCCGTGCTCGTAGACATGGCCCTTGCACTTCGGGCAGCTGCCCAGGCTTTCCTGGGCCGAGAAGTCGACCGGCTCGCCGTCGCCGTTGCCGTTCTTGGCGTCGTCGCCGAAATCGAATTCGAGCTTCCAGTTGTTGATCTCTTCGTCGCGCACCAGCTTCAGCTCGGCGGTGAAGGGCCAGCCCGCCTTCGAGCGGAAGCCTTCGAGCGGGCCGATCTTCTTGTCGCGCAGGAAGGCGTCGGCCTCGGCGGTCTCGAAGGCGCGCCCGGCCGGGATCTTCGTGATGCTGAAGTCGCAGGCCTCGCAGGCGAAGCGGCGGTAGTTCTCCTTGACCGTGCCGCCGCAGTTCGGGCAGGGCGCGGCCAGGGTCGCGTAGTCGCCGGGGATCGTGTCGCGGTCGTATTCCTTGGCCTTGCGCACGATGCGCTCGGCCATCTTCGCGATCTCGGCCATGAAGGCGTCGCGCCCGAGCCGGCCATGCTCCATCTCGGCGAGCTGGTATTCCCAATTTCCGGTGAGCTCGGGCTTGGTCAGGTCCTCGATCGCGAGGCCGCGCAGCAGCGTCATGAGCTGGAAGGCCTTGGCCGTGGGCACGAGCTCGCGCCCTTCGCGGTGCATGTACTTCTCGAGGATCAGCCCTTCGATGATCGCGGCGCGCGTCGCCGGCGTGCCCAGGCCCTTCTCGGCCATGGCCTCGCGCAACTCGTCGTCGTCGATGAGCTTGCCCGCGCCTTCCATCGCCGAAAGCAGCGTCGCTTCGGTGTAGCGCGCCGGCGGGCGCGTCTTCTGGGCGTTGACGTCGGCGCTCTCGGTGCGCACGAGCTCGCCCGGCGCGACGGCGACGAGGTTGGCGTCCTCGCCCGCCGCCTCCTTGCCGTAGACCGCGAGCCAGCCCGGGTTCACCAGCACCTTGCCGTTGGTCTGGAAGCGGTGCTCGGCGCCGTTCACGGCCACCGTGCTGACG
>JAGWTS010000518.1 GCA_028868875.1 Burkholderiales bacterium | reverse complement strand
ACCGGGCCGAACTGGACCGCGTCCATCGCCGCATGCCACATGCGCGAATGGGCGATGCCTTCGAAGGTGCTGCGCTCGTTCATCTCCGAGAGGTCGAGCCCGGCGCAGAAATGCTCGCCTTCGCCGCTGAGCACGACGGCGCGGGTCTCGGCCGGCAGGTTGATCATCGCGCTGTGGATCTGGCGGATCAGCGTGTCGTTGACGGCGTTGCGCTTGGCCGGGCGCATCAGGCGCAGATGGACCAGCGCGGCGCCGACCTCGACCCGCAGCAGCGAGAGTTCGGCGAGCGCCCCGGTGGCGGGAGCAAAGGCGACGGTCATGGAGGATCCTCGAAAAGTACTTCATAGTAATAACTAAAAATGGAACCCAGGAGCGGGAAAACCCTAGGCGACATGACTCTGCATTCGCTGAAACATCGGGGTTTTCCCGCTTAGCCGGCTCGGACCCGGAAGATGATCATCGCCCCACTTAGTTCTGCTTTATAACTACTTAAAGCCCACCGGACTGATCCATGCCGAATCCCGCCTGGCGCGCCGGGCCGCAGCTCCCCGAGCGCGCCGACCCTTTCCGATGCCATTGAAACGAGGCCCCCGATGAAGACCGACGACCTGATCGCGATCGACACCCACACCCATGCCGAGGTGTCGTGCCGCAACCCCTTCGACAGCTACGGCGAGGAATACGACCGCGCCGCCGACAAGTACTTCGGCAGCGACCGCCGGCCGACGATCGCCGAGACCGTCGCCTACTACCGCGAGCGCAAGATCGGCCTCGTGATGTTCACGGTCGACAGCGAAAGCCAGCTCGGCCGGCGCCGCATCCCGAACGAGGAGATCTGCGAAGCCGCGCGCGCCAACAGCGACATGATGGTGGCCTTCGCGAGCATCGACCCGCACAAGGGCAAGATGGGCGCGCGCGAAGCGCGCCGGCTGATCGAGGAAGAAGGCGTCAAGGGATTCAAGTTCCACCCCACGGTGCAGGGCTTCCTGCCCTACGACAAGATGGCCTGGCCGCTGTACGAGGTGATCGCCGAGCACAAGCTGCCTGCCATCTTCCACAGCGGGCACTCGGGCATCGGCAGCGGCATGCGCTGCGGCGGGGGCCTGAGGCTGCAGAACAGCAATCCGATGCTGCTCGAAGACGTGGCGATCGACTTCCCCGACATCCAGATCGTCGTCGCCCACCCGAGCTGGCCCTGGCAGGACGAGGCGCTCTCGCTCGCGCTGCACAAGCCCAACGTCTGGATCGACCTCTCGGGCTGGAGCCCGAAATACTTCCCGGCGCAGCTCGTGCAATACGCCAACACCTTGCTGAAAGACCGCATGCTCTTCGGCAGCGACTACCCGCTGATCACGCCCGACCGCTGGATGAAGGACTTCGACGAGGCCGGCTTCAAGGACAAGGTGAAGCCGCTGATCCTTAAGGAGAACGCGAAGCGGCTGCTGGGGCTCGGCTGAGGCGGGCGAGAGGGCGCGGCCCGCCCCCGCCGCCGCCGCCGAAGAGTAGACTGCACAGGATTCTGTCATCCCCCTCGAGGCGCCGGACATGGGTTTCTCCGCCAGCGACGTGGTCCCCTTCACCCAGGCACGCGCCAGGCTCTCCGAGCTGGCCGACGAGGCCAAGGGCGGGGCCGAGAAAATCATCACCAAGAACGGCGCGAGCTACGTCGCGCTGATCGATTCCGATCGGCTGGACTACTACCACCAACTGGAGCGCGAGCGCATCCACCTGCTGCTGATCGAAGACGCGAAGCGCGGTCTGGACGACATCGCCGCCGGCCGCACATTCGCCGCCGATGCGGCGATCGCCAAGCGTCAGGGCCGGGCAGCGACCAGAAAGCGTGGCTGAGCGGCTCTACCGGGTCGAGCTCACCGCGAGCTTCCTCGAACGACTGGACGCCATCGAGGCGTTCTTGATCGACGCGGGCGCAGGCCCTGCCTTCGATACCCTGCTAGCCGAACTGCGCGCAACCGTCATTCCCAACCTGCGGCGCTTTCCGCGCATCGGCAGGCGCTACCTCGCCAGGCCACCCCAGTCTGCCGAGGCGCTGGCGCAGCTGGCGGCACTTCCGGCAGGCGCGGCGAACGGGCTGCGCGAATACCTGCACGGCGACTATCTGATGCTTTACACGGTGGCCGCGCGGACTCCGAAAGGCGACGACGCCGTCTACCTTTTGTCGATCCGGCATTACCGCCAACTTTCGTTCGACTTCGCCCGGCTGTGGCCCGGGGGTTGATGGGCCGCGCTCAACCGCGTATGTCGAATCGCCCCGGATCGACCGGCTGGAAGCGGACGCGCTCGAACGCGGCGCCACCACCGTGCGGCGCCATCGCGTCGATGCCGATCTTGGTGATCGTGCCGCCCTTGCCGTCGGGGTTGATCGTCACCACCGGGTTCAGGATGTGGCCTTCCTCGCCGGGCAGGAGCACGAGGTCGCGCCCGGGGTCGAAGCGCGTCGTCGTCGCCCATTCGACGTCGACCGCGTCGAACAAGTCGACGTCGGGGTCGACCACGGTCACGCGCTGCAGCGACTTGAAGGCTGCGAAGGTGGCGCGGATCACCTCCGGGCCGAGGCCGGGGCGGCTGTTCTCGACCTGCACCACCGCGGCGTAGAAGCCGCAGCCGCCGGGCGGCAGGTGCACCGCGCGCACTTCGGGGAAGCGCGCCTT
>JAGWTS010000517.1 GCA_028868875.1 Burkholderiales bacterium | reverse complement strand
GCGATGCCGGTCGTCGGCTTCAGCTTGCCGCAGTTCGCACAGGAGCGCGCGGCGATGGCGGCGGCATTCACCCGCCTGGTCGACGAGACGCCCGGCGGCGCCGTGCTGATCGACGGCACGAGCACCGAACAGCTCACCGAGACCGGCCACCTGCTCGACGCGCTGGCGCAAGGCCGCCGCATACCGCTGTTTTGCGTCGGCGGATCCGGGCTCGAGTACGCCCTGACGCAGTGGTGGCGCGAATCCGGTGCGCTGCCGGCCGCACCGTCCAGCCACGAAAGCTTCGACGGCGTGCCCCAGGTGCTGGCGGTCTCGGGCAGCGCATCGCCCTTGAGCGCATTGCAGATCGACGCTGCACTGGCCGAAGGCTTTGTCGAATTGGCGGTCGATGCCGCCGCCCTGGTCGCCACGGCCGACCCGGGTGCGGAACAGGGTCGGCTCGCCGAACAGGCCTTGCGCGCGTTGCGCGCCGGCCGCAGCGTGCTGCTGCACAGCGCCCGCGGCCCGCAGGACCCGCGCATCGAGGCCATGCTCAGGGCGCTGGCCGGCCAGGGCATGGGCCGCGAGCAGGCCCGCCACGAAGGCGGTCGCCTGTTGGGCCAGCGCCTGGGCGACCTCGTCGACGCCTTGCTGCGTGCGCATCCCGTTCCGCGCCTGCTGCTATCGGGTGGAGACACCTCGAGCCACGTCACGCAACGGCTGGCGCCCCAGGCGCTGCGCGTGGTCGCGCGGCTGGCGCCGGGCGCACCGCTTTGCCGCGCCATCTCGCGCGAACCCCATCTGGCGCAGCTCGAGCTGGCGCTCAAGGGCGGCCAGATGGGCCAGCCCGATTATTTCGTCAAGGCGTTGCGCGGCACGGCCGACGCACGCCCATCGCTTCACTAACCGACTGGAGACTCGCAGATGACCTCGATGACACGCCGCCGCGCCCTCGTGAATGGCGCCGCCCTGATCACCGCCCCGGCCCTGGTGCTGCCGCGCTTCGCAAAGGCCGCCGAATTCACCTACAAGTTCGGCACCAACGTGCCGGCCACGCACCCGCTCAATGTGCGCGCGATGGAGGCCAGCGCGCGCATCCTGAAGGAGACGGGAGGCAGGGTGCAGATCAATGTCTTCCCGAACAACCAGCTCGGCAACGACGCCGACATGCTGTCGCAACTGCGCTCGGGCGGGCTGGAGTTCTACGCCGTCTCGGGCGTCAATGTGTTGTCGCAGCTGGTGCCTGTCGCGTCGATATGGGGCCTGGGATTCGCCTGGCCGAACGACGAGACCGTGAACAAGGCGCTGGACGGCGAACTGGGCAAGTTCCTGCGCGCGCAGTTCCCCAAGGTGGGCCTGATGGCGATGGACACGGTGTGGAGCTCCGGTTTCCGCCAGATCACGAACAGCGTGCACCCGATCAATACGCCCGACGACCTGAAGGGCCTGAAGATACGCGTGCCGGTGAGCCCGCTGTGGACCTCGCTGTTCAAGCACCTGGGGGCGGCCCCTGCGTCGATCAATTTCGCCGAGGTCTATTCGTCGCTGCAGACCAAGGTGGTCGACGGGCAGGAGAACCCGCTCACGATCATCTCGATCGCCAAGCTCTACGAGGTGCAGAAGTACTGCTCGATGACGAACCACATGTGGGACGGCTGGTGGTGCATGACGAACCAGAAGCTCTGGGATCGCATGCCCGAGAACGTGCGGCCGATCATTGCCAAGCACTTGAACCAGAGCGCGCTCGACATGCGCGCCGACGGTATCAAGCTCAACGCCTCGCTGCGCCCCGAACTGGCGGCCAAGGGTCTCATCTTCAATGACCCGAAGCTCGGCCCCTTCCGCGAGCGGCTGGTGGCTTCGGGCTTCTACACCGAGTGGAAACAGAAGTACGGCGAAGAGGCCTGGGCGCTGCTCGAGAAGCACACCGGAAAGCTGGGCTGACATGCACGCCGCCTCGACATTCGACGACAACCCGCCGCAGGGCGCCGTCGCGGCCTGGGCGGCCGGCGCGCAGCGCCAGTTGGGCCGCCTGCTGGGCATCCCGGTGGCGCTGCTGGTGGCGGCCGAGATCGCCGTGCTGCTGGCGGGCGTGGTGGCGCGCTACGTGTTCCATCGCCCGCTGATCTGGTCCGACGAGGTCGCGTCGATGCTTTTCCTGTGGTTGGCGATGCTCGGCGCGGCGATCGCGTTCCAGCGCGGCGAGCACATGCGCATGACGGCCGTGGTGGGCAAGCTCGACCCGGCCCGACGCGCCTTCCTCGACCTGGTCGCCACCGCAGCGGCACTGGCCTTTCTGGTGCTCATCCTGCCGCATGCCTGGAACTACGCGGTGGAACAAGCCGTGATGCGAACGCCGGCGCTGGATCTCCAGGATTCCTGGCGTGCGGCAGGGATGGCCGTGGGCTTCGGCGCGATGGCGTTGCTCGCGCTGCTGCGACTGGCCGCCGTAGGCCGGCCGCGCCAGGTGGCGGCGGCGCTCGGGTTGGTGGTCGGCATCATCGCGATCATGGCGCTGCTACAGCCGCTGTGGCATCAACTCGGCAACGCCAACCTGGTCGTCTTCTTCGTGGTCGTCGTCGCCGGGGCGGTGTTTGCGGGTGTCCCGATCGCCTTCGCGTTCGGGCTGGCCACGCTGGGCTATGTGATGCTGACCACGCAGACGCCGACGATCATCGTCGTCGGCCGCATGGACGAAGG
>JAGWTS010000132.1 GCA_028868875.1 Burkholderiales bacterium | reverse complement strand
TCGGCACGCTGGGCGTAATCGGCCCGACCCGCATGGCCTACGACCGCATGATCCAGATCGTCGACATCACGGCGCGGCTGGTGGGGCACGCGCTGTCGGCGAAGTAGGGCGCCGGGCGGGGGGCGCGGGCGGGCCGATAATTGCGCGGTTTGGTGGGGGGCCGTTAGCTCAGCGGGTCAGAGCAGAGGATTCATAACACTGTGCTGCTGCCCTATGCGGCTGGGCTGTTTGCTGGGGCCGCCGTACGCAGACTGTACGTATTGCGGTTGGCGGTTGTACGGCAAGGCAGAATGGCGAAGTGGTTTCATCAGTGGGCCGTTAGCTCAGTTGGTCAGAGCAGAGGACTCATAGCGAAAGTTGTGCACCGGGATGCGAAAGCGCCCGCGTGAATGGCGTCAAAGTCGGCGAAACCTGACGGCCGCAAGGTACAAGGCAACACCGAGCCAAGCCCCGAAAGGGGAAGGTGTAGAGACTAGACGGCGCCCGCCTACCGGCCCCTGTGGCTCATGGCGAAGGCATAGTCCAGGGAGTCCAGAAATGGGCACAAACCGGAATCCTTTGGTCGTTGGTTCGAGCCCAACACGGCCTACCACTCACGCATCGCCCAGACGGGGTTTAGGGTAGCAAATGAAGTACGGCATCGACTTTCAGCATTGACCTTGCCCCTGCAATCCGTATCCCATAGCCGAGTCACGAATTGGCACTCCAGGGCGGCGAGCCTCGCTTCGTGGTCGTCGCCCTGCTTGATCTGCGCGTGCGTGTTGATGCACGCCAGCACGATCTTCGCTTCGTCGGGCGACAGCAGACCTTCGCCAATGGCCGTCAGCACCTGGGCGCTCTGCTCCGCGAGCGGCCGGGTGGCGTCCAGGGTGAACCGGACACGCTCTCCGCGCGACTTCAGGTTGCTGCGGACGCCAGCTGGGCGGCAGGTCGCTACGCGGCGTCAGGCGCGAAGTTCTTCAGCGACACGATCAGCTGCCGGGCCGAGGCGCCGAAACTTTGGAACCCGAAGTGACGATAAAAGGCCGCGGCAGCTTCGTCCTTGGCGTCGACTACCAG
Organism: Burkholderiales bacterium; assembly: GCA_028868875.1. Classification (GTDB taxonomy): domain Bacteria; phylum Pseudomonadota; class Gammaproteobacteria; order Burkholderiales; family Burkholderiaceae_C; genus Rubrivivax. The sequence continues at coordinate 12,400 of JAGWTS010000132.1, read as the reverse complement.
CGCGAACACGGCGACTTCGGAGCGCGTCGCCCGCAGCGCGGCATCTGCCAACAGCGCGCCCCCGAGCTTGTGTCCCTGAAAAGCCTGATCGACGGCCAGGCGGCCGACACGCGCGACCGGAACGGAGGGGTAGCGCGGGAGGCGCTTGGTCAACGCGTCGGGCAAGTCGGTGAGCGGAACGCCGGCGGCGGCGAGGGTGTAGTAGCCAGCGATTCTGCCGCTGCTGCCCTCGACGGCCACGTAGCAGGCGCTGACACGGCGTCGTGCATCCTGGCCGGCCTGGCTCGCTAGATAGTGGTCGAGCGCCTGGACACCGCACGCAAAGCCATCCCGGCTATGGCCGGGGCCCAGCGCCTCGACGCGGAAGGGCACCGTCACTTCGCGTCGGCAATAAGCCTCTTGCGCGCCTCGAGGGCTCGCTTCATCGCGGGGGCGAGCGGGGGCGGGCTCAGAAGCAGGTCGGCAAAGCGCTGCTGATCTTCGACCGACAGGCGGAGGATCTGCGTGTCCTCGATTGTCCGCTGGGCGTCCTTCAAGGCGGCGGCTACCACGAAGTCGCTGACGCTTCGGCCCTGGAGCTCGGCGGCGCGGCGGACTACGGCCAACGCATCGGGTGCGATGCGGGCTTCGACTCGGGCGCTGCGGGTGGGGTCTGGCGTGGGCATGGGGACCTTTCAGCGAGAGGCTCATTGTACGTCAAATTACCGTACGTTTCGAGATCGACATTGGGTGCCTGGCGATGGAGGTCGTCTCTCGTTTGGGTATGAGGCCATGACGCGCGGCCGAACATGCGAGCGCCACACCTCACTGCGGATCAACTCATAAACCTTTGGTCATTGGTTCGAGCCCAACACGGCCTACCAAGGTTTCATGCGGGTTTGCGGGTGCGCTGACCCGTCGCGAGCGGCAGCGGCGGTGCCGGCGATCGAATCTCCTCCCGCGCCGCCTGCACGAGCGAAGCGCAAGGCGCGTCCTCGGTGTGGCCGAACTGGACGAACGGGACGAGCGCGAGCGGCGGTGCGATGGCCGCGAGGGCGACGGAGGCGGCGCCGCGCGCGCCGATCCGCCCCAGATCCGGCCTCACCGACGGATGGGCGAAGGGGCCCTTCACGACGATCGGTCCGCGCAGCGCGAAGAGGCTGTTGTCCTTGGGCCTGGCGACGAGGCGCAGATCGAGGGTCTCGTCTCCGAAGTTGGCCGTGCCCTCGCCCGTGAGCGTCGTATGCCGGGTGTCGAGGAGGAGCCGGCGCGGCTGCACGACGCCGTGGTTCCAGTCGAGATCGGCGACCATGCAGCGGATCGGGATGTTGCGGTCGCCGCGCAGGACGACGAGCAGTGCGTTCGCAAGGTCGAGGTCGGACAGGCGCAGCATCAGGTCGCTCACTTCGCCCGCGCCGACGACGAGCGTGGTGCTGCCGTTCGCCGCGCCGAGCATCGCCGCGACCGAGTTGCCGTGTGCCCGCAGCGTCGCGCGGCCAGCCAAATCGCCGACGCTCGCCTTCGCCAGATCGAGTCGGGGCAGGAGCTTGCCGAGTTGCAGCGACTGCACGCGCATGTCCGCGCGCGCGCTGATCACGGGCTTGCTGCCGTCGAGCGTGATGTCGGAGACGATCCTGCCGCCGGCCACGCCGAAGTCCAGCGGCGCGAGCGCGAGCACGCCGTTGCGCAGAACCAAATGCGCGCTGATGTCGTCGATCGGAAGCCTGTCGGTCATCACGCGCTCGCCTTCGAAGCGCACGTCGGCGGACGCGGACCCGAACTTCGCGAGGTTGTACGGCGTGTCGGGAATGACGCGTGCGGCCTTCGGTTCTGCGGTCTTGGCGCCTGCGCCGGGGTTCGCGCCGATGAATCCTGCGAGGTCCGCGAGATCGAGGCGCTTCGAGCGGATGTCCGCCTCGATGAACTGGGGCACGGCGCCGCGATCGAGCTCGAAGTGTCCCGCGAGGTCGCTCTTGCCGACCGTCCCCGCGAACGGGCGCAGCTCCCATACCTGGCCGCTGTGCAGGAGCCGGCCATCGATGCGATACGGGGGAGTCGGCGGCAGCGGCAGGCCGACGATCCGGTAAAGATCGGCGAGGTTGCGGCCCGAAAGCCTCAGCGCCAGGTCCATGGATTGCATGCGTGCCGGGTCCTTTACGCTGCCTCTTGCGCTGACGCGCGTGTCGCCGATGCGCAGGCTCGCGTTCAAGGCCACGTCGGGACGGTCGCTGCGGCTCGAGCGCAGGCTGCCGCTGGCGCTTGCCGGCAGGCCGAAGAGCCTGCTGCCGTGCAGGTCGAACTTCGCTGCGACCTGCAGCACGGGGCCGAATTGCCCGGCGAGCTCGAAGCGGCTGTTGACGAGCGCGCTTTCGTATTGGCCCAGGCGCGAGGGGTCGAAGCCGGCGAGCCGGCCCGAGATCGCGAAATCGCCCTCGGCATCGAGCGCAAGATGGCCCCGCGCGCTCAATTCGGCAGAACCTGCACGCGCGTAGGCTTCGTCGATGGACGCAACGCGGTCGCTCAGGGCGGCGGCGAGCCGCAGCTGCAAGCCCGGCTGCGCCAGCTCGAGCTTCATGCGCTGCGCCTCGACGTCACCGCCGAACGCGAGCCGGCCCGCAAGCCGGGTCGGATTCAAGCGCGTGTTCAAGCCCTGCAGGTCGAGCCCGCTCGTTGCCAGCGCGAGCGTGAGCTCTCCGTTCTTCACGCCGCCGCGCCCGGTGAAGCGGCCGGCGTCAGCGAGATCGAGCATCGCGTCTTCGATCTGGAGATTCGCCGCAACGCCCCGCACCGATGCGCGCAGGCGAGTGAAGGGCAGGCTGTTCTCATCGAGCGGGCCGGGCAGGCCGTTGGTCAGCTCGACGAAGCCGGTGAGCTTGCGGCCCGAGTCGGCGGCGAGGTGGGCTTCGCCGGACAGCATCGCGGTGGGCGAGGCTTGCATCCACGCGCGCGGCTCGAAGTCCTTCAGCTGCAACTCGAGCGCGGAGAGCGGCTGGGCATCGAAAGGCGCCAGCACCAGCCTTGCCGAGGCGCTTGCCTCGCGCGCCCGGGCGTCGAGTTGCGCAACCGCATCGACGACGGAACCCCCGAGCTTTGCGGTCGCACCGTAGTCGCCGTTCTGGAGCGAACTCAGGTCGATCTCGCCCGTGAGCGCGAAGGGTGCACGGGTCCCGACCCCGATGTCGGCCTGGACCGTGCCGTATCGAGTTGCGAGCGATTTCACTTCGGCGCGCAGCCGGTCGCGGTTGCCGGAGAGCGCTGCGGCGAGATGGTGCAAATCGAGCCTTCCCGCGTCGGTCTCGAGCGTGAGGTGGTCGATCCGGAATGCGTCGATCGCAAAAGACAGTGGGGGCCGCAGCGACCCGGGAGGCGGGCCCGGCTTGCCCGATTGCGCGAGCCGCAGGCGCACGTTCCCGGCGCTCATCGAATCGACCGCGATGCGCCCTGCGAGCAGGCCGAGAGGGCGCCACTTCATGTGCGCGTCGTCGATCTCGAGCTGGCCGAACGGACCTTTGACCTGCAAGTCGCCGACCTCGATCGCGCCCAGCAGCGAGCCGCGCAGATGGTCATAGTGCAGCCTGCCGCCCGAATGCGATGCAGCACGCTCGGCCAACCAACCGAGGGTCTGCTCGCGCGAGAGCGTCCAGATTCCGGCGCTCGCCAGCGCGACGACGAGGCCTGCCGAGAGGGCCCACTTTTTCATGCACCCCCAAGCCTGGTTCGATGCCCGCATTTCATGGCGCGCATCACAACTCCCCGTCGAGCGGCAACAAACCCATCAAGCCGGCCTTCACGCGCTGCAAGGGGCTTCGCGCGGGGTCTTTGCTCAGCGTGATCAGCCGGCCATTCTTGCGCGTCAGCCACTCGAGCCGGGGCGGATGGCCGTCGCTGCCGGGCACCCGCTTCACGGCGTAGGCGTTCTCCAGCCGCGTGATTTCCTCGAAGCGCGTTGCGGTCTGCCGTGCCAGGTCTGGGCTGTCGATGAGCGCGCCGATCTCGGTGTTGATGTTCTCGGAGCGCTCGTCGAAGTTCATCGAACCGATGAAGATGCTTTCGCGATCGAACACGAAAAGCTTCGCGTGCAGCGAGTAGTGGCCCGAGCGCGCCATCCATTGCGGCGCGCCGCTGCCGGCCGCGCTGCCGAGTTGGGCGCGCACCTCGAAGAGCTTCACGCCGTCGGCCAGCAATTGCGTTCGGTAGCGCGAGTAGGCCGAATGCACCGCCAATTCGGTCGTGCTTTCCAACGAATTCGTGAGCACGCGCACCTCGACGCCGCGCCGACGCAGGCCTTCGATCACCGCCATGCCCTTGCGGCCCGGAACAAAGAACGGCGTCACGATCAGCAGCTCGGATTTCACCCGCGACATTGCCTGCATCACCGGCTCGAAAGCCGTCGTGCCCCATTCCTGGCCGAGAATCACGCGCCGCTTGTCGGGGCTGTCGACGATCAGTTGCGCGGCGCCCCAGGCCAGCAGCGCGGGCTGGTCGAGGATGCCGGCGAGCGGCTCGCCGCTCTTCAATCGCGCTGTGTAGCGCAGCCCCTTCGCCTCGAGTTCGGGCCGCGGCCGCAGCAAGGAGGCACGAAGCCTGCGCAACGGGGCGCCTCGATCGGGCGCCGCCTGCGCGAGTGCGGCCGCCGGAATGGCCTGCGCACTGTTCCAGTATTCGTCGAAGCTCTTGGACATGCGGCGCACGATGGGGCCGGCCGCGAACAGATCGTCGTCGCCGAAGTGAGATTCGGGGTCGATCTGGAAATAGGCGTCGCCGACATTGCGCCCGCCGATCAGCGCGATCGCGTTGTCGGCCACCAGCAGCTTGTTGTGCATGCGGTAATTCACGCTGCCGCCGCGCAATGCGAATTCGCCGGCGCGCAGCACATTGGAATGGCCGCGGTAGGCAAAGGGGTTGAAGATGCGCAACTCGATATTCGGATGTTCGTCGAGCGCAGCGATGCGCTCATCGCCCGGTGCCGTGTCGCCGTCGTCCAGGAGCACGCGCACGCGCACGCCGCGGTCGGCGGCGCGAAGCATCGCGGCGGCGATCAGTCCGCCGCTTTCGTCGAGGCGGAAGATGTAGCACTCGAGGTCGAGCGTGCGCGTGGCGGCGTCGATCATCTCGATGCGCGCCAACATGCCGTCGACGCCGTTGGTGAGGATGCGAAAGCCCGATCGCTCGGGCCGGTCCGCGGCCCATGCCGCTGTTTGCTGCCCCAGGGGCGTCTGCAAGGGGTCGATCAGCGCCGTGGTCGTGGCTTTGGGGAATCCCGCGCCCGGCATTTCGGTTGCGCAGCCGGCCAGCAAGGCGGCCAGCGAAATGACCAGGGGCGGGACGAAAAGCCAACGGGGAGCGCAAGCCCGGATCATCGGTCTCCGGTCACTGCGAGCCGGTTCTCGACCCGGTAAACGCCCTTGACGGTGCTGGCGACGGCGACGGCGCGATCCGCGTCGGCCTGCGTGTCCACCCGGCCGCTGAGGCGCACATAGCCCTTGGCGTCGGTGTCGACGTGGACCTTGGCCAGCGAGGAAGGCTGGTTGGCCGCCAGCTGAGCCTTGATCTGCGTCGTGATGACCGAGTCCTTGACCCAGGCGTGGGCGCCGCCGCGGTCCGAGTCGGCGTCGTCGGCAGCACGGGAGGCGAGCGGAAGGGCCAGGCCCACGGTAATCAGGATTCCGGCAAGTGTCTTGAGTTTCATGATGAATTTCCTTTCAGCGGGTTTTGAGAATTCGGGTCGAGGCCTTGCTCGGGGTCTTCGTCGCGCGCGCCCCTTTCCGGTCGAAGGCGGCTTTGGCGGCTTGTTCCTCCGCGTCTGCAGAGAAACAGGCGACGCAAGCGAAGCGATGCGGGGCGAGCCGGTCGAGGGCGGAACGGGTCATGGCGCGTGTCGATGGCCTCGGGCCACTGGCCGCGGTCGCGTGCCCCGCGGCGCATCGGGTCGTCCGGCGTCACGGGCTGTCGTGCTCGGGCGCGGCGCGCGCGTGGCGACGGTCCGCTGCGCGATCCTTGCCCTTGTCGCGGTCCGAAGAAGGCTTGCCGTTGGAATTCAGCGCAGCCTGGCTCTTGGCGGTGACGGCCCGGCGATCCGCCGCACGCTGGGCGCCCGTGTCCGGGTCTGCCGCCTGGACGCCGCCGTTGGCATTCGCCGCGGCGGCGGCGCTGGCGTGCCCGCCGCTTGCGGCCTCGGCCGCCGCCGCGCCGAGCACGGCGAGGGACAGCATCAGGCATTGAAGGGTCGTTCGCATGGAATGGCTCCTTTCGCTCTTTCGAGACTCGGGTCTCGGAACGGGAAGATGAAACGAATCTCCAGATCGCCGCCGCAAGGGCCGTCGTTCGGCCGGTGTGCGGCAGCCGTGGACGCTCATTCGTCAACCCGACGAATTCACGCTGAGCCGGTCGTCGATGCCGCGCACGCCGGCGACGGTGCCGGCCAATTGGAGGGCCCGCTCGTGTGCGGCCTGGGTCGGCACCTGGCCTTGCAGCGACACCCTTCCCGCCAGAACCTGGACATCGATCTGCCCCAGCGTGGGATCCGGATCATGCGCAAGCGCCGTTCTGACCAGCGCCGTGAGGGTGGCGTCGGTGCCCGTTGCGGCCGCGGCTCCTTGATTGCCCGCGATCTCGGCGCCCGTCGAGGAATGCTGCTCATTGCCAGCCATCGACGTCTTCTCGCCGGCTCCCTTGTCGCAGGCGCTCAACGCAAGCAGCGACAGCGTCGCGATGGAGGCTGCCAGGTATTTCAGATGAATCCGCTCGATCATGGTCGATTCCCATAAAGCGTCCGCCAATGCGGTCGGTACTGAAAGCCTAGGAGCGTCTGCGGCGGGTTCCTGTCGGTCAATCGCGCAATGCCCTGTCGGACGGGGCTGACATGCACCGCATCGCCAAGCGCAATGCGCTGCTGCAACGAACTCCCGTCGATTGCCGGGCCTGGCCTCTTGTCCTACTTGCGACAGCGCCTCTTTCCGACTGCGATGCCGGGCCGCCCTGGCTAGTGTTGACCCTGCCGGCCATCAACCGGTGTAGGCAATGGATGACCGGTCCTCCGGGCCGGAGACGAAAGGAGTCATTGATGAAGGCGAAGAAGATCATGATCACGACCGCAGTCGCCGCGAGCCTCGTGGGCGGCATTGGCCTGGTCGTGGCCCAATCGAACGACGAAGGCAGCGGGCCGGCAGCGGCACCGCAGACAGCCGCCACCGCGTCGATGCCCGCCTCCGCCGACAGCACCCAGGTCAGCCAGGCCGCCGCAGCCGGCACGGGCTCGTATGGCGATTCCGCTGCGGCCAACGAGGCGAACGGGGCGCAGACCGGGTCACAGGCCGGGTCGATGGGCCAGAGCCAGAACGCGGACGCCGCCGCGGCGCCGAGCCAGCACCCGGACGACGACGCGGGCAACAACGGCGGCGCGGCCATGGCGCCGCGTCCGGACCGCAATTGAGCATTCGCTTCGGCCATGCTGCGATGGATGCCCGCTGAACTTCCCGCTGCCGCAAAGCGCTCGGCCGCGCAGACTGCCCAGTCGGGCCGGCCGATGTTCCAGCGACTCGACGGTGCATGGGCAGAGGGTCTCGAGCGGGGATTGCTGCTCGGGGCCGCCGTGCTCATGCTCGTCTTGCCGCTGCGCACGGGGCCGGGTTCCGGCTCCGGAATCCACCCCGTGCCACCCTTTTCGCCGCATGCGCTCGCGCCGCGGCGCCCCGAGTTCGGCGCCGAGCCCGCTTCTGACGAGGTTCGTCGATTGGCGGCCTGGATCGTCGCGAGCTCGGACAACGGCAGGCGCTGGTTCGTGATCCTGGACAAGCGCCTGGCGCGGATCTATTTGTTCCAGCCCGATGGCCGGTTGCAGGGTGCGAGCACGGTGTTGCTGGGTTCGGCCCCCGGAGACGACAGCGTCGTGGGAATCGGCACGCGCCCGATCGCCGACGTTCTTCCGGCAGAGCGGACCACTCCGGCGGGCCGCTTCGTCGCCCGCCCCGGGCGCAACGCGCTTGCCGAAGACGTCGTGTGGGTCGACTACGACGCCGCCGTCTCGATGCACAAGGTGCGCCTGACCAACCCGGCCGAACACCGCTTGCAGCGCCTGGCCTCGCAACGGGTGCAGGACAAGCGCATCAGCTACGGCTGCATCAACCTGCCGCCGGCATTCTTCGAAAGCCAGGTCTGGCCGCATTTCCGCAACGAGGGCGGCATCGTCTATGTCCTGCCCGAAATCAAGTCGCCGGAAGCCGTGTTTCCCGGGCTCTCGGCGCTTGCCGCGGCGGACCCGATCCCGACCGCAATGAAAGGATGACCGTGTACGCCAAGAATCTGATCACCGCCCTATTTGCGTTCATCGCGCTGGCCTCGACCGCCTGGGCCAACCTTGCGCCGGATGCATTCGTACGCCAGATGACGGGCGACGTGCTGACGGCTGCCAAGGCCGACAAGCGCGTCCAGGACGGCGATACCGCGGCCGTCGTCGCTCTCGTCGACGCCAAGGTCATGCCGCATGTCGACTTCGAGACCGTCACGCGTTCGGCGGTGGGCCCGCACTGGCGCAGCGCCAGCGCCGAACAGCGCACGAAGCTGCAGGCGGAGTTCAAGTCGCTGCTGGTGCGGGTCTATGCCGGAGCGTTCTCGCAGATCAAGGACCAGACGGTGGAGATCACGAAGACGCAAGCGGCGCCGGGTGGCTCTGAAGTGGTGGTGCAGTCCGAAGTGCGGGGCGCAGGCGATCCGGTCAAGCTCGACTACCGGCTGCTGAATGCATCCGGGCAATGGAAGATCATCGACGTCAACGTCGGCGGAATCTGGCTCGTTACGAGTTACCGCTCGCAATTCGCGCCCATTCTCGGCAAGGGCGGCATCGACGCATTGATTGCCGAACTCGACAAGGTCAACAAGCAGCCGCCGAAGTCATGACGCAGGTGCGACAGGCCTCAAAAGCTCTCCCAGTCGTCCGTGCCGGTTCTGGCCTGGGCCACCGCGACAGGGGCCGCATTCACGAGCGGCGGGCGCGCAGCGGGTTCGAGGCGCGTCACGTTCTTGGCGCGGTCGGGGCTGCGGCGTTCGCCGGCCGGCGGGATCCCCGCGGCACGCCCGGGCACGTAGCGCGGCGCAGGCCCCCCGAGGGTCTTGCTCGCAGGGGCGACACCCGGCGCATGCGCCATCTTGAACACCGCCACGGCCTGCACCAATTGCTGGGCCTGCGATTTCAGGCTCTCCGCTGCCGCGGCTGATTCCTCGACCAGGGCGGCGTTCTGCTGCGTCGCCTGGTCCATCTGGGCGAGCGCCTGCCCGACCTGGGCCACGCCGGAGCTTTGCTCGGTGCTGGCGGCGCTGATTTCGCCCATGATGTCCGTGACGCGCCGGATCGAGGCGACGATCTCGGTCATCGTCGTGCCGGCGCGGTCGACGAGCACGGTGCCCTGTTCGACGCGCTCGACGCTGGCGGTGATCAGGCTCTTGATCTCCTTGGCCGCTTCGGCGCTGCGCTGCGCCAGGTTGCGAACCTCGCCGGCCACCACCGCAAAGCCGCGCCCTTGCTCGCCGGCCCGGGCGGCCTCCACCGCGGCGTTCAGCGCCAGGATGTTGGTCTGGAAGGCGATGCCGTCGATGACGCCGATGATGTCGACGATCTTCCTGGAGCGGTCGTTGATGTCCTTCATCGTCCGGACGACTTCATCGACCACTTCGCCGCCCTTGATCGCCACGCTGCTGGCTCCCTGCGCCAGCTGGTTCGCCTGCTGCGCGTTGTCGGCGTTCTGCTTGACGGTGCCGCCGAGTTCCTCCATCGACGCCGCCGTCTCTTCCAGGGCGCCGGCTTGCTCTTCGGTGCGGCTGGAAAGGTCCTGGTTGCCTTGCGCGATCTGCATGCTGGCGGTGGCAACACCGTCGGCGCTCTGGCGCACGTTGCCCACCACGTTGGCCAGGCTGTCGCACATCGTCTTCATGGCATACAGCAGGCTCGTGCGGTCACCGTCCTTCAGCTGCACGGCGACGCCGAGGTTGCCGCCCGCGATCTCGGTTGCAATGGCGGCCGCGTAGCCGGGTTCGCCGCCGAGTTGGCGCAGGAGGCCGCGCAGCGTCGACAGGCCCAGCGCGATCGAGAGCAGAACCGTCGCGATGCCGACCCCCCACAAGGTGGCCTTGGCGCTGGTCATGATCGCAAGGCCTTCCTTCGCGCCCCCATCGCTCAGTTCCATGTTGTAGACGCGATGGTTGACGATTGCCGCCGCCAACGCTGCGGCAGCAGGCGCCATTTCCGCTTCGGCAAGCTGGGCGGCTTCTTCCTTGTGTTTGTCCTTGGACAGGGCGAGAACCTTGGTCCGCACGGCGTCGTACTGGGCCAGCAGCGAGCGATCGGTCGCGAGCAACTGGCGGTCCTTGTCGTCGGCGATCAACGGGTCGTACTTCTTCAGCGCGGCGTCGACGGTGGATCGGGCGTCCTGCATCGCTTTCTCGCGCGTGGTCAATGTGGCGGAGTCGCTCGTCAAGATGTGCAGGAAGACGTTGACCCGCAAATTGGCGACGGCATCGCTCGCTTCATCGAGAGCGAGGAGGCTGGGTACGACATTGACATTGGCAAAGTTGGCGGCGTCGTAGACCCGGCCCAGTTCTTTCGTCGCGAGTCCGGCCACGATGGCCAAACCGAGAACGGCAGTGAGGATGACGGCGCCGAGGCGCTTTCCGACAGTCAGGGTGCCAGAGGAATTCATGTTGTTGTTTTCCTGGTTCAGCAATCGATCGAGGGCTGCGCAGAGCGGGCCAGCCCCGCTGCGGAGCGGGTCATCCTGCGTTCGATATCGAGGAAGACGAGCAAGCGGTGCTCTTCGCCGCTCTTCAGCGCGGCAGAGCTCGCAATGCAGCAGGCCCGGATGCGATGCGCCCGGGCTGTTGGTCGCCCCGGATTCCCTGGGCGCCGATGCCGACTCTTCGGGCGCGCGGCCCGGCGGGTGGACGGAGTCTGGATTCGACGGAATTCATGTTTACAACCTTCCACAGCACTGCAACACGGGCACAGATGCGGCGATGCCGCTCGATCGCCAGCCCGGCATCGGGCTTATCGGTCATGTGAAGAGATTCTTGATACGCAACTGGCGGCGAGCCGCCGCCCATTTCCCGGCCGGCCGTCGCAGTGAGTCCGGCTCTTGACCTGCCTCAAACGGCGGCACGCCGGATTGGAAGAGCATCCCCGTCTTGCGGCCCCGGCCGTGGCGGGTTCTCGCCTGCCACGCGCAGCCGCGACCCCCATGTCGTCCCCAACCCCATCAAGCTTCGCTCCCGAGCTCGTCTGCCCGGCCGGCTCGCTGCGCGCCCTGCAGGCGGCCGTCGACGCCGGAGCCGACGCGGTCTACATGGGCCTGAAGGGCGGCACCAACGCGCGCAACTTCGCGGGCCTGAATTTCGACGACGCCCAGGTGCGCGAAGGCGTGGCCTATGCCCATGCGCGAGGCGCGCAGGTGCTGATGGCGCTCAACACCTTTGCCGACGCGCGCGACACCAGCCCCTGGCGCTCGGCGGTCGACCGCGCCGCCGCGCTCGGCGCCGATGCGTTGATCGTCGCCGACAGTGCCGTCATGGCCTATTGCCGCGACCATCATCCGGCCCTGCGCCTGCATCTTTCGGTGCAGGCCTCGGCGACCAGCCACGCGGCGATCGAGTTCTACCGCCGCCGCTACGGCATCCGGCGCGCGGTGCTGCCGCGCGTGCTCACGCTGCAGCAGGTGGGCCAGGTGATCCAGGGCACCGAGGTCGACATCGAAGTGTTCGGCTTCGGCAGCCTGTGCGTCATGGTCGAGGGCCGCTGCGCCCTGTCCAGCTACGCCACCGGCGAAGCCCCCAACACCAACGGCGTGTGCTCGCCGCCGAAGGCCGTGCGCTGGGTCGAAACCCCGCAGGGCCGCGAGTCGCGCCTCAACGGCGTGCTCATCGACCGCTACGCCCCCGGCGAGAACGCGGGCTACCCCACGCTGTGCAAAGGCCGCTTCGACGTCGGTGACGAGCACGACTACTACGCCATCGAAGAGCCCACCAGCCTCAACACGCTGGAGCTGCTGCCGCAGTTGCTCAAGATGGGTGTGAAAGCCATCAAGATCGAAGGTCGCCAGCGCAGCCCGGCCTATGTGGGGCAGGTCACCAAGGTCTGGCGCGAAGCCATCGACCACTGCCTGGCCAACCCGCACCGCTACACCCCCAAACCGGCGTGGATGGGAAGCCTGGACCAGGTTGCCGAGGGGCAGCAGCATACGCTGGGTGCCTACCATCGTCCCTGGAAGTAAAGGAGCCCGCCATGATCAAGCTTTCCCTGGGCCCTTTGCTGTACTACTGGCCCAAACTAACGACTTTCGAATTCTACGAAGCCATCGCCGCCACCCCTGTTGACATTGTGTACCTGGGTGAAGTGGTCTGCTCTCGGCGCCACGAGTTGCGCTTGTCCGACTGGCTG